>CAYVRA010000077.1:0-1739 GCA_964452965.1 uncultured Saccharimonas sp. (SeqCode) | reverse complement strand
GTTTTGACGCGCTGATTTAGTTCGTACAATATCCATCTTAATCGTGAAATATCGACGCCTGATTTTTCAAGAAATTCTGGTATTTCAGTAATCCTGTCAATATTTCCAGGGTGTATTAGTGTTCTGACTGATGTCTGTAGGTTTGGTTTGGATTCTTGGATAAAATTTAGGGTGTCAACGGCCGTTTTCAGTCCGCCATCATTGATTGTTGGATGTGTACGCCAAATTGAGTTAATTTTGGCAGATGGTCCGTCGATAGGTACGCCGATCGAATCAATCTTATTTGTAATATTTGCTAGCTGGTTAAATCTGTCTAATCCTGTAGTAGATAGTGATATAAATCTACTATCGTCAGTTTCAGTTAGCCCGTCGACGATTTCGGTTAAATCTTTTCTAAGTAGCGGTTCGCCGCCAGTTATAACTATACGGCTAGTATGATCCCAGAATGTATTATCAAGTTTTTGAAGAACTCTGGCCCATTGTCGGGCAGTTAATTCTTTTTCGTAATTTTCAGGTTTCGAACCCCAACAATCTTTACATTTAAATTCACATTTTCCAGTCACTTCGATATCGATTACATTTGGAATGTAGATTGGGTTTGGCATTTCATGCTGGCGTTCGGACATGGTTATATAGTCTGTTTAATAGTTTTAAAATGCAAGCTCAAGCTTATTATAGGTTAATATTTGCCGAGATTGCGCGATGGTCTGCGCCGCCATCTTTTGATATCTGGAAGTTATTAATTTTTATATTTGGTGATGCAAAAATGTGGTCGATTTGGATCAGTCTGATGCTTGGTAAAAATTCATATTTACGCACTTTTGGTGTAGTTGTTGGTTGATGTCTTGGATCGGCATCGATTAAATTAGTATTGGACTGTAATAGGCTTAATGCTTCGCCACGGGCCATTTCGGTAGTTCGCAAAGAAAGACTCTTAAATATAAAGCGCGCCATAAACTTTACTAATTTGTTTTGCAGGATTCGTGCTGGCCAAAAATCATCACCGTGCATGGCGTTTAAGTCTCCCATCGCAATTGTCGAAACTTCTGACGAGTTAATTATGGTTGATAAATCTATAATTTGGTTAACTCTAGTTTTCTCACTTCTATCATCTAAATGCAGCCCGATGATACGAATCTTTTTGTTTGTATCTGGGTCTTTGATTGTTGCCATGATCGCATTGCGATAATCAGCTAGTCGTATTGTCTCGGGTTTTTCTATCGGTATTTTACTTAGTATCATTAGGGACAAGTTTTTATAGAAATCGTCTGGGCGGCTTGGCATTTTATTATTATAAGCGACACTGTGTAATTTATATCCCATAGCTTCTAGCTTATCTCGAGCTTCTAAATTATTGAGATTTAAATTATTATGTGCCTCAAGCAATATTAATATATCAGCATCTAGGCTTTTAATTTCGGCAATTATTTTGTCTGGCGTGCTGCGTGCAGATACGTCATTATTTGTTAACCTTCCTTCAATATTCCAAGATGCTATTTTTAAAGACATTAAATTATCCTAAATTAGTTTTATTTATTAATTATATATTATTAAAAAACTTATACTTATTTATTTCTTAAATTTATAGTATTATTGTAATTAATATAACAATAAAATAGGGGACTAATTATGGCAAAGAAAAAAACCTTGTACAGAATTCCTAAAGACGGAAAAATAGCTGGAGTTTGTGCTGGATTGGCAGATTATTTTGATATGGATGTTACATTAATGCGAGTATT
>CAYVRA010000076.1:0-1771 GCA_964452965.1 uncultured Saccharimonas sp. (SeqCode) | reverse complement strand
CAATTAGCGAGCTGGTATAATATATAAAGATGAGATATTTTAGTGTTCGTAATCGTGCAATTTTGAGCGAGCTAGTTAGATCAGATTTTAAGGTGCGCTATCAGGGGTCGGCTTTAGGTTATATGTGGTCTCTATTAAAGCCTTTATTTTTGTTTGCAATATTGTATATAGTTTTTACTTACATAATCCCTCTTGGCAAGGGGATTGACCATTATTCGGTTTATTTATTAACAGGCGTTGTTCTTTGGAATTTTTTTAATGAGGCCACTACGATGGGTGCTGGATCGATGGTTGCTAGGGGTGACTTAATACGAAAGATTAATATACCTAGGTATTTAGTGGTTATTGCTAGCGCTCTATCTGCATTAATCAATCTAGGATTAAGCTTAATCGTTGTATTAATATTTGCATTATTGAACGGGGTCACTCCGACTATTAGTTGGTTGTTAATGATACCAATTATTATTGAATTATTCACCTTAGCCCTAGGCGTCTCTTTTTTGTTATCAGCTTTGTTCGTAAAATTTCGAGATATTACATATATTTGGGAAGTCTTCTTGCAAGCTGGTTTTTACGCAACGCCAATTATATATCCTTTAGTTGGCGTTCCTGTCAATTTACATAAATGGTTTTTTTTAAGTCCAATGGCACAAATTATACAGGATGCTCGTTATGTTTTAGTGACAGACACTAGTATTACGATCTGGTCAACTGTCCATTCTTTCGTTGTATTTACTCCATTTGTAATTATTATTGTGATTGCGCTTATCGGTGGGTTATATTTTAAGCGACACTCTAAATATTTTGCGGAGGATATATAATGGACATTAAAGAAGTTGCTATAGATATAATTGATATTCATAAGGATTTTATATTGCCGCAAAATAAAAATTCGACGTTCAAACAAACGGTAGTGAATATTGTAAAAAAGAATAAGAAAGTCACCCAGAAGGTATTAGATGGCATAAGCTTCCAAATTAACAAAGGCGATTTTCTTGGCATAGTGGGTCGCAATGGTAGTGGCAAGAGTACTTTGTTAAAGCTTATTGCTGGCGTGTACGAGCCAACAGCCGGCAATATATACGTGCATGGTGGCTTGACGCCATTTATCGAGCTGGGTGTTGGCTTTAACCCGGAATTATCAGGTCGTGATAATGTTTACTTGAATGGTGCCCTATTGGGCTTTACCCGCAAGCAAATGGCTGCTATGTATAATGAGATTGTTGATTTTGCTGAAATAGGACCATTTATGGATCAGAAACTAAAGAATTATTCCAGTGGAATGCAAGTGCGCTTGGCATTTTCTATTGCAATTAAGGCAAAAAATGATATTTTGATATTTGATGAAGTATTAGCGGTAGGCGACGAGGCATTTCAGCGTAAATGTTTGGGTGTTTTTGAAAAATATAAAGCCGATGGGCAAACTGTAATCCTGGTAACGCATAATATGGAAATTGTCAGAAGATTTTGTACTCGAGCAATGTTAATACATGAGGGTCATATCTTAGATATAGGTGGTCCAATTGAGGTTGCTGATAAATATACCAAACTCAATCAAGCCGAGATAGAAAAAGATGCGCTGATCCATAATTCTTCAATCCAAAAATCAAGTGTTGGTTTATCGGCGATAATTAATTGCTTTAATAAGGAAAAAAATAATTTATCGTCTGGCGATAAGATAGGGCTTAATATTAAATATTTGCCGGATGACACCGTAAGTAAATTAAACGTTAGCCTTTATAAGCGGACTGGCGAGTATTTAATGGGACTT
>CAYVRA010000075.1:0-1816 GCA_964452965.1 uncultured Saccharimonas sp. (SeqCode) | reverse complement strand
AGTTGATGGGTATTGGCCGATTTTTAAATCATTGGAAATAGTATAATACCCAGAATCATAAACCGATTCTAGCGCGGTCGCAATTGTCTCAATATCACTTTTTCGTTCGGCATCACGAGCGTTAGCCTGTGATCCATTCAGATTAACAACTCCAAGGATTAATAATATCCCCATAATTGTGATGACGATTATCAACTCAACGATAGTGAAGCCGCGTTTAACCATATTATTAGCATAAGGTTTTTAGGGTTAAATCGCAAGTTATTGAATCTCGGTTGGCTCTTGTTCAATCTCGACACGGAATATATCGCGTACTTTGCGAATTATTTGTTTTTTGGCTGTTTCCAGGTCATTGTACGAAGTTGCCGATTCGTTAATTAGAACAAGCGCATTCTTATCATATACTCGGATACCGTTGATTATTTGTCCTTTAAACCCAGCCTGTTCGATTAGCCAACCGGTTGGAATTTTGAATTTACCAGCGCCCATATCGTATGTTGGTATGTTTGGATATTTAGTCCTGATTTCATCTAGTTGCCATTTTTCGGCAATGGCATTTTTGAAAAATGACCCGCTATTTGCCATAATTTTAGGATCAGGTAGCTTTGATGCACGGATTTTTATAACTGCATCACGAATGGTTTGCTGAGTGTATATTTTGATATTATTTTCGTCCAGATATTTTTGTAAAGAATCATAAAAGGGTGGGGTAGGTTGGTTTTTAGATAACTTTAATGTAATCGAGGTTATAATATAGCGGCCCTTGTCTAGACTGTTGAATATACTTTTGCGATAACTAAAATTACAATCTTCGTGGGTCAGGTTTGCGAATTTTTCATTTTCAGTATCGTAGGCTTCAAGCGATATTAAAGTGTCGGCAATTTCTTGGCCATAGGCTCCAATATTCTGAACCGGTGCGGCGCCAGTAGTGCCCGGTATTGCAGACATAGCTTCGATACCACTAAGGCTCATATCAACGGTTCGTTTTACAACCGAGTCCCAATCTTCGCCAGCGCCAATTTTAATAGTAGTTGAATTTATGTCGTCGGCTATCTTTTCAAAACCTGGTATTTTAATTCGTAAAATTATTCCATTATAACCTTCGTCACGAGCGATTAAGTTACTGCCGCCGCCCATTATAAAAATAGGTAAGTTCTGAGTTTTTGCGTTTTGGCAGATCTTTGCGATATCCTCGGTTTTAAATATATCAGTCATAAATCTCGCTCTACCACCTAGTTGCATAGTCGTGAAGTTTTTAATCGGAATGTTTGTGTGGATTTCCATATGTAATCATTATATCCCAAATCCCCAAATCTGCTTAAGCTAAACTTTATAAGGACGGTGTTTATAAATCGACTTTTGGTTATATAATACCTAAAAGATTCGAACTTATTTTTATGCTATAATACTAATGTGGCTTATAAAAATATAGAGGATCAACATGCCGCAAGTAAGCGACATTATGAGGCTAATAGAAAATCTTATCTTGATAGGAATAAGAAATATAGAAAATCTATTAGAGATTACATAAAAAACATAAAAGAAGTTACTCCATGTGTTGACTGTAAGCTAAAATACCCTTACTATGTAATGGACTTTGATCATCTTGATGATAAGAGTTTTAATGTTAATTTCCTATCATCTACTGGTAGGATAGGATTATTAAAAAAAGAAATAAAAAAATGTGAAGTTGTTTGTTCTAATTGCCATCGGGTTAGAACTTACTGTCGCATGAATATGCACCCGTAGCTCAGTGGATTAGAGCATCTGTCTTCGGAACAGAGGGTCGGCGGTTCGAATCCGTCCGGGTGTACCA
>CAYVRA010000074.1:0-2076 GCA_964452965.1 uncultured Saccharimonas sp. (SeqCode) | reverse complement strand
CAATCTACAACCGAGGTTCAACTAATGGCCACACACTTTCAGATAATATAGTAACGTCTGGCGCGCCAATCGGACACGACTCATTAAACGGAATAATCCCTAGCGCAAATATATCCCACAATAGCTACAACTATGGCGCCGGCTATGTAACATTTATCGTTCGGGCCGACCAACAGCAATCAAACGACTTCACTATTAATAAACAGGTTAATAATAATTCAAACCTAAATTCTTGGACGGATAGCCAACCCGTCAACCCAGGAGACGTTGTAAATTTCCAGGTCACTTATACTAATAACAGTTATACTCAACAAAATAATATTATTGTCAGTGATTTACTTGCTAATGGCCTGACTTACGTTCCAAATTCAACAACCGTAACTAGCACCTATAACCAAAGTAACGTGCCAATTGGCGAAGGTATTAATTCATCGAATGGCGTTAATATTGGTAGCTATGCACCAAATACTACCGTTTATGTCAGATATAGTGCCAAAGTCGCAACTAATGACGACTTACCAAACTGTGGATCAAACACAATTACCAGTACGGCTCAAATAAAAATAAATGGGACTTCCGCACAAGACACAGCAGACGTAACCGTAGCTAGACAGTGCTCAACACCAGCACCAACGCCAGTAGCGCCCGCTCCAACCGTCATTTACCAAACCGTAACGCCAACCAGTAAATTACCAGTAACTGGCCCGGTCGAAGACATAACTAGCTTCCTAGGCCTCGGCGCAATTATTACCGCATTAGGCTACTATCTAGCTAGCCGCCGAAAAACCTTAAATAAACAATAGAAAAGATCAATAAAAAGAATAGCCCCACCTTAGCCAGTGGGGCTTTTTAGTTTTTTCATCTCATCGCCGGGTTATTAATATTTCAACCGCCAGCGACGGTAAATAGTCGTCAAGTCTTCGATAACACGACGAACGACAGCTAAGATTAATCGTTGATAATCATGATTATCGTCTTCTTGATTGACGCTTTTATTGATGCGCTCCTTGGCTTCAAGAAACTCTTCTTGGCAAACTACCAAATCATTCTTGGCGCTCTCAAGCTCCCTTTCGGCCAACAAAAGGCTAGTTAAAGCAGCGGCATAACGAGATTTAAAAGGTCTAACTTTGCGTATAAGATCGTCTAGATTTTGCTTTAACAAAAAAACCTCATCATAGCAGGCAATCTCATGACCTAAATATCGTCTTGCGCTGATGCGGCTACTTGCCGCTTTAGATCTTCTGGCATAACCCTTTGCCTCGTTTAGCTTTCGCTCCATGCGTTTAGCTAACTTACCTATCAGTTTAGCGTTATCAGTCTCAACTTGCCTTAATTTTTCTTTTTGTAGACTAAACGCTTCTTGCAAACAACCGACCTTTTGCGATTTTTCTTCTAAGATTAATCCTAGCCCGTAAAGCTTATTGTTATCTTCCAACAACTAAACCAACTCCTCTCCGAATTCAAAAAGGACAAAACGTGCATAAAAGATTTACGCGTTTACATAATAATAAGATAAATTCGCTAGCATCTCAAGCGCTAGCTTATCGATATTTTATTTAGCAAAATTCAATAACTTTTTTGTCAAATTCATACCCCGCAACTACATATCTGCTAAAATATATTTATGAGCAAGAACAAGAAAAAACGCAACAAAGTTTACGCAGGCGCAGATGCAGCCGTCACTAAACCAATAATCACTCGAATCGAAGCCGTTCAACGGTCTAAAATCGGTCAATTTTGGTTTGAGAAAAAGAAGCTAATAAAACCAATCTTAATCACATCCGGCATCGCAATCGCCGTAATTATCCTAGTTCTTCAAATCGTTCGCATCGCCAGCGGCAACTAGCGGCTTGATTGGCAACTTAAATCCGAACGTACTGCCCTTACCTTCAACAGAATCAAATACTACATCTCCGTCATGACCATCAACAACTTTTTTGGCAAGGAACAATCCAACACCCGTACCGTCTGGTCGGGTTTTTTTGGCGTTGCTGGCACGATAGAATTTCGTAAATAACTGGTCACGCTCGGCCTTTGGCACGCCGATACCAGTATCATTAACTGTAAACAAAATCT
>CAYVRA010000073.1:0-2089 GCA_964452965.1 uncultured Saccharimonas sp. (SeqCode) | reverse complement strand
CAGGCCTTACTGAATGCGTCAATTAGCTCTAATACAGATATCCCATTGCCTGTCCCGAGGTTGTATATATTAACACCCGGCTTGATGTGATTTATTGCGGCAACATGGCCCTTTGCTAAGTCGACAACATGAATGTAGTCGCGTACGCCGGTGCCGTCTGGTGTTTTGTAATCATTCCCGCAGACATTAACTTTTTGCAATTTGCCAACCGCAACTTGGGAGACATAAGGCAGCAGGTTGTTTGGTATCCCGTTTGGATCTTCGCCAATTAGTCCACTGTGATGGGCGCCAACTGGATTGAAATATCTAAGGATGGTTATTTCGAAATATTTATCAGAATTACTTAAGTCCTTTAATATTTGTTCGATCATAAATTTCGTCCATCCGTAAGGGTTAGTTATGCCGACTCCGACCAGGCTAGATTCGGATAATGGCAATTTTGAAGGCGTGCCGTAAACGGTGGCAGACGAACTAAATACAAGCTTTTTAACATCATATTTTTGCATCATTTTTATTAATGATAAGGTTGATACAATATTATTTTCATAATATTTTATTGGATTAGCAACAGATTCGCCGACCGCCTTTAGGCCTGCAAAATGGATTGCAGCATCGAATTTATTATCAGTGAAAACTTTTTCAAGAGCATGGTTATTGCATAAATCAATTTTATAAAATAAAACTTTTTTATTTGTAATTTTTTCAACACGCTTTAGTACTTCTTTGTTGCTGTTTGATAGATTGTCAACTGCTACGACTTCATGATTATTATTTAATAATTCAATAATTGTGTGTGAGCCAATATAGCCTGTGCCTCCAGTAACGAGTATTTTCATACACCTTACTATATAATAGAGGGAAGATATATGAAAATTTTAGGCATAAAACTTGTGGATATTTCTGGTGACTCGTTTGCTGAATATATTAAAGATGCAATAAAAAGTGATAAAAAATACAAGATCAGCAAGGTAAATACAGAGTTTTTGAAAAGATCTTTGGAGGATCATGATTTTGCAAAAGTGTTAAATTCTTCAGATCTGAATATTATTGATGGGCGCGGGGTTATGTGGGCGGCGCGATATTTGACTATCTCTATTACTAAAAATAAAATCTTTAGGTCGATTCAAGCTTTTTGGCAAGTTATTTATAGTGGTTTGGCAATTGTGTTTAAACCTAGTTTTATAAAATATCCTATAAAAGAGGCTATACCTGGAGTAGAAGCTTTTGACATTGTGATGAGCGTAGCTGAAAAGAATAAGGCTGGAGTTTTTATTTTTGGCGCATCCGAAAATATTATTAATCTGGCAGTAAAAAATATTAAAAAAGATTTTCCTAATTTAAAAATATCTGGTTTTATGAATGGCTATGATTTTCAAAAAGATAACAAAATAGATCCAGTTGCAGAGATAAATAAAACTGATGCCAAGATATTGATTGTTGCATTAGGCTCGCCAAAACAAGAATTTTGGATAAATGATAATATTAGTAAATTGAAACGTATAAATATCGCTATTGGCGAGGGCGGGACTCTGGACAGAATTGCCAACCCATCTCAAAAAGCGCCAAGATTTATTAATCGGATTGGCCTGGAGTGGTTGTGGCGCACATTCTTAAATACTAGTAAAAAAAATCGATTTGGACGATTATGGAGTGCGGTTCCGTTGTTTATTTACCGGGTCATAAAATGGAAGATAAAAAATGGTGTTGGGTCTATTAGTTTATGAAAGAAAATAATGTTAAAAAAATTGCAATATTTTACAGTGGCGGGCGCTATTTTGGTGGTATTGAACAATATTTAGTTGATCTTTTTGATAATGCCGATAAAAACGAGATTGAGTTGGAGCTTTTATCGATGGGTAAGTGGCCTTTGACGGATCATTTGCTGCAAAATACGCCTACGCACAAAAAAACCACTTAAAAACCACTTAACCCCCACCGCCAAACCTTTCACTGCATGCGTTTTTCAAACTCCAGCAAGGGTTCAGGTCAGGGCGATTAAAAATGTTGCCCTGAAAAGTGCCGCACGGACTGCTGTCCAAGCAGCAAATCAGGCGGGAATGCTGCCTGACAACACGCATTGCGTAATTGT
>CAYVRA010000072.1:0-2089 GCA_964452965.1 uncultured Saccharimonas sp. (SeqCode) | reverse complement strand
CGTTTTTGTAAGACTAATATGTTTCCATAGTCGCCATAAATATTCATATCATTGGCATATAGGTGTAGAATTTTAATGTTTTTATTTTTCATCTTATTGCCTTTGTGTTGGTTATTTTTGACAATTCTCTTCGTATGGCTATCATAGCCGTGTATGTGCAATAAATTCTTTTACGGCTTTTTGGATTTTTGAAAATAAAATTTTTTAGGGCTTTTTTCAGGTCTGTCTCGACGTTTTTAAATTTTACCTCATCGTAATCTAGGCGTAAGGCCATATCATAAGCCCTGATGCCTGAAACTTGCGCCACGCCGGCGTCACGAAGACTTTTAAAATCAATATCCCATAACCATGACATATCTCGTCCATCGGCATACTCATCATTTATAGCGATCATTGTGGCATATTTATATGGGCTGAATGATTTTAAGCCTAATCTGAAACCAGATGGATTTTTAACAAGTACTAAATCTATTGGTTGGCCTTTTAGGGTTATTTTTTCGCCTCGACCAAAAGCTGGTTCAATTTTTGACAAGTCTTTTATTAATTTTGATTGATTTATTTTATTGCCTAGAATTGTCATCACCGTGGTAAGTGCGGCCGCTGCATTAAACGCGTTGTATGCGCCAGTAAGTCTTAGTCCAGTTTCGACTTTTTTATTTTTTATTAAAAACGAAGCGTTTGTGGGCTCGACTTTTGTTAATATAACATCGGCCTTGATTGGGTTAGTTTTTTGTTTTGACAAGCAATGTAGGTTTTCGTCACTAGGGAATAAATCTAATAGTTTTTGATCAATACCAAAAAAGGCTATTTCTTTATTATCCAAAGACCTGGCGATTTGTACTATTTTGTTATCATCTCGATTTAAAACAACTGCTTTTGTGGTTTTGTTGGCGACATGTCGCAAAAGTTTGGCGGTATAATCTATTTCACCAAATCTGTCTAGCTGATCGCGCATAACGTTTAGTATCAAGCTATATTCTGGCGGTATTTTATCGACAAAGCTGATAGCATGGGCCTCGTCTAATTCTAATACTGCGATGTCGGCGTTAAGTTCGCCTTTTATGTTGATTTCTCCTAACAATGCCGCAGCAATTCCGCGGCTAAAATTACTACCGGTCCTATTGGTAAAAACTTTTAATCCCTGTCCTTGTAGTAGCTCAACGATTATTTTAGTCGTAGTTGTCTTACCGTTAGTGCCACTAACAATAACCACGCCAAGTGGCAACGATTTTAAGCAGTGATCAACAAAATCTGGATCGATTCTTTCAACCACTAGTCCTGGCAAGGCTGAGCCGCCGCCTCTTAATCTGGCTATGTGTTTTATTGTCTTACCTAAGATAGTAACAAGAGCCTTTGGCATATGGTCTATTATAGCGTAACCAGTTATAATAAAGGTATGTTTTTGGTGGGTATATTGTCGTGGTGGTATAAGGACGGGTTTTTGGGGCGTATCAAAATTGCTCAAAATCGCCTTGTAAGATCGGCTGACTTATTTTCAATTAGTTTATTAATTAGGACTCTATTTAATCCATTTCGTCAGATTTCAGCTGACGCTTCGGGCGCTTCTTTGTCTGAAAAGATCACGGCTTTTTTCGATAGGTTATTGTCGCGTGTTATTGGTTCGGTTGTAAGATTATTTATGATTATATTTGGTGCGACGGTTATCTTATTTCAATCTATATTTGAGTTTTTGACTATTATATTTTGGCTATTTATGCCTATTTTGCCTATCTTAGGGGCGATTTTAATGGCCTTAGATTGGAATGTATTATGAGTGATTTAAGAATAAACTATCAAAGTTTGCGTAGTAGTAAATCGCGGATTAGTGCTAAGTTTAATAATATCCGGCGAGTTATCCTTGTTATTCTTATCGTTTTGTTGATATTGTCTGGTTTTGGCTTGATCTTTATAAAAATAACAATTGGATGGTTGGTGCTTGGTTTGGCTGCTTGGCCTGCTATGATGATTGATTGGTATGAAGGCGAATTGAAACATTTGGCCATTTCGAAAAACTTTAAAAATATGGATGATGTCATTTCGGCTGAGGTCTTGGGTCGATTATTGCCTAATCTGACTCCAAAAGTATTAG
>CAYVRA010000071.1:0-2213 GCA_964452965.1 uncultured Saccharimonas sp. (SeqCode) | reverse complement strand
CTATTCTAGGGCTGCCAGATTAATTGACACCATGGAAGAGCAGGGAATTGTTGGCCCCGCTGATGGCGCTAGGCCACGTGAAGTTTTAATCAGTAGTCTTGATGAACTAGGTGACGATAGCGAAACGCAATCTGACGACAATCTCTAGACCTTATCTTTAATTTATGCTATAATTCGTAACGTTATTAACTCAGTTTGCATACAGTGCAAACATCCATAAGGATTCCAAAGGAGGAAATCTAAATGAAAGAATACGAACTAACAGTTCTAATTCATCCCGACCTAGAAGTCGATATTGAAAAACCACTTACAAAAGTGCGCAATCTTATCACAACTAACGGCGGAAATATTATCAAAGAAGATATTAGGGGCAAAAAGAGATTGGCTTACAAGATCAAAAACGAAGACTTCGGTGTCTATGTTTATTTTGATGTCAATCTACCATCTGATGCGCCTTTGAAAATTAGCAATATACTAAATATTTCAGACGAAGTATTGCGTTATTTGCTTGTCGGGGCTGATTTAAAGGGCCGCAAGGCTTTGTTGGAAGCAAAAGAAAACGCATCAAAAACTGATGCAAGCGAAGAGGAGTAAAAACAATGGCAAAAAGCATCAACCAAGTAATATTATTAGGTCGCTTAACTCGTGATCCAGAATTACGAACAACAACTAGTGGTAAGAATATTGTTAATTTCAGTATTGCAGTTGATCGCGGCGGCCAAGATGACACAGCTGACTTTTTTGAAGTTACAGCTTGGGAAAAGCTAGGTGATTTAGTTATGCAATATCTAGGTAAGGGCCGAAAAGTTTTAGTCCAAGGTCGTTTACGACAGGATAGCTGGGATGATAAAGAAACTGGCAAAAAACGAACTAAAATTGAAGTTACTGCAACCGACGTTACTTTTTTGGATGGTCCAAGTGATGGTAGTCGCCAAACTAGCGCCCCAAAAAGTGCCAGCAAAAAAAGCGAAGATGTTGTTATTGAAGACATCGACGACAAACCTATTGATTTAAGTGAGATTCCTTTTTAAGGATTAATGGAGAAATTTATGACAATGAAACGATTTAAAAAAGATACACCAGTTTATTTTGACTATAAAGATGTAAAGACTTTGCAGCGATTTATCGACATTTATGGACGAATCAAATCAGTTGGCAAGACTGGTCTTAGCGCTAAACAACAACGCCAAATATCAGTCGCTATTAAACGCGCTCGTCACTTGGCAATGCTACCATTCCAAATTCAAGGATAATTAATAATGGCATATTCACCAACGGAGCTAAAAAAGGGCGTTGTTATTGAACTGGACGGCAAGCCGTTCAGGGTTATTGAGTATAACCAAAAAGTTGTCGGTCGTGGCGGTAGTATTGTTAATGTTAAGGTTAAAAACCTAATTGATGGCAGCGTTATCCCAAAGACTTTCAAGGGTCAAGAAAAAATTGAGTCAGCCGAAGTTGTTAATCAGGCAGTGCAATATCTTTATAATGATGGCAGTAGTTATCATTTCATGGATCCTGAAACTTTTGAACAATTTGAATTACCTGCGGATGTTATTGAAGAATCAGCCGGTTTCTTGAAAGAGGGTGAAAATTTAACTCTACAGTCATTTAACAGTAACGTTACAAATATTGAACTGCCCAAAAATGTATATTTGACAGTTACCTATGCTGAGAGTATTACAAAAGGTGACACTACCAGCAGCGTATTAAAAGATGCGACACTTGAGACTGGTTTGGTTGTTAAAGTTCCTGCATTTATTAAAACTGGCGATGTGATTAGTGTTAGTACTGAGGACGGTAGCTACCGCGAGCGAAAGAAGTAATAGCTAGCATCATTGCGCTATTGCTTTTAGATAATTTCGACTGTAAAATACATCTTAATGAGTACTATATAATATAGGCAAACTGGGAGAAAAATAAGAATGGAAAAAGAACCAACTGTCAGTGCAAATAATAACCCTAGTCCAGAGACGAAAAAGGGCTTTAATGATGATATAGCGCAAGAAATAGGCAAAGAAACCGTAGAAAGCACCATGGAAGCTGCTGAAAGGCAAAAAGGTCCAAAGGTGATAGAGGATATTCGGGAAAGAGAAACTGAAAATTCCTATACGCAAGAGGACATAAAGAGGATTGCAGATTCAACTCGTCGGGCGGAAGATGACCCAGAGGTAATTAAGTTAAATTTGGTTTTAAAGTATGATCAGTATAAAAAG
>CAYVRA010000070.1:0-2283 GCA_964452965.1 uncultured Saccharimonas sp. (SeqCode) | reverse complement strand
CAAGGGTCAAGGTGGAAAATCGTTCAAAAATGGCGGCAATGGCGGACGTGGATATAGGGACAACGATCCCAAAGAACTTCTTCCGACTATTGATGGTGGTTTTGGCGGAGGCGGTGGCGCAGGTGCTGGTGGAGGCGGTGGCGGAGGTTACTCTGGCGGTGGTGCTGGTGATTGGTCTTCTTCTCCTGCTTCTTCTGGAAATGGTGGAGGCGGTGGTTCGTTTAATGGTGGCAATAATCAATCCAATACAGCCGGAAATAGAAGCGGTTCAGGCTTAGTAACCATTAAAAGTCAATAATCTAATCTTTATAGACTATATTATATTCATCATATACTAAGTTTTACGTATTGACGTCTTAAGAACGGTGATTACAAATCAATCTTTTATTGTATAGTTTGTTTTATTATATATTGTGCCAACAGGGGTAATAGTGTACAATCAATGGTTGTTGAATGGGTCAGTAGCTCAGCTGGTTAGAGCGTCTGCCTCTTAAGCAGAATGTCGTGCGTTCAAGTGCCACCTGACCCACCACAAAAATCGCCCGACCTTTTTGGTCGGGCAATTTTTGTGCTTGGTGCCAGGAGGTACTTAACTCAGCGACTTAGATTTTGCAAAGCAAAATATAATAGTCATGGGGTCGCGCAACACAGCGAAATAAAAACGTATTTACATATTTTTATGAGAAATTGAAGGATGCTCTAGCAGATAGTTTCACCTGTCTTTTTTTGCTACAATTATTATATGAAAAGGATAACTTTATTCTCAACGCTTACTGAAAACAACCTAGAAATTATTTTGGGTCAAATATTTCCAAAAGAAATATCAAATAAGGTTATTGCATATATGCCAAGTAATGGTATTAAGTACGGCAAAGAATACATAAAACAATGGGAAAATTACGCACAAAAATATGGTGCTAAATTCAATGTAATTGATAATACGACAAACAACATTAATGAACAGAAGAAGTTGCTCGATTCAAATATCTTAATTATTACTGGCGGCAATACATTCAATCTTTTACATAACCTACGAAATTTCGGCCTAGATAAAACTATCATGGAATTTATAAAGAAACCAGAGTTTGTGCTTGCCGGCTTCAGCGCTGGAGCGTTGGTATTAACCCCAAATATAAAGATATGTGATTTGCCACCAGATAATGACGAAAATATAATCGGGCTCAATGATCTAACCGGATTAGGTATTGTCGATTTTGAAGTTTTTCCTCATTATGAAAAAGTTTCGCAAGAGAAAA
Source organism: uncultured Saccharimonas sp. (SeqCode) (assembly GCA_964452965.1). Lineage (GTDB taxonomy): Bacteria > Patescibacteriota > Saccharimonadia > Saccharimonadales > Saccharimonadaceae > UBA1547. The sequence continues at coordinate 1,027 of CAYVRA010000070.1, read as the reverse complement.
TTTTGAATGATTATAAAAAAACCACGCCAAACAATGTTAAAGAAATTTCAGACGAAGATCACATAAGTATAAACCTTTAATAACTGCAAATCAGTTCCGGTAACTAAAACCTAAAACACACCGACAAAATACAAGACAATCAGCAGCGATGCCAACCCAACCCTATACCAACCGAAGTCTTTAAGGCCGCGCTTTGAAATTAGATTAATCAAAAAACTGATCGCTAAAATCCCCGACGCAAACGAAACAATATTACCAACCGCAAAAGCTGCCATATTATTTTTTATAAAATCGATCCCCTCTTTAGAAACTAGCATCTTAAAGCTAGCACCGGCAATTATCGGAATGGCCAATAAAAAGCTAAACTCAGCCGCTCTGGCAGCGCTTAGATTATTACGCAGTCCAGTTAAAATCGTAATTCCAGACCTAGACACGCCAGGGATTAAAGCTAAAGCCTGAGCTAATCCGGTCTTAATAGCCAACCTCCAACCGACCGATTTTTCAATCTCTCGATCATCAGCACCTTTTTTAGCATTGCCAGCAATAATCATCAAAATACCAACTATCATTAATGTCGAAATCACAACCCAAATCATACTGTTTAATTTTTCGATCTGGTCGTTAAAGACTAGGCCAATCAAAACCGCTGGAACAGTAGCAGCCACAACCTTGACAGCTAGCAACCATTCTTTGCCGCTAAAAATCCTGACAATAATTGACCAAATTCGCTTGCGATAATAAATAATCAGCGCTAGCAATGATCCAAAATTAAGTAGAACATCAAAAATAAAAACATTGCCAAGATCTAAAATTTTACTAAAGATAACCAAATGACCCGAACTACTAATTGGTAAAAATTCAGTTATACCCTGCACCAAACCCATGATTATCGCGTTTAAAATAGACATACTAGCTATATTATCAGATTATGAAACAAAAAAATATGACTAGCTTTCGCTAATCGTATTATTTTGGTACACCCGGACGGATTCGAACCGCCGACCCTCTGTTCCGAAGACAGATGCTC
>CAYVRA010000069.1:1693-2330 GCA_964452965.1 uncultured Saccharimonas sp. (SeqCode) | reverse complement strand
CTTGCGAAACAAAATGGCATCAAAATTAAAGACCCATGTGGAAAATGATTTTAGCTGGGAGTCTACTGCCAGGGCAGTAGATGAAGCAATAAATAGCTAATTTGTAGGTTTCTCAGATAAGGCACATATTTTTTCTGCACCGAAATAATCTTGTAATTGTAGATATAGCCAACCAGTTTTGCAGCTGAGGTTTTGGGCGGTGCCAATGCCTGAAGCTGAGTTTGGTAAATATATTGTTGATTTAGGGTTTGTTTTGATTTGATTAGCGATTGACTGTTCTTGTTCGTTCCAAGATGTATAGTATGCTCGCGAAGACTCTATTTGGTTGCCAAGCTTTTCAATATTCTTTGGTAAACCGACGCAGAATGTAATTAGGATGCACACAGTAATAATATTTGTCGATTTTTTGTCGAATTTTGTCGTCAAAAATAATATAGCAGAGGTTAAAATTAATAACATTGAAAGCACATAAAGTAATTGAGGTATGAGCAATGTCCTGGTGATTATGCCTGCATGCTCGCCATAGCCAACGTTCACTAGCAAATATGAACAACCCAATGAGCCAACTAAAGCAATTGCAAAAATTAATCCGCTAATGATCCCGGTTTGTGCAATTTTTGTAAGTTTTTCTTTTTGG
>CAYVRA010000069.1:0-1683 GCA_964452965.1 uncultured Saccharimonas sp. (SeqCode) | reverse complement strand
ATAAGAATAACTCTGCGGTTCTCATGGATAACTGTAAGTTTTTCTTTTTGGCAAGCTATTTTGATAATAATCGCAAATACTAAACAGGCTGCCAGGAATAGCGCGATGTCTGACGGCTGAAACATCAGCTGTCTGATTGAAACGTATATATTGCGCAAAACGCCTGATGCAAGTTGGATAACATCACGGGCATGTGCGCCTGTAGCAGTCTGCCTGGCTTGGCTGCCTGATGAAAATAACAGGATCGCAAATGCTAAAAATGAAGAGGCTGTGACGGCTATTAGACTAGGTCGGAGATTCTTTAGAGATTTTTTGATTGGGTTAATGAAAGAGAGAATTAATAAACCGACAGATATGCCAATTATTGTCGCTGGCATTGTTTCATTGAATACCCCAGCAAATAGCGTCGATATGAATATAATGGATAATTTTGAATATACTTTTAGGTGATTTGGTCTTACATATACAATATAAAAAACAGTTGTTAGGGTTAACAATGGGACTAAATAGGTTACAATGCCAGATGGCCAAAAGAAGAATTGGTAGGATAGCCATGTCGGATATATCCCAACATCGGTGTTGTTGTTGGCGGATGCGAATAATACCAACGATACAATGGAAATTGTTGCAAATATTGAAATTATTTTTTGATTTTTGACGATTCCCAATGATTTGACTGCCTTGGTTTTTATGAATAAATAGATAAGCCCGATAAACCAAAATAATGTTATTAGTGGCAAGAATACAGATACATTTTTACCGAATAGACCATAAAATATAGAGCCAGAAATTGTTTGGCCATATCTTCCAGTTGTCTGGATCGAATCCCACGTATTTGCCAGCCATACTTCTGGTCTGTAAAAATGAATTGCCCCAAAATCATCTCCGAATGGATTGCTAAAAATCATACAAAAAATAGCCGAGGCTAAAACGGCTAATAGTAATATTGTGACTGTTGCGGCAACGAGCTTTTGTATGAGGCTGAGTTGAAAAAATATATGATTAACTTTTTTGGCACCGTGTTTTTTTATCATTATTCCAGTATAATATAAGATAACTTAATTATGTTGAAAACACTCATTGGTAATATCAAAAAACACGATTTCTTTCGCTATAATTTAATATTTTTTATAGGTTCTATGGCGATTGCTGTTTTAAACTACATTTATTATCCGATAATTGGGCGACTTGTATCAGTGTCGGATTTTGGCGAAGTTCAAGCAACCATTTCGATATTTACTCAGCTAGGTATCATCTTGACGGCTTTTGGCTATACGGTCACAAATATTATAAATAATGAAATCGACAGACAAAATTCAAAAATTGTGATTTTGGAACTAGAGCGAGTTGTGATGATTATTACAACTGTACTCTTTGTCCTGCTTTGTGTGGGCGGTTCATATCTAAGAACGGGGTTGCAGTTTAGTTCGATTGTTCCCTTTGTGTTGGTCGGCATTTTAGTGTTATTGAATGTTCCCTCTATGTCCAGAACGTTTATTCTACAGGGCCAAAAGAAATTAGTGGAGGTATCATTTAGCGGCATTATATTTGCTTCTAGCAAGTTGGTCTTGTCGGTTATATTGATAATGTTGGGTGTTGATATTATCGCTGTAATGATATCTTATATCGTTGCCCAGATAATTACATTACTGTATCTATCTGCAAAAACTAAAAATGACTTTG
>CAYVRA010000068.1:0-2351 GCA_964452965.1 uncultured Saccharimonas sp. (SeqCode) | reverse complement strand
ACCAAAGACAGTAGCTGTAGAAATACTTAATTTGCTACCGAGGATCATGTAAAACATACATTTTTCGATATAGTCTTTGGCGGTGCGAGGTCCAAAGACTTTTTCTTTTGTCCTTGCAACTGTCTAGATCGTTAACAACTTGGTCGAATAATAACCACAGAAAGGACTTTTATGGCAATATCACGCGATAAAAAGAACACTTTGGTTACAGAATTAGCTGAATTATTTGCAAACGCTAAAGGAACCGCAGGCGCAGCCTACACAGGCCTTAGCGTTGCTAATCTACAAGAACTACGCGCTTTAGCTCGCAGCAACGAAGTCACAATCAAGGTTGCAAAGAACCGACTTGTACGAGTTGCACTTGCTAATGACGATAAATTTAAAGCTGCCGATACCAGCTTGCTAACTGGACAATTAGTCTATGCTTTTTCTAGCACCGACGAAGTTGCTCCATCTCAAGTATTAGCTAAATTCGCTAAAAGCCACCCAGAATTAAAACTGACGGTTGGCTTTGACGATTCAGGTAAAACGCTTGATACCGCAACTGTTAACGCACTCGCTTCACTACCAACCAAGGATCAACTCCGCGGCCAACTAGTCAGCGTCCTAGCAGCTCCACTTTCTGGATTCTTGACTGTCGCCAATGGCGCACAGCGAGGATTTGCACAAGTATTATCTCAGCGCGCTAAGTCACTTTAATACTAATTTTGTAATCACTAATTAATAAATAATAGGAGAAAATAATCATGGCTGACACAGAAATCAAGCTATCTGCCGCTCAAGGCAAAATCGTTGACGAGCTCAACAAATTAAGCGCTTTGGAATTAAGCCAAATCGTAAAACATCTAGAAAACGAATGGGGCGTAAGCGCCGCTGCGCCTGCCGCAGCCGTTGCTGCCGTTGCCGCTGAAGCTGCACCTGCAGAAGACGCAAAATCAGAATTCACAATCAAACTAGCTGACGCTGGTGCTCAAAAAGTTGCTGTTATCAAAGCTATCAAAGAGATCACAGGCCTAGGCTTGGGTGAATCAAAAGCTATCGTTGACAACGCACCTTCAGTTGTAAAAGAAAAAGCCAACAAAGAAGAAGCTGAAGCTGCCAAGAAAATGCTTGAAGAAGCTGGCGCAACTGTAGAATTAGCTTAATTTTAACAATTCAACAACTAAATTCGACCATTTTGCAAAAACCTAAAATGCCACCCATAAAAAGGTGGCTATTTTAGTTAGATAAAATATACAACGTTTTTAGCTTTATATCATAAATATTTGTGGAAAAGCTAGTCAAATACCGTTGGTAGTTGACAATATCACAATTCGTTGATATATATAAGGTAATATCACTACAAAAATAGACAAAAGGAAATTGCGAGTTACCATGTCTGAATTACCAGAGAAACAAGTAAAAAGATTACACAGCCTAATTCAAGAAGCTGAAACCAACTTGGCTGCCGCTAAAGAGTTATTAATTAGCATAATCGGCGATAATGGATCAGTTATCACACCAAAATCAAACACTATGGACGAGGCCCGCGGCAAGGTTATTGAAGGTGTGTTTGACGGTCAAAAAATGGCCGGACCTGACGGCAAAGAATACCCAGTACCAGCTAATTACGCCAGCAAATCAAAGCTTGTTGAGGGCGACATCTTGAAATTAACGATTACTGACGACGGCAGTTTTATCTACAAGCAAATCCAACCAGCAGAACGCAAACAAATTATTGGCACCTTAGTCCAACACGATGGCGCTTATTATGTCGAAGCAAATGGACATGAATATCGAATCCTATTAGCTAGCGTAACATATTTCCATATAGCAATTGGCGAACAAGTAACAATTATTGTTCCGGCCGACAACCCAGATGCTACTTGGGCAGCTGTCGAAGCCGCTCTCTAATTTATTGTATCCAATCAATTAGGACAATAATAAACAATAGGATGGAGGGCCAATATGACAATAGCAGAAAACAATAACGAGCTTAAAAAAACAATAACTCCAATAATTATTTTTATCATATTAATTGTAGTTTCAACCACAAGTTTATTTTGGGATTTACTTAATTACACGGCCTTTACCATACCAATGCAAATACTTTCCGAGTCAAGCGCACTATTTGACCCAAACAGTTACCAATCTACCTTTATAGCAGTTATTGGTATTATCAGGGGCGTAATTGATATTTGCATAATACTAACATCGATTTTTATCATCACAAAACTAATCAAGTACAAAAACAACAAATAGCAATGATGGTTGCATAAAAAATCCGCAAAAATTGTGGATTTTTTGTATTGCAATAATAAACAAAAGCGCTATACTAAGAATTAGTTCAGAGGTGAAAACAAAAACAAATT
>CAYVRA010000067.1:0-2353 GCA_964452965.1 uncultured Saccharimonas sp. (SeqCode) | reverse complement strand
ACTTATAAATTACCGACAGTTGAATTTGACTATATTAATTTTACCAGTATGGATTATGTTGGGCGTAATGTTCACTTGGTCCACAGTAGCGACGCATTAATTACGGTCGGCGGTAGGATGGGCAGCCTACATGAATTTGCTACGTCACTAGAAAGTCATAAGGTTGTCGGTGTCTTGCTGGGCAGCGGTGGCTTGGCTGATTTTATCCCAACCTTGCTACAAAATATTGAAGCGCCTGGCGCAAAAAATATTATTTATGATGTAAATCCATCAAGGTTGGTTGAAAAGGTTGTCGCAGTACTTGATGAAAAGAACGCTGGTTTTAAGCACGATGGCACGGACAGCAAGATTGCCAGGTTTAGTGTCCAGGAAAGTTGATGTATTTTTAAGTCTGTAGGTTGTATGAAGAAACTAACAATACTTTTACGAAAGGGTATCTCGTGAATAAAAAACAATCTCAAAAAGGAAGCTCACATTTAATATTAATAATAGTTTTAATGGTTGCACTGTTAGGCGCTTTAGGCTATATATTTTGGCAGAATTTTATGCAATCAAAAACCAACACCTCCGTTACTACATCTAACAACACAAGTAGTGATGCAGTCACTAAGACTACAGTCACTAATGAATTAGATATGCCCGATTTAGGTATAAAAATTATCAATATACCAGAATCTCTTGTTGGTTTATATTATCATGATTATTTTAATACCCTTAAGGATACAGACGGCATTAGGGTCGTTGGTTTTGGTACGATGCAACTAGATAAGGAAAGTGCAAACACATGCACCCCAAGCAATAACGACCAGTCCATTGGAGCACTTAGGAGGAAGGACGGAGTTTTCGATAATAAAAGAGGTCTTCAATCTGAGTTATTTATAAAACAATTTGCAGACTTCTTCGTCACCTATAGTCATCCACAAGATGCGTGTTATTTGGATAATGCAACTGGTATAGACGCAATATCAGTAAAGGCGTTGTTTGATTATCAAATGAGCGTGTTCCAAACTCTAGTCACTAACCCGGATAATATAGTGTCTAGGTAGTATTTCGGTAGTATAATAATCTAGATGGATCAAAAATTTCGTCTAGAGACTAAATATCATAAAATTGTTATTATGCTAAATTTCATAACAGCTAATTTGTTAAGGGTTAAGTCTTGCATTTTTAACATTAAATAGAACTTGTGCTTACCTAGGGGGGGGCTGTATAATTACGATTATATATTATCTAAAAAATAAAAGGAGTCCTAGATATGGACAACCAACAAAATAATATTAATCCTATAAAACAGATTCTGCCACGCAAAAAGATGTCAGTAAAAAAGAAGATTCTTATAGGTGTCGGAATTTTTGTAGGTTTTTTTGCTGTTGTTGCTTTGGTGATATTTCTAACAACTGGCAAGGAACGCTCTTTGGCATCTCAATTCGTATCTGACATATCTTCCAATAAAATATCGAGTGCATATTCGCAATTCTCGAGCGAACTTAAGGAGGTCCAGAATCAATCAACTTTTGAATCCCAAATAATAACACTAGATCTTGATAGTAGCTGCGCTTTGCAAATATCTGGTCTTAAGAGTAGCAACTCTACTGACTTTGGCACGGTCAAGACTGTAACTGGCAAAATAAAATGTGCCAATAAAGAGCTAGATACGGCAGAATTTATATATGATGGTGAAAGCAATCTTGTAGGATATAGCATAAAGCCTTAACAAATCCTGTTCTGGTAGTATAATAATCTAGATGAACCAAAAATTTCGTCTAGAGACTAGATATAAACCAACTGGCGATCAGCCGTCAGCTATTAAACAATTAATAGTTGGGTTAAATGCGGGCGAAAAAGAGCAAGTATTACTCGGTGTGACTGGATCGGGCAAGACTTTTACAATGGCTAATATTATTGCCGATCGAAATGTACCGACATTAATACTGGCGCATAATAAAACTTTAGCCGCTCAATTATATAGTGAATTTAAGTCGTTTTTTCCAGATAACGAAGTCCATTATTTTGTTTCTTATTATGATTATTACCAACCCGAGGCCTATATGGCCAGTAGTGATACTTATATTGAAAAAGACAGCAAGATTAATGACGAGATTGATCGTTTACGCCATGCGGCTACGATGGCGTTATTAACCAGGCGTGATACGATTATCGTCGCTAGCGTCAGTTGTATTTATGGTATCGGCTCGCCCGAAGATTATTCGGCTATGTCGATTACGATTACAAAAGGTGAGCGTCGTTTACAAGATAAATTTATTCGTTTATTAACTGATATTCAATATCATCGTAACGATATTGATTTTTCGCGCGGTACTTTCAGGGTTCGCGGGGATATTGTTGATGTCTT
>CAYVRA010000066.1:0-2377 GCA_964452965.1 uncultured Saccharimonas sp. (SeqCode) | reverse complement strand
ATTATAGTTTGATTCACCTTCTAGACCATAACCCGCGATTGCAATTTTCATATAACCTCGCTTACTCTTGATTAAATAATTTTGCTATTTTATCACTTAAATCTATAATCTCTTGACGCTCACCGCCGCTAACCGCCGCTAGCACCCAAGTGTCACTTTTAATAAATTTGCGCGCCGTTTCGATCATTCGTTCAGTTGTTACATTTTTAATCATATCTGGCACTTTTTCATAATTTTTTATAAAGCCATCGGCAAAATATCTACCGGTATAAAATCCGCTAATCTGTGAAACTGTCTGAGCGCCCATTTGGTAGCGCCCAAGCGCAAAAGATTTTGCAGCTTCAACTTCTTTTTCGCTAATTTTGCCATTTAAGACATCGCCAATTTCGCGAGCAATGATATCAAACAGATCACCGGCTGCTTCGTGATTAACTTGGCCCGAAATATCCCAACCACTATCATAAAAACCAGTTGCAGCGTAGGCACTAACATTATATGCCAAGCCTTTCTTTCGCGCCGCACCAAAAATACGCGAATGCATAGTCCCAGTCAAAATATGATTCAAATAATGCATAGCATCTATTTCTTCGTCCGGCAAAACTTCTGGAATTGCCAAAAACAAACCAAAAGTTAGATTTGTGGCATCCTTACGGCGCACAATACTTGGATTGGCCTTTGTCAAAACATCATAAGGAACTTCAAATCTTTCGCCGCGTGGTAATTGGAAGCTTTCCATAATCCTTTTAATTTGCGACTTACGGCCCCTTAGTTTACCTGCAATCACAAACCGCATATTGTCAGTCGTGTGAGTCCTCTTGTGATGTTCGCGAATATCGGCTACGGTTATATCACTAATAGTAGATAGAGATTGTCGATAGGTTAAAACATCCTCACCTATTAATTGCTGAATCTTGGGCCATAATATTCGGTGATGATCGTTTAAATAATTTGTTAATTCGGACCTAACATTGCCTTTTTCGGCCACTAATTCTTCCTCATTAAATCTTGGCTGGCAAATGGCCAATTGCTGTAAATCTAAGATCCTATCCCACTCAAAATCAGCACAATCGGCTTCGTAGAACATTGATAAATCACTAGTATAGGCATTTCGATAAGCACCATTTTTAGTAAACTCAAACTCAAAATCTTGCTCGTCTTTAAACCTAGCATTAGCGCCAAAAGCCATATGCTCCATAATATGAGCAACCTGTTCAATATCTTTAGACTTGGCATATCGATTACCGGCCCTAAATTGAAATTGCATACTGACGGTAGTTGCGCCAGGCACATCGATCAGTAGTCCGCGGGCACCATTTTTTAGTTTAATTTCTGATACGGTATGTTTCATTATTTGCGCCTATTTTTACGGTTTTTTCTTTCAAGTTTCTTTTTCTTGCGAGCGTCATTTTTCTTTTTATTAATATCTGCATGCTCTTTCTTAACCTTGAAATCTTTATCTCGATTTTCAGTGCCGCCAGTTACCTCGTTGACGCCTTTTTCTACAGCGTTTTCGGCTAATTTAGTCAGTTCGGTTTCGTATTCTTCATCTTCTTTGGCGATAACATCATTTCGATGAACGCTCATTACTGCGCGTATAACTTCATCACGTAAGGTTGCTTGTAAACTATCGAATAATTTTTGCGATTCGCTTCGATATTCAACTAACGGATCACGCTGGCCAACACTGCGCCAATGAATACCCTCGCGCAAATGTTGCATATTTTCAAGATGTTGCATCCAAAGCGTATCCAGAACCTGCAAGTAAACTTCGCGTTCAACTTTGCGAATAATTTCCTCACCAAGTTCTTTTTCTTTTTCGCCATAAAGCTGATTAGCTGCTTTTAGCGCCAGCTCAAATCGTTTTTTATCATTCTTTTCTTTTCCGATAACTTCTAATTTATCAGCGTCAATCGGGAACACTTGATTAAATTGCTCATCAAAATGTTTGTTATTTTTTGCAGGCAACGCCGTCAATTCGCGAAGCTTGGATTGAACCAATAATTCAACTTCCGGCTTGATATCACTACCCTCTAAAATCTTGCGGCGTATCGTATAGACAACTCGACGATGGCGATTAATAACATTGTCATATTGAACGACATTTTTACGAGTATCAAAGTTAAAGCCTTCAACTCGTTTTTGAGCTGATTCCAAAGTTTTTGAAACTGCCTTATTTTGGATTGGCGTATCTTCATCAATCCCCAACCGATCCATCAGACTTGCAATCCTGTCGCCCTGGAAAATTCGCATCAAATCATCTTCGGTCGAGACGTAAAATTGAGTTTCGCCTGGGTCGCCCTGGCGACCACCACGACCACGCAATTGATTATCAATTCGGCGTGATTCGTGTCGCTCCGAGCCAATAACAACCAACCCA
>CAYVRA010000065.1:0-2425 GCA_964452965.1 uncultured Saccharimonas sp. (SeqCode) | reverse complement strand
AGACAATACAACTTCGAGTGGTAAATATTCGGTTGTTTCGTTAGTTGCATAGCCAACCATTATTCCCTGGTCGCCGGCGCCGCCAATATCTACTCCATTGGCAATTTCTGGGCTTTGGGTTGCTATATTTTCAATAACTTCTACATCGCCAGCTAGTCGCTTAACTATTTTTTCAATATCGATACCCATAGCTTTAGATGTAACTTCGCCGGTTACGAAAACTTTTCCGTGACCGCCAATAACGTCAATTGCGACTCGCGCATTAATATCCTTAGATAGGTGCGCATCTAAAATTGCATCCGAGATTTGGTCGCAGATTTTATCTGGGTGTTTTGGTGAAACACTTTCGGCTGTTTTAAATTTTGACATAAAAAGAACTCCTTTCGCATATCTTTTCGCCTGAATAAGTAAGATAAAGGAGTTTTAAGAATTTATCTTCCCCATACGGGCTAGAAGGGGCACCTTCTCCAATTTTTGATAATTGGCTGGTTGCCGGCAGGTCATAGAGCTAGATCTCTCGCTGCACTCTGGATATGCTGATTAATTTAATGTACATATTTATATTAACATAAGAAATAAAATAAAACGGCAATTAGTGAAGTTGGTATCTGTTACAGGTTTGACTATTGTGATTAAGAATGTTAAAGTATAAGTAATGTAGAGTAATCTATATTTCAGTGGATAATCGGTTTTTATCGGAAGTGTAAAATAGATTATCTTGAACTTTTACATACTTATTTGAAATTTATTCATATGATCGTGGGATAAATGAGCTTTATTCTTTAAAGCTTGTCTGTCCTGCGGTCATTAAATACCGCCGGAAATATTATTTTAAAGGTGGTATGGGTATGGAGAAAAACACAATCCAGACGTTAGTCAATCAGATCTCTGATGCTATTCGGGCCAAGGCGGCTGAAATTCCTGATTTTAATAACGGGGCTTTTCGGTTATTATTCGTTCCTAAGTGCGAGGATGCTAATAGTTTTCTTGGCGGGTTCGGTATTGGTTGCGAAATCGATTTCGGTTTTGCAATCAAAGATGGTGGAAAACGCACAAGGCCAGCTATAGATGGCCATAAGGAATGTGCCTGTTATGGCTATGCGGCTGAAAAAATCGAAGGTTGCGCTTATGCACTTCGCAACAATCTCGGCAGATATTCTGACGACATGCCAGAATCGGCTGAAACGTGGGGTCGCGCATCAGATAAAGGTTGTGTCGTGTATGAAATTTTTGCCAACGAGGTTGGCATTATGGACGATTCGCTATCCAAGTTATATCTTAGAGTGTATGTCGCCGTAAGTGGCGCTACTGGCAAAGAAGACCAGCAGTGTGCGCTCGTCGCCGGAGATATTCTTCAGCAGTGGTGCGACATAAAAACCGATTGCGGTTTTTCATTGACCAAACCGGAATAGATCTCATAAGTATGAATACCGCCTAATGTAAAAATTAGGCGGTTTTTCTATGCTTGAAGAATTTTATTGTTTTAAATCTTCAATTTCGTAAGCTAGATCTGTTAGCCTATTTTGTAGTAATTTATTAGTATTCATAATAGCTTTGTTGTATATTTCGGGTCCAAGATTTTCAATTACAATGTCAATTATTTCTTGAGCAGTAATAATACCAACAGTCGAAGGATCGTCGATATCTTGTATTCGGCTAACTACTTCGTTTAGGCATTTTTGATTTGCCTGTTTATTGTCGGTGGCTAGATTTTTATTCATGTAGATATTTTAGCTGTTGATCTTTATATTTCCAAATACTGACTTCCAGTCTTCGGAGACAAATTAAAAGATTTAGGATCTTTAAGTGTTATTTATAATTAGTTTCTATAGCAAGGAGTTTTTTAGCGGTTTAAAATAGTTTATCATTCTCAAAAACTAATCCTTGCTATGAAACGTGAATTATTTGAGGAACGTAATGCTACTAGCTTTGACGCGAAACATGTCGATTTTTTCATTATTTCGTTCGGAAAATTATTTTTGGCCTATGTCAGTTATAACAATAATGACGATATTAAATCCCAGTAAGACGAACTTGAAGGAACCCCAAAATGGCTAAGCAAAGATGAATTCAAGAAAATTAGTATAGAATCAACTTATCGCGAACTCGCATTAAATAATTGGCCTATTTGATTCTGGCTGGGGATGAGGGATTCGAACCCCCGAATGCTGGTACCAGAAACCAGTGCCTTACCACTTGGCGAATCCCCATTACATAATGCATTATAATCTATAAAGTTGCGCGTTGCTACATTCTGGTAGCCTGTGCCAGAAACCATCTCGCAAATATTTATCTGGTGATAAATTTAGCGAGCCCGTCTCAGCGCCGTCGCGCTTCCGGCCTTGCGAATCGCCTACGTGGCGATTCTCACCTTACCACTTGGCGAATCCCCATTGTAGCCAGGCTCTATTTTATAACACCCCAT
>CAYVRA010000064.1:0-2441 GCA_964452965.1 uncultured Saccharimonas sp. (SeqCode) | reverse complement strand
AATCTAGAAGGTCTTTTTTACCTTTTTTAGTATTTTCTTAATCATTTTATTGATATATATGTACAATCTTCATTATCCGAGGGATTTGGTCTGTCAGTCGTAGAGGCAATGGGTCAAGGGCTACCCGTAGTTGTTACTCCAGTAGGCAATCTAAAAGAAATAATTAATGATGGCGAAACTGGTGTTATTAGCACTGATTTGTGGCCGGAAAATATTGCTGCTGCTATAGATAAAGTTCTATCTGATGATAGTTTTGCAAAAAGAATAGGCAATAGCGCTAAAAAATATTCAGTTGACAATTTTTCTATTAAAAAATGGGTAGATCAAACCATTGATGCTTATAAAGCGGCTATGAAATAAAATAATAATAAATTCTACCTACCTTTTTTTCAATACTTAACTGGTAGATATCTAGTATGCTAGAATAAACACAGTATGTTCACTCCAAAAACCGTAATTCTGCCATTAGTAGCTGCATTAGTTACTTTTTTAGTGATGCCCATTGTTAGAAAATTATCTAATAATGTTGGAGCTTTGGCAGCTCCAGGCGACCGGCATGTCCATAAAAATATTGTGCCTTCTAGTGGCGGCGTCGCAATATTTATTGGCTTTTTGACTGCAGTCTTATTCTTTAATAGCGCATCACCTGAAATAATGGGCTTTTTGATCGGCGGCACTGTTATAACAGCGGTTGGTTTATTGGATGATATATTTGATTTACCGCCAATAACTAAATTTTTTGGTCAAATACTTGCTGCATTGATTGTTATTTCTGCTGGTGTTCGAATTGAATTTGTTGGCAATCTTGGTGCTGGTAATGACGGATTATATTATCTTGGCTTTTTGTCACTGCCATTCACATTTTTTTGGATAATTGGCATAACTAATGCAATTAACTTTTTGGATGGCCTAGACGGACTGGCGGGTGGCGTCACAGGCATTGCTGCCTGGACTTTGGCTACAGTGGCATTACTTAGCGGTCGTCAGGATACGGCCATACTAGCTTTCACTTTAGGTGCGGCCGCATTTGCCTTTTTTCCATACAATTTTTCAGATAGCCCCCGCAAAAAAATATTTATGGGCGATGCCGGGTCAAACTTCCTTGGTTATAGCTTGGCAGTGCTTTCGATCCTCGGTATGGTCAAAATTGCCGCTGCTTTTTCAATGTTAATACCAGTTTTAGTTTTAGCGGTTCCGATTTTTGATACTATTTTTGCAATTGTTCGCAGATTAATTGCTGGAAAAAGTCCTTTTGAGGCCGACAAGATGCACTTACATCATAGAATAATGGATCGAGGTGTTAGCCATAAAAAAACTACATGCATAATTTATGGTATTAGCTTGGCGTTGGGTATCATATCGGTTTTATCTATGAAGCTTGATATTTCGGTTATACCTTATATATTTGGACTTACGGTGGTTGTTTTTATTCTGCTTTTATGGAAACTTGGACTTATAAAGTTAAAAATTTGACATTTTAAGCACAACCTAATCTATTATTGTATAATAGTTCAAGATGTCACATATAAAAGGTGCAGTATATATTAATAGTGAGTTGAAGTCTCACCACAGAATGCTTATTGCTGTTGCTATAATTATGACTATATTTTTACCTGTTGTTATGGCCACCGCTTTTAGCACGGGCCTAAACGAGACAACTAATATTAAAAAAGAGGAAATTACATCTAAACAGTTAAAGCCCGACTCTCTTTTAGATGCCAATGAACCCGCTCAGGAAAAAAGTATTATTCAGGTTACTTCGATCATACCAGCCACTCCCGTTAAGGTTAATCTGACTATTGATCTAAGTCAGGTTATTTCTAGCCACGAGGGCAATGATAAATCTTTCGGTATATCGATAATAGAGCTGAGCGGTAAAAATCGCACCGGTAATTATAATGGTGACCAGATTTTTGTGTCAGCCAGCACCTATAAATTGTTTACGGCATATAGTGTTTTACTTAGGATTGAAGATGGCAGTTGGAATTGGTCTGATGTTGATATCGCAAACGGTAATAATTTGGCAGCTTGTTTTAATGACATGATCGTATTTTCGGATAATGATTGTGCCGAGGTAATCTCTTATAGAGTTGGCTACCAAATAGTAACTGACGAAGCTAAGGCTATGGGCTGCCTGGATACGACGCTTATAGCCCCCGATGGTTATGCCAAGACCACGGCTAATGATTTGGCTTTATTTTTAACAAAATTATATAAAGGCCAAATATTAACTCAACAATCTAGCCGTGATATTTTAATTAATGCAATGAAGAATAATGTTTATCGTGAAGGAATTCCGACAGGTGTATCTGGTGATATCGTAGCGGATAAAGTTGGATTTATTGACGGATACTTGAATGATGCAGCGATAGTTTATGACGCAAAAGGAGATTATGTTTTGGCTATTATGACTAATAACTCTAGCTGGGCTGAGATCGCAA
>CAYVRA010000063.1:0-2508 GCA_964452965.1 uncultured Saccharimonas sp. (SeqCode) | reverse complement strand
AAAAATTATTAAATGATTTAAATTTACATCAAGAAAAAGATAAAATTATTGGCTTTACTAGTACTGGACCACATCGACATGATGTGATATTCCAATTTAATAATTTACCAGCCCTATCGACCGCCTCACGCGGTGAGGCGCGAAGTATCGTATTGGCGTTAAAGTTTTTAGAAGTTGACATAATCGAGCAAATCACCGGTCAAAAACCAGTTATATTACTAGACGATGTTTTTAGTGAATTAGATGACGAAAGACAAAAAAGTTTATTATCGGCCGAGAATCAGATAGTTATAACTTCAACTAAATTGCCGTATAATATAGATCTAAATATTAAAAATATAGAAATTAATTAACGGTATAGGTTATTGTATAATCGTCTGGGTTTAGGTTTATTGACTTTATCCAATCAACAACCTCGGCCTTGTATTTATTAATTGAGCTATCCCTTTCGTTATTTCGTGTATCTGATGAGTATAATATAATATCTACGTTTAGGTTGGTTTTATTTTTATCATCTATATTGGCGGTTACGGTGTAATTAAACGTTGAATGGGGTAGATAATCTAATATAGGGTCTTTTTTATTATCAAAGCTACTACTGTCTTCACAATTAAAATTGTTATATATAATTTTATCTGATGGTAAACAAGAGGCTGTGGCTGTATAGCCTGATAAATTATTATTTAAAGAGTCTGAGGACCATTCATATGACATTAAATAAGATTGCTTTATGCTTTGTATGTCAACTATAAACGACCCGTAATTTATATTAGTTTGCTCGTCGTAACTGTAATTTACTGAACCATCCCTGATATTGGCATCATTTATATTCAACTTGTCAGATTTTAGATTTGCCTTTGTTATATTATATAGAGTGTTATTTAAAGAGTCTTTTCTGTCGGTTGGTAGGTTTGGTATGTATTTATCGTAACCTTTGATATTAATGAAACTTCCATATTTATTAGATGGTTGAAAGAAAAACAGTAGTATAAAAATAACAATAAATATAACAACTGCGAAAAATAATATAATTTTTTGTCTTTTTTCTAGATCTCTTATTTTCATAAACCATCCTTTAAGATATTATCAGTATAAACATATGTGTAATTATTGTTAGAATAGTTACTTAATTTCTTTTCTCGGGCATCAATCCAATTTAAACCCTCACCACAACCAGCTTCACCTATAATAATCTTATCATTTACTGTATCTATTCCTAATACAACACCAGTATGTCCGTATTTGCCGCCGCTTTTACTAAATATGGAATATGCCTTTGGGGTGTTTGCGCCGTCGGTAAATCCTAGTGCGAGCAATCTTTTAACGACATTTTGACCATCTGGTAGCCCGGTTACTGTCTTAGTTGTATATCGATTTATAAAATATTGTGAGAACGCAACACAGTTTGCTAGTGGTGACTCAGAGCAGTCAGCTGCATATATCTTATAGGGTGTTCCTAGTGTGCCGAGGGGCCATTTTTTTGGTTCTAGATTTTTATATGCATTCATAAATTTTTTTGCCTGTTCTAGATTCATTCCGCCAGAAACTAGTCCCCCACACTCGGAGCTTGGTGTGTAGCCTGATTTTGCTAGATTTCCAAATTTATTATAAAGTTCATGGGCGTAGGCTCTCCGTTTTTCCCAAGCCTGAAGATTTTTACCAGCATCTGCATTATTAGTATCGACCCATAAAGTAGGCCCGCCATCCGTACCGTCCATAATTGGGACCTCATAATTTCTAGTTATAGCATAAGTCGCCTTATCTAGATCGGTTAATGCAGACGCGCTCCAAAATTCACTAAGTTTTTTCTTATAGTAGTTCCCATCCAGTTCTGTTTTTATAAAGTTGAGCTGTTCTTGTAGGCCTTTTTTTTTTTTTATACCATCCCATCTACCTGGGGAGTTCCATTGAACTATTCCTCTGAACGATCTACCCTCTCCGGCTTTTGGATTAAACCCAGATTCTGCTTGAATGTTGCCTAATATGGCTGCCATTTGAACGGCATTTAGTGGTTTATCGCCGTTACCGGAGAAATTTGTTGATATTAAGAATTGGGCGGTTGGTTTTTGGTTTTCTGTACTACTAGCTGACGTTTTTATGTTTGACGAATTGTCCGCACAGCCAGTTGCTAGCTCATCATAAAACAAAATATCATTACTGGAATAAAATTCATTGTATGCAAAAACTTTACTATTAACACTTATTGAGGTCACCGCTATAATCAATGCAGTTAATATACTAATATATCTATTTTTCATATTCCAACATATTCCTTATTAAAATATGGTTGTATGCAGAGATAACTAAGGTCTGTAATTCTACTACCAATATTGGTTGGATTGCAGATATTGGTATTTTGAGCATTTGTTATAACGGATTTTAAGTTGTTGTTTGTTTGCTCTGTAGCTACTGGTAGATTTAATGCTTCATTATTTTCTGGTTCGATTATACTGATATCACTTGTTAATGCGCTGGCATATATTTCATCAATTTGGTCAGATCCTACTG
>CAYVRA010000062.1:1205-2810 GCA_964452965.1 uncultured Saccharimonas sp. (SeqCode) | reverse complement strand
ATAATTTTTTGGGCTTTGCCTTTTATAATAATTTTAATTATTATCGGTGCTGTTTTTATTGGCAGATTGTCTATTATTATTAAAGCTCCGAACCAGCTGGTGATAACACATACTAATATTTGTGGTGGCGATATCGTTGAAAGATATAACAAGATACTTGAATCAGAATCTATAGAAGAATATAACAATAGCTTCAAGACATTGATAGTCGAGATTGGATCAAAGGCTGACTACAATAAAGACCCTAATTGCTCATATATTTTATATAACTACTATCTATATATCGAGGACGCCGATAAGGCGGGTCAGAATCTTGATAACTTAAAATTACAAAATGGTAGGGGCGATTATTTGAATGGCAATATTAGTGGGGTTCAGGGCATTGAATGGCTTGATCGCAAATTAAAACTTTTTAAAGATAATGGCGTGAGGTTTAGTATTTTTAATACTAACGACGCAGGTTAAGCTAGATTGGCATGAAAGAAAATAATACAAAGTTTTACACTCTGCCATTGTTGTTCATTTTTTTTGTATGTTTATTATCTTTTGTAAAGGTCGATAGTGTTTACGCTAGAGATTCAGCAAACAAATCAGAGGCTGATGCTAAGGCTCTTTGTCACGATGGCACGGGTGGAACCGGCGCTCGTGGAGCTATCTGGTTTAGTGCGTATTCAGATAACGACTATTTTGACGATAAGGTTAATATTGTAAGTGACGCCAATTCAGTGGATGTCTCAATTAGGGGTTCATTTTATTCTTGTGGTATTGCTTACAGTGGTAAAACTTTGGATGCTTGGTATATAAATTATTCCAAATTGGGGGAGGGTCAGCACATTTCGCGTCTTTCTGATATCTCAGACAAAACAACCTTGGGGCGTGGCGAGACTAATGGGTCTTACCAATTTAGCACTCAGGGCGGAAGTATAATGGCGACTCTAGATGTTAGCGACTTAGCGCGTAGGTCAGATTGTGATTCTTCGCCGGATTATTTTTGTGAGACTCTCACAGTTAATCTATATCGCTGTCCAACTTCGGCTACGCCAGACGACGGCAGCAATAGCTGTTATTCTTCTCCGGTTGAAATTAATATTATTCGTGCAAAGCCACTCGGTTGGTCTATATTGCCGGTCGCTACGGTCAATAAGGCTTCGGCTAAGGTGGGCGATACAATAACTTGGACTCATGTAGCAAGGAATGATGGTCCTGGTGCGACTGATAAACCAGTTGCCTCTTTTTATCATAATGGTGGCGGGTTAGGTGATAGCACTGGTCCAATTAATACATTGCCGACAAATTCTCCACCATATCCAACTAGTGGATCTGAAATTGAATTTACCTCAACACATACAGTCACGACAGAAGATATAAGAAATATAGGCAGTGAAAGCGGTGGCGCTGGTTTATGTCGTTCCACAATAGCACAGCCAAAATCAGATGTTAATAATGGCCAAATTGAGTCTTATCCGGCTTGTGTTTCGCTGACTCCAAATATTCCCGATAGATCAGATCCGCCACCGATTGGTTCATCTCGTGGCTGTGCTCCTATGATGATCCATGTTCCAAATCCGCCTAGAGATGCAAAAACCGAAATTATTATGCCGATAA
>CAYVRA010000062.1:0-1195 GCA_964452965.1 uncultured Saccharimonas sp. (SeqCode) | reverse complement strand
CCGATAACTGTTACCGCTAATGGCGTTGGTATACCTGGGTCGCCATTTTCATCTTCTCAGATTATAGATGCTACTAGATCTTTAACTACGGGGGATAGTTATACTATAAATTTTTCGACCAGTAGATATATATCGGGTTGGCATACGGAGTTTAGAGAGTGGGTTTCTGTGTCGAATGGATCATACACTCTTCACAGTGTGCCGTATACGGTATATGACTATTCCAAAATGAACATAGATACAAATTTAGGGCCTTGCTATAATTACAATCTAAAACCAAATACCCCAATTACTGATAAGCTAAGTGACGTGGTTGAGGCTGAAAGCCAGATAAGCATATCTTCAACAGTGTTAAATAGCGACACGCCATTGCCTTTATCTTTACTGGGCTATGATGACGTAGCGGCTACTAAAAGTGACAATACCCAATGGGCTTTAACGGAACTTATATTTAGTCCGACCACATCAATTAGTGCGGCGGGAAATAATAGTAGGGAGCCGGATCTTACTGGCGGAACGGTTGGTTATGATCAACTTTGTAATAATAATACCTACTTTAGGTCGGCAAATTCTTCTTGTGCTCCAGTAGCCTATGAGTCTAATAAAATTTATCAACCTAGTAGTACACCTACGTATAATCCCTCAAAATCAATATCATCTATAAATGACCCTCCAGCTGGAACAAAGATATGCTTTGTTTCGTCAGTTTCTAGACACAAGAGTAGTGGCGATTCTTATTGGCGTCATTCCGTGCCTAAATGTGTGATTGTTGGTAAAAAACCAAAAGTTCAGGTGTGGGGTGGTGATTTGTCTGTTGGCAGGGCAGTTGGCTCGCTGGCTGCTTCTTCGAATGCCTTTGTTAAAACATCGACATCAACAAAGACGATATATGGAAATAAGGAAACTTTTGGCAGTTGGATTGAATATGGTATTTTTGCGCCAGGCACAATTACGGGCGCAGCATCCGATTCGGCTTTTGCTGGCGGATTAGCCAATGTCTCTGATAAGTGTGATTATAGTACGCTGAGTTTTACAAATACTTCACCAGGATATAGAAGCTGCGCAGGTACCACTGATATAGGTAAGTATAATTCATTAACAGCAATCCCAGATGTTGAGGCTAGTTTCTCTGGTGGCGGGGCTTTCCCAACCGGTGCTGTTACTATTACACCCAATGATCTTAATAGTGGCGTTT
>CAYVRA010000061.1:0-2907 GCA_964452965.1 uncultured Saccharimonas sp. (SeqCode) | reverse complement strand
TGCTTTTGGTCTTGCATTTGGTGATATGCGCGAACGGCGATAACCTCAAAATGACCATCATCTACAATGTAAACAACTGCAACCTTGTGATTTTTCATCTGGGTCTTACGTACATCTGGGTTGTCCTTGAACACAGCGTTAGATCGTGGTAATTTTTGCAGATTTGCGACAGTTTCCATAGCTTCCTCGAAAAACTTTACTGCCGATTCTGTATCTGCTAGCTCTTCATAAAATGCCATCAGTTCGGCAATATCGTTCTCAGCATCTTCTGTAAGACTTACGCTATATTTTTGCACCAGCAAACTCTTGGTATTTTTTTAGAATATCTTTCTTGGCAATGCTGAGCGTTATACGATTTTTAGGATTTTTAGCAAGTTTAATGCGTCGCTCCAATTCAAGTAGGAACTCTGGGCTATTTTCGTCTACATTAATAACTTTGTTGCTATTCATATGATTATTATATCATACAACATCCATAAAGCTTGATAAATAGCAGGGGTAATTCAGACTAATTTGAACCTAAAAATTAGGGGGTAAAAACACCTGGCTTGAGCCCAGTCGTCACCCTGTTTTTCCGTGAGCAAGCGGAAAAGGCGAAGCCGCTACCCGGTCGTCGGAGCCAGGCAATAGTCAACAAAGTCGGGACTGTTAAGTCGGTTCTGATTTTTCATATTATGCATACTAGAACTGAAAACGAAAATATCAACAAAAGCCTTACACTAAATAGCGAATTGTCAGGCTCCCAATATAATGAACACACTGTCTTAACCTAAGACTGTATAATTCATTAAATAAGGAGACTAACAATGGCCAAAGGAATACCAACACCACAAAATATTAAAGCTGAAATAATTAACAAAGTCCGCGATGAAGGTATGAGCGTGTTGCAAGCCAGCGCCAAGTACAACATTAATGCCAAAAGCATCTACACCTGGTTGCGGGATGGTGTTGTTAATGGCAGTGCTAATTTAATCTTAGAGAACAATCGCCTAAAGAAAGAAAACGAACAACTCTACAATCTGCTTGGTCGAGCTACGGCTGAGCTCAAACACCCAAAAAAGTAGCCATCCTGGATGAAGTCGAACCAGGATGGCATCGGCACTTCGCTGCTATCCTGGGAGTTGCTAGGACTAGCTATTACTGCCAGCCTAAACGCCAGAAACAATTGGATAATATTGCAATAAAATTATTAAAAGAAGCTCACAATGAACATCTGTATTACGGTGTTCGTCGTCTAGCTCTGCATCTGCACTGGAGCCATAATAAAACCAGGCGTATTCGCATTCAGGCGGGTATTGTTATACGCACCGCCAGCAAGAAGCATCACAAAGGTTACTCGGCCCCAGCCGAGATAACCGCCCCAGCTAATGCCCTAAAAACATACGCTAGCTTCAGGAATGACAGCCGACCACAAGATGGGATGAACTATAGTGGTATGACTGAATCTGGCGGCTGGGTGCAAGATTTTACATATCTATGGTTTGGCCGCAGTATGCATTATTTAGCAGTCGTATTAGATCTTAAAACCAGACGAGTTGTTGGCTGGCAACTTGGAACCCGACATACTAGCGAGTTGACTCACACAGCAGTACTTGACGCTCTAAGTAAGTATCCAGCACCAACTATTCTACATAGCGACCAGGGCAGTGAATATTTAAGCTACCGACATCAGTTACTGTGCCAGAAGATGGGAATAAGGCTTAGTTGCAGTACAAAATCCAGCCCCTGGCAAAACGGCTTCATGGAACGATTCTTCGGCAGTTTTAAATTAGAACTTGGCAACTTAAATCGATACCAAGATTTAGCTCAATTACACGAAGCAATTGCCCTGGCTATTTATTACTACAATACTAAGCGTATCCACACAGCATTAAAAATGAGCCCAGCGGCCTACGCCGCTACGCTCAATCTAGCTAGCAGTTTAAGAAAAGACAAGGTGTTCAGAAATTTGGTAGCTTGACAAATAGATATATTCTATGAGATAATCCATTTATGGCTAAGGTTTCAAAAAAGTCTTACGTTATAATAACGGTTTTGATACTTGTGCTATCGTTCGTAGCATTCTTTATATTAAAAGCAGGCGAGAAAATTGTAGACAAAACCTATTGCTCGGATATGTGTCCTGAATATTCAAAATGGGTACCTTTTCAAGTATATAAAAAAGACACAACCGTCGAAGAGTGCATCGACCAGGGTGGCACGCCAAATTACGAATATGGGTGGGGTAGTAAATATCTAGGGTGCACACCCAAAGGTTATAAAAGTCTTAGCGAAGCAACTGAAGAAATGTTTTAAAAACAAAATAACTAAAGGTCTATATGATCGTTGCTAAATCCTGTTTTATTACAGTTATAAATTGCCCTATCATTGTAACCAAGATAGGTTTTAGCCAACTCTGGGGCTTATATTTTATGATATAATCAGGCGTAACAAGCATAAAAAGGTCAAAATAGTGCAGGAAAGAAAATCAACGGGGTTAGCAATAAAAAAGAAATTCAGTTGTAAATATTTTATATTTTCATTATTATTCTTATTTTTGCTCATTGGGGTTACATTATTTGATGGAAAAATTCTCGATGGACTTTTTGCTATTAGCTATTCTATGATTTTTGGGATAATAAGCATCTTGTTTATATTTGCCGGAGTCTTAGTCGGTTATATGCTTCAAATTAAAAAATGGAATGATTGGAATATTTATTTAAAATGTTCACTAGCATTGGTGTATTTATCAACCATACTAGTTTCAATCGGTTGTTATTTTGGAGCACTTCAGGCCAGGCTTTATTGGGATAGGGTTGGCGAGTATATTATTATTGGTAGTTTTGGTAGTTGGATGGCGAGCAAGCTTCCTCCCGAGCCATCTGCAAATGAAATTTTGTACAGTGGATTATCAGAGTATCTTATGTA
>CAYVRA010000060.1:0-2970 GCA_964452965.1 uncultured Saccharimonas sp. (SeqCode) | reverse complement strand
CCAACAAACAATTCGCCGCGCGATTCGCCCATTTCCAAAGCATATGGCGTAGTAACACCTGCTTCGGTAGCGATAAGTGCACCATTTCGAATCTTTTGTAATTTTGGCCCAAGTGGCTGATAACCGTGCGGCAGCGAATTCATAATAACTGTGCCCTTGGTGTCTGTTAGTAACAAGTTACGAAGACCAATTAATGCACGAGTTGGCAAAATATAAGTTACGCGAGTAGTACCGCTGCTGGTTTGCTCTTGTTTTAACATAGCAGCTCGACGATTACCTAATTCTTGACTGACGACACCCAAAAACTCAGATGAAACTTCAACTAATAATTCCTCGACTGGCTCTTTTGTGATGCCGTCTTCAACAATCGTTACTACTTGCGGACGACCAACTTCAAATTCATAACCTTCACGGCGAAGCGCTTCAATCAAAACTGAAAGGTGTAATTCACCACGGCCAGAAACTTTAAAACCAATGCCATCATCTTCAACTCGCAAACTAACGTTAGTTTCAAGTTCGCGCTTTAAACGCTCACCGATTTGACGAGAAGTATTAAATTGGCTTTCACGACCCTTGAATGGGCTAGTATTCGGACCAAGATAAATACTAATAGTTGGAGCTTCAACATCAATAACAGGTAATGCCTCGGGATTATCTCGATCGGCAATAGTCTCGCCAATATGAGCCTCTGCTACGCCTGTAATTGCCACGATATCACCGGCAATCGCACTATCAATTTCTTCACGACTTAATCCGCGATATCCAAAAACTTTATCAATTTTTGAGCTAATTTGCGCACCATCGCGCTTCATTAATGTGATTGGCATACCTTTTTTGACGACACCACGAGTTACGCGTCCAATTGCGTATTTACCAAGGAATGAATCGTATTGTAACGCTGTAACTAATAGTTGCAATGAACCGTTTTCATCAACTTTTGGAGCTGGAATATCATTAATAATTGCGTGAAAAATTGAGCCTAAATCGGCGTGTTCTGACAGATTATCTGGTAATTCTTTCCAGGCTTTGCCATCACGACCAATCGCATAATAAACAGGATAATAAAGTTGACTGTCATCTACTGCTAGCTCTAAGAATAAATCTGATATTTCGTCTACAACTTCGTCGATTCGACGTGCTGGTTTATCGATTTTATTAATAATAACAACCGGAGTTAGGCCTAGCTCTAAAGCCTTTGACAAAACGAATTTAGTCTGAGGCATTGGGCCTTCTTGGGCATCAACTACCAACAAAACACCGTCAGCCATATTTAGAGTTCGCTCAACTTCACCGCTAAAATCAGCGTGACCTGGCGTGTCAATTATATTGATTTTGTAATCTTCGTAATAAACTGAAGTCTGTTTGGCGGTAATAGTAATGCCACGTTCGTGCTCTTGATCACCACTGTCCATAATCAAAGATTGAGCCATTTCGGCCTGATTAGACCTAAATGTATTAGACTGCTTTAAAAGTCCGTCAACAATAGTAGTCTTGCCGTGGTCGACATGGGCAATAATAGCAACATTTCGAATTTTTGAACTATCTTTCATAGATAAAACCATCTTTCATAAAAATATGCTCGCTTGGCGAGCTGCTTATCTCTTAATAATAGCACAAAATGTTACAAAATGCAAGTTATGTTTTGTCAAATTGATGGCTGAGGGGCTCGAACCCCGCAGGGCTTACCAAATAAATAACCCATCGCAAGGATGGATTATTTATTTGGTGGGCGCTGAGGGGCTCGAACCCCCGACCCTCTGCGTGTAAAGCAGATGCTCTAGCCAACTGAGCTAAGCGCCCATAACTCAAACATAATAACCTGTATATCTATAAGGTGTCAAGAGTGTATTGTTTATTAGAACCATAGAGAATATACTTATATTGTATATTAGTAAAGGGTATTCTTATGAAGTTAGACGAAAAAAATAAAGCGATAGAATTAAGATGTAAGGGATACGCAATTAATAAAATTGCTTCAGAAATTGGTGTTGCTAAAAGTAGTGTTAGTCTATGGGTTAGGAATGTAGAACTAACAGATGAACAAACTAGAAACCTTAAGTCACTGCCCTTCACCACTAGTGCAATTGAGAATAGACGAAGCTCTAGGTTGAAAAATGAACTCGAAAAAAGACAGCACGTTATATCACTAGCAAAATCAGAAATAACGAATATAGATAATCACAATCTTTGGCTTATTGGCGTAATGCTATATTGGGCAGAAGGTGGAAAAACGCAAAGAATGGTAAGATTTTCGAATGGCGACCCAAAGATGATAAAGATAATAATGAGATTTTTTAAATTAATCTGTAAAGTACCTGCTAAAAAGTTCAGAGGGCACATACACATCCATCAAAGTCTAGATAGTAACGCAGCAGAGAGTTACTGGTCTGAGATATCCGGAATACCATTGAACCAATTTTTTAAGACTTATAGAAAACCAAATAAAAGTAGCCAAAATAAAAAGGATACATTGCCCAATGGCGTGCTCGATGTCTATGTATTGGACACACAATTATTCTATAAAATACAAGGCTGGGCGGAGGGTATATTTGAGGAATCAGACAAATAATAAAATGTTATAATATTTTACATGCGCGCGTGCTGTAATTGGTAGCCAGGCTAGCTTGAGGTGCTAGTGTTTGCAAAAACGTGGAAGTTCGAGTCTTCTCGCGCGCACCAAATATTAAGGTGTTTTGTAAACCGTTCGATTGCCGACTGTCCAGTCTAAAATATTGCTATAGCGATCAATTGGTGAAATCAGGATGTTATCATCACCAACGGATTTAACATTTTTATTGCTGACATACTGCGCCGTTGATTGATATAAACCAATCGCTGGGACATCAGCTAGCCATTGTTTTACAAAGGTTAAATATTTAGCATTTCGCAGTGTCGGATCAAACCTGACTCTAGCTGATGATAATGAATCGTCGCTAATTATATTAGAATAATTAGACAGATTAAAGCCCT
>CAYVRA010000059.1:0-2982 GCA_964452965.1 uncultured Saccharimonas sp. (SeqCode) | reverse complement strand
GCTGACTAGTTTTTAGGTGCAATTTTATGCCTAGAGTTTTTAATTAGACTCTAGGCTATTTTTTTGCTTTTAAAGTCGTTAGGTTTTTGCTATAATTACTCTGTTAAATAAATGAATTATGCCGCGATAGCTCAGTTGGTAGAGCGCATCCATGGTAAGGATGAGGTCTCGGGTTCGACTCCCGATCGTGGCTCCAAGCAAAGTTATCTAAATTTAAAAGGAGCCCCGTAGGGGGCTCCTATTTTATCTTTATTCACTAATCGCTAAGCGATTAATTGAGTTTTCGTATTTTTTAGAAACTGAATTGTATTCGGCACTATTTTTATCAGTGCCATAATATAGTATCCCGTCAATGAATACATCCATTAGCTCACTGCTAATATACGGGCCAATACAGGCACCAATTAGCGAATCACTAGGGATGATGCTTTTCTTCTGCATTTTCAACTTTTTATATTGATATCCAATAAAAAGTTGCGAAGGGTTTGAATCACCTTGTATTAAGATATCGATACCCCCTAAAGTTATCTTTGCAGGAATATCAAATTCTTTACTGGATCTCATCTCGTCGACTATTAGCTTTATAGCGTCAATCGTCAAGATTCTTTTCTTTGGTAGTTTTATAGTGTAATCTTTACACATATAATCCACCTCTTTCTAAAAAATAAAAGGACTCTACGAACCCCGTAGCAAGGTAGCGAGCTAGTAATTAGCTCAAGCTATATTTATATTATACCACTATGTCAGTTATAAATCAATATGCAATTAAAAAGAGCCTATCCACCCACCATACATCTTGCACACATTTCAAATAAGCTATTAAGCTGAAAAGGAGTGAAAGTGAGATATAGAAATATGACAGAGAGACAGTTACTGGTTTATGGTGCCAGGATCCGTTTAGGGTGGTTTAGAAAAGCTAATGAGTTAGGCAATGTAGCGGCGGCCTGTCGGTACTACGGCTTACCAAGACGAACCTACTATTACTGGTATAACCGGTGGCTTGCGGGTGGTAAGCAGATAATTAGTCTGTACGACAAACCAAGAACACCCATGTCTCACACCGCAGACATGGACGATGAGACTATTGACCTCATCATCCAACTACGATTTGGATTAGGCTATGGTGAAGATGCCCTTAGCTATGTATTAGGGCGAGATTATGATGTCACCGTGTCGCATCATGGTGTCGGTAACGTCTTGAAAAGAGCTGGCCTACTAGAAAAACGCAAACGCAAAGTCCGCAAGGGTCGTCAGTTAAGTGATCGTGTTTACTACCCTGGAGAAGTTGGGCAAATGGACGTTAAACACTGGAAGCATGCCGCCTACCAGTACGACATTGTCGACTGTGCGACTAGAATTAAATACAAACGACTCTATCCAGGAGTCAACCCTGCTTACACGGTGGATTTTCTGAAACATGCTACACGGTTCTTCGAGCCAGCTTTTAAGTTCACTGGCATACAAACGGACAATGGCGCTGAATTTACCTATGACCATCTCCCGCAGGTCAAACCAGAAACTAAAAGTGCACCTGAGCGTTGGTTAACCGAGCATGGTATTACTCACCTGAGAATCCCGCCTAGTTCACCTCAACTTAATGGCCGGGTTGAGCGCCCTCACGGTGTCGACAAATACCGCTACAAGCAACTAACTACTAACAGCCATGAAAAAGCTGAATTACAAGCATTCTGCGTCGATGACTGTTTAGATTACAATTTTTACCGCCCTCATAGTATGCTAAATAATATGACACCGATTGAATACCTGCAAAGCCTGCCAGGATTCGAAAACGCATCGGTTAATACAAGTGTGCTAGATGTTTAGTGGGTCGACCCAATTAAAAAGAGCCCTTATAAAAAGGCTCTTTTTATTTTGTTTAGATCTTAGATCAAAGATCTTAGCTTATCTCTAGCGAGAAATGCCACCGCAGATAAATCCTGGTCACGGAAATTGGCATTATACGCTACAAGAGCCTGCTCGTATTCCCTGTAAGCCTGCCTTCTGGCAATCAATGGATCTGATTTAGCGTCATAAAGCGCCGCGATCAAAGCCTCCGCAGCTTCATCGACATCAGTGTCATGATGAACCACGATGCAAATGTCAGGGTTACCTTTAATGCTAACTCTTACGGGTATAGTTAGGTAGCCTTTTGATTGCTTAAAAAGTTGCTCCGCGAAAGCAATAGCGTTATCAGCGGCTTCTTTGACGCCAATACCAAAAGGTAAAACTAAATCCATTACTGAACCAGGTTCGCAATCGAATGCCCATTCTAACGGTTTGTACTTTGAAGTCACATTTACCACATCCTTTAAACAAAATTCATACCCTACTATCTACATAAAATGCTGACCTCGAGTAATACTATTATTTATAACATATAGTTAAGATTTAAAAAAAACTGCTATACTCTATTTATGGCGACATTTAGTTTTGACACAGTATCCGAATATGACAAGGCCGAGATGAATAATATTTTTGCGGCCGTCCAAAAAGAGATTAGTAATCGTTATGATTTCAAAGGCACACCAGCCGAAATTGATTGGCTAGATGATAAAGCCGGCTTTAAGATTATTGGCGCAAATGAATGGCAAATTGAAAGTATTATTGATATTATTCGCAAAAAACTAGCATCTCGCGAGCAAAGTAGTAAATCGCTAGACTTATCAAAAGAAATTATCACCAGTAATCTAAAGGCGACTAAACAAATTCCGTTTATGGCTGGCTTAGATCAAGACAAGGCAAAGCAGATTACTAAATTATTGCGTGAACAATTGCCAAAAGTTAAACCTCAAATTCAGGGTGAAACAGTCAGGGTTGTTAGTGGCAGTAAAGATGAATTACAATCAGCTATGCAACTAATTCGATCAGCTGATTTTGAATTTCCAGTTGGCTTTAATAATTTTAGGTAGGCTTTATTGCTTACACTTGATTTATACACCTTAATTTGCTATAATTTGCCACTGATAGCTTATAAAAAATAGC
>CAYVRA010000058.1:0-3072 GCA_964452965.1 uncultured Saccharimonas sp. (SeqCode) | reverse complement strand
ATACCAATAAAAAACCCAACCAGAAGGTTGGATATTTTATTGGTGGGCGCTGAGGGGCTCGAACCCCCGACCCCCTCGGTGTAAACGAGGTGCTCTAGCCAACTGAGCTAAGCGCCCATAACTCAAATATAATAACCTAAAAATATCAGATATGTCAAGATAAGGAGTATATTCAATTGATTAATGATGATGATACAATTACTGTAATGCGCGCGTGCTGTAATTGGTAGCCAGGCTGGCTTGAGGTGCCAGTGTTCGCAAGAACGTGGAAGTTCGAGTCTTCTCGCGCGCACCATGATTGAATTGCATCTTTCCAGATATTACATTCCCAGGCTTGGATTTATCTTAGCTTCAAAACTACGACCACCAAATGGGTTGCTGGCAGTAGCGCTAACACTTGAATATTCGTATTGATAGCCGCCGATAGATAGCTTTTTGTTATTAAGTTTATTTAAGATACCATCTGGATTATATGTTTTACCATTAACCCCATATTCTGTGGTTCGATAAGTATTAAAGTATAAATCTTCCAACACACCAACTACCCTAGATTTATCAAAGTAATTTGTCCTAATACTCAAATCTGGGCTGACTTTAGTTGCCGAACAGCCACCGCCACCAGTCTTAACGCAATTAGCTATATCATTTTTTAAAACTTCATAAACAATCGAACGAGCCAGCTGAATACCCACAGCGTTACCAATTGTGTTCCAGCCGCCAACATTCATGTTTGAGTGCCACAGATTAGAATCTAGGCTATTGCGAAGCTCTAGATCGCTATACTTAGTCATTGGCAAATTAAATATGACCATAACATCACTATTTTTATTCAAAGCATCTATTATGCCACCTTTTTCACTGCCGCTATCAACCATATATGAACAAATAATCCCTTCGGAGCATCCAAAAGCGTCTTCATCTATACCGACAAATGAAGCATATATATTTACTACGCCAGCCAATGTTAAATGGTCGTAATTACTAGTAGTGCTAGGACCAAGCGTGCCGTTCCATGGGCTCCATGATAAATCCTTGAGAGACTTATCCTCTCTAGCCACTAATTCTTTTGCAAAGATAAGATGATTAATCTCATCTGTGCCGAGCTTTGTATCGGCTATGTCAAGTTTTAACAGCTGGTTCTGTACATAATATACACCATTATATTTAATTGGATTACCATCACTATCGCAAGTCTCATCTCGGTCGCCGCACATAACATTGTCTGGTATAGCTGGATCTTCTGCGCCAAGTACAAGATGACAACGACTACCACAGCTATTTCTTATGTCATTAAGCTGCTTTATTAGACTTAGTGATTTATCATACATGACTAGATAATCTTTTATCATATTATCGCCCCATTTGTCCCACATTGTTTTATAAACACTAAGCTGCTCAGCACTCAGTAAGCCGCTTAGCCTATTATAACTTTCATCAAAACAGGCTTTTGACTCTTGGTTAATATTACACGACCCTATTGCATCACTATTTTTGCCGCGCGAATAATAAAATAAATAAATATAGTCAAGCACTGCGCGCTCAAAGCCCTCAGCATACGAAAAGGCAGCATCCATTTCGATGTCGCTACAAGATGAACCATTATTACATTTAGTCCAAATGTCTTTCTCGGATTGGTCAATACAGCCAGAACTTAGAATCCCACAACCATACCATTCTGAAATAGCTTTATTATATGTAGAATCACGAGTTTCGGGTAAAGATCTTGGTATAGCATAATTTAGATAAAATGTTGATTTTGAATTATCCTTTATTAAAGATTTTAAATCATTTAGGCCGGTCTCAATGTTTGTATCGGAATATTTTGAAGGTATACGAACACCAACTAGACCATCAAACATATATTGAGACATATTAACCGTTACGACCGTCGTCGGACTATCGCTATCGGCTACGATAGCGCTAGCTTGTTTTCTGGTTTCAGCTGAGTTTCCGGCCGTCCACTTAAAATTATATTTGTCGGTGTGATCTGAGACTCCACTTTCAACCTCTTGATACTTCCAGCCAGCTGATCGTACTAGATTTTCAAAGTTTGACCTTGAGACTGGGCGCGAGTCAATTGGGATATTCACTAAAGTCCCCTTAAGTGACCGAGTATTGATATCGACTCGGCTCTCCTCTCCGTTCCATAGCACGTCTCTGCCAAGACCTTCCGCTATAAAACGAACCGGGACTAGAACATCGATATTATCACCACCAACTTCACCTATTGATGGCAAATCACTAAATTTTATATCCTTAGGAACCATCTGTAAATTATATGTTTTTTGATTTAATGACTTGCTACCATCAAATAGTTCACACAGGCCATCCGATGAGCATTTTATATTAATTTTATCGTCATTCGACCTGATAACTAGTTTTTTTAATTCAGCATCATAACCATATCGACATTCAATGTGCTGGCAAAGCTTTTTGATGGACACATAAGTAGTGTTATCCATAAGGGCCCCAAATATATCAGTCTTGGCACCATCAACAAAAATATTGACCTTATTTTGATTAGAGAATTCATCATATACAGAATCATCCTTATTAACTAATTGCAAAATATCTGCGCCACTGCTACTGGCACTATCGTCTATTATCGCCACGACTGGCATACAAGTTTTTCCATTAAGACCAAGGCTAGAGACGTCAACTTGTGCGCTTTTATTTGGCTCTAGAAGCGAATAGCTATTGCCAGCAAGGTAATTTGGGGCAACGGTTGATTCTTCGTTGGTCCTAGCATTCTTATAAGTACAATCCTGAATCTGATCCTCGGCAGTAACGAGCAAGGCCCCGCTCCCTCTGCTTTCGGTGTTGCAAACTTCTGAGTCTGGCGAATGCTTAGATGGATCGTATTTAAAATCAATGCCACAAACTATACCTGAATTTAGCCTAAAAAGCTGTCCACTATTAGGACATCCTGCGATCGAAGCTCCAAGCCCCCACATAATTACGCCAGAGTCCAAGTCATAGTGATAGCCTCCGCCCGAGTCACTTACAAATTTATATACATAAGTAGTATCTTGATTTCCTTCTTCTATATATGAGCAGCTTAAATATTCTTCA
>CAYVRA010000057.1:0-3148 GCA_964452965.1 uncultured Saccharimonas sp. (SeqCode) | reverse complement strand
ATATTTTAGCACAAATAAAATCACCAAAATAAATAGCCCATCCATAAGGGATGAGCGATTTATCTTGGTGATCTCACCGAGAATCGAACTCGGATTGCCAGGATGAAAACCTGGTGTCCTAACCGTTAGACGATGAGACCATATTTTCCGAGTTATTGTATCAAAAAAACCTCTCTTTGGCTAGTGTTAAATACTAAGTCAAAAAAATAATAAAAACCAAACTTGTGCTTATTACAAAAACATTAGCCTGAACATTGACATTTCTTATCTTTTATGATAACCTAATGGTATCAGTTGCATCAGGTGTGAGAGCCGAGTGCGGCGGAGGATCGTTAACAAGTCAGATTATTACAGTGCATGTCTGATCAAGATAATGTATTTGTTTCATTTTTTCCTTTTTGTCGGAAGTAGCACGTTTGCTAATCTATATGGTTAGTTAGCGGCTACTCCTGACCCCTGGAATAGCCGCAGTTTACTGTGAAAATTTTCGGGGAATAAAAGGAGGAAAAACAATGAAAAAAGTTTTAAAAAAGATAGGAAATGCAATTTCTCCTTTTATTAGGAAAGTTGCAAGCTTCATCAGAACAGAATTCAGAATGGTAATAGGCATATGTGTAGTCTTTTTTTTGATTATAGCGGTATTTTTACCGAATCAAAAAAGCCAAACACAACCACAACAGACAACAACCCCAACCCGTCAAGGATGGGCCATGCAATCCGGCGATTATACTAATAATCGCTGGTTTGGCGATGGCATCAAGCAGATAAAAGATGCTGAAACTGATGCGCAAGCATCAGATGCATTAGCTATCTGGCTAGATAAAATTAAACGCGACCCGATACTTTTGGCCGCCGCCGCTAATCAATTTCTTGGTAAAAATATTACCAATGATTCACTGGTTAATAATGGCTGGTCAACTGACTCGGCAATCCAATCAGCTATGGAAATAGAAATAGCTATTGGAAAGTCGGGAATTAGAGTATCTGATGCGCCTGTCAATGGATATAACACCGGTATTAATAATAATACCGTCATTACATCTCCTGGCGTATCAGGCGACAGAAAAGCAGTGGAAGTAACTTTGCCAAACCAGGAAAAAATCTGGGTCTTGGGAAGATGCGGAAACCTTGTGTTGCCAGGAAAACCGTCTTTGCCACCAGGCAAGACGGATAATCCAACAACACCAACACCAGCCCAAACAGAAGAAGCCCCTATCCCGGTGCCAACACAAACGGTGACGCCCATGATTGTGACCATCATCACAACCCCGGAACCGGAACCGGTACCGACCCCAACAACAACCCCCGCTTCTTCTCATCGTCATGGTGGCAGCAGAAGCTACACACAGCCCAAAGATTTAGATGTGGAGGATTACAAAAGTCCGGGAGATGATGGAAAAAATGGTTCTGGAACGGGCGCAAGAGATCCAAGGCCTACCGTTACAACACAGCCTCTGTCGACGCCTACACCAGTGCAAGTATCGACACCAGAAGGGGATAATAACAATAAACCCGGATCATCATCGAAAGGAACAACCGCCCCAGAAGCTAGCAAGGGAGGGTCGTCCTCCGGCTCTTCCGGAAAACGATCAGTCCCAGCTCCAGCTGCACCATCAAGCAACGGCAACAGTGGAAATGTGAATAGCGGCAATCCCGCTAATCCATTCTAACCGCCATGCACTAACATATACTGATCACTAGGAATCTAATCCTGCTTGAGCTTTTAAAAAAGCTCGCAGTTTGAGAAGATTCCTAGTGAGTCATTATGACTCGACATGCACATTGTAATAATCTGATTTGTTCGTCCAATAAAATAAGTTAAATAATAAAGAGAAAGCGAGGAACATATGAAAAAAATATTTAATATACTCAAATATGCTCCAAAATATACAATTGCCATTTTATCTATAGTTATAGCAGCGATTACTATTCCTGCAGCTTTATTTGCTTGGGGGCCAGATCGACCTACTTTTACAACGGCTACCCCTGCCAGATATGTGACATTTAACTCGATCATAGATAACCCATCACAAGGCGACGAACGAGATTTCATGTTAGTCCGTGATTCTGCAGATAGTAACAACACATATAGTAACCAGGCCAATCTGACTGCTGGTCACCAATATGTTGTTTATATGTACTATCACAATAATGCCGCTGCAAACCTTAATCTTAAAGCCCTCAACACTTATGTCCGTGCAGAAATACCAGCTATTGTCAGTAATGGCAGTAATGGTGTTGTGGCTAACAGTTATGTGACTTCAAGTAATGCCAAACCCAATGAGGTTCATGACGACATTAGCTTTAATAACGCGACCGGCGGTGATATAGCTTTGCGTTACGTCCCAGGTTCAGCTACTATCCACAACTTTGGCGCGACTAACGGTCAAGCTTTATCTGATAGTATTGTCACCTCTGGTGCAATTATCGGCTACAACGCGCTTGATGGTGTGGTTCAAGGCTGTAACAAATACGCCGGCTATGTGACCTTTAATGTTCAAGCCGACCAACCAAACTTTACCATTACTAAACAAGTTCGCAAGACTGGCGAAAAAGAATGGCAAAATGGCGAAACTGTAAATCCTGGCAGTAATATCGACTATCTTATAACCTATAAAAATACCGGCACAACTCAACAAGACGATGTCGTAATTAAAGACACCCTGCCAAATGGCGTTAGTTATACTAAAGACTCAACCTATCTTGCCAGCTCTTTAAACCCTGGCGGCGTAAAGGTTAACGACGAGATAATTAATGGCGGAATAAATATTGGTAATTACGCTCCAAATTCTACTGCCTATGTCAAGTTCAGTGCCAAGGTTACAAGTGACGTTAATCTACTAAATTGTGGCCAAAATGACCTGAATAACTATGCCGAAGCCAGGACTGACAACGGCTCAAAAAGCAATAGTGTAAATATCAAAGTCATAAAACAATGTGAAGTTGCTACACTGCCAGTAACCGGTGCTCGTGAAAATATCCTATCTATTTTAGGAATCGGCACAATCGCCACATCTGCTGGCTATTACTTTGCAAGCCGCAAGATCTCATCACGAAAATAATCCGTCGAGTCTGACCGCTCAAAACTATAAGCAACCCTCCTTTAAAAAGAGGGTTGTTTTACTTTACATAATTAAACAGTAAATTT
>CAYVRA010000056.1:0-3197 GCA_964452965.1 uncultured Saccharimonas sp. (SeqCode) | reverse complement strand
TTTTGGTATTCGGAAATTGACTTAACAATGGCCTTTAATTTGGCCGTTTCGGTTTTAAAAATTAGATCTTGCTTGTCATCGCGACAAATCGGACGATTGGCAGGGATTTGAATAACATCAAGACTATAAATCTGCTGAAATTCCTCAGCCTCCGTGAATGCCGTACCTGTCATGCCAGATAGTTTTTTATACAAACGGAAATAGTTCTGGAAAGAAATCGTCGCCAATGTCATGCTTTCTTGTAGAACTGGAACAGCCTCCTTAGCTTCGATTGCTTGGTGTAAGCCTTCATTATAGCGCCGACCATTCATTAGGCGGCCAGTAAATTCATCAACAATCACAACTTCGCCATTTTTAGTTACAACATAATCTTTATCACGACGGAACAATGTTTGCGCACGTAAAGATTGATCCATATGATAAACCGAGCGAACATGATCTGGACTGTAAAGATTTTTTACACCCAACATTTTTTGAACTTTTTCAGTACCCTCATCACTTAATGAGACAGTGCGGTGCTTTTCATCCATAATGTAATCATCAGGCGTTAATTTTGCGGCAATTTTGGCAAACTGATAGTAGCTGTCAGGGTTTTCAGCTGCTGGAGCGCTAATAATTAATGGTGTTCTAGCTTCATCTATTAAAATACTATCGACTTCGTCAACGATTGCAAAATTAAGCTTACGCTGGCGTAATAAATCAACTTCATTAACCATGTTATCGCGCAAATAATCAAATCCAAATTCATTATTTGTGCCATAAGTTACATCAGCCGCATAGGCTTCTTTCCTGGTCGCAGGCTTTAGATGCCTTAATCGTTCATCTTTATGATCTTCGTTGTCAAAACTAGGATCATAAACAAAAGACGCTTCATTGATAATTACACCAACTTGCAAACCCAAAAAATTATAGACTTCGCCCATCCAGCAAGCATCGCGTTGCGCCAAATAATCATTAACCGTAACAACATGCACACCTTCACCGGTCAATGCGTTTAAATAAACTGGCAGCGTAGCCACTAAAGTCTTACCTTCACCAGTTTTCATCTCGGCCACATTACCTTCGTGCAAGGCCATACCGCCGATCAGCTGAACATCAAAGTGACGCATCTTTAACACTCGTTCACTTGATTCACGAACTAAGGCAAATGCGTCTGGCAAAATAGTATCAAGTGTTACGCTTTTCTTTTGTAATCTTTTCTTTAATACTTCAGTTTGTTTTTTTAACTCCGGCTTGGTCATCTTTTTATATTTATCAGACAACGCGTTAATCGCCGCCACCTTTTTTTGAAGGCCCTTTAATAATTTCAATTGCGGATCGCCAAATATCTTGGTCAGAACCTTATGTTTGCTCGCCATAATAAAAACCCTTAACTCCTATCATAAAGTTCAAAAATACTGTTGACTATTATAAAGCCAAAACACTGATAGCGCAAGATACCAACAGCTTATAATTCACGTTTAAAGCTGCGTTTAAAGCGACTTAAAATTCCACGTCGACCAATATGAGCCACATTTTTTTGTTTATAATCACGAATCTGCGATTGGGCCTTTGTAGCAGCGGCATCAATCGCCAACAGCATCGTTCCACTCAGCCCTTTGGCGTTTATAATTTCGCCTGGAATCCTTAAAATTATTTCAGCCTCATATTTTTCATCAGAGTGGTTGCGCTTTTTAGACGCGTCAATTAATCTTACATCGATATTAGCGCTTTTTACGGCATGGCGCGGCAAATATTTATCCAACCCGCCCAGTTTTTTAAAAACTTCCCGGCGCGTTGCATCGTCAATGTCGTATGACATACAGGTAATGTTGATATTTTTAATCATGCTATCCTCCTATATTAATTAGTCGGCTAGTTATATTATAGCAAATATTTATAAAACGGTTCTGCCGCCAAGATATAGCTGCAATACTTTTGGAATGTTTAAATTGCCGTCGGCGGTTTGATTGTTTTCGATTATCGCAATCATAATTCGACCCAAAGCAAATGCAGTGGCATCGTTAATATGAACTAGCTCTAGCGCGCCCGAAGCTCGACGAACACGCGTATTTAATCGCCTTGCCTGATAATCAGTCATGTAATCAGCCGTGTGAGTCTCACGATATTTTCCCTGACCTGGTAGATACGCATTCATATCAACACCACGGGCATTAGGCTTGCCGATATCAAATGTACATTTTTGAACAATCTGGTGCGGCAAATCTAGTTGAGTTAATAAGTAATCTTGAATAGCCGACATCAACAGATGTTCGTTTAGGCCATTTTCGGCTGTCGTAAAACTTTCCATCTCTAGCTTGTCAAATTGATGCATACGGAAAAGACCTTCCATATCTTTGCCATAAGTGCCAGCTTCGCGGCGAAAACTTGTCGCATAACCCAGATAACGAATTGGCATCTGTGACTCTTCAAAAATCTCATTGGCATGCATACTGCCAAGCGT
Organism: uncultured Saccharimonas sp. (SeqCode); assembly: GCA_964452965.1. Taxonomy (GTDB): domain Bacteria; phylum Patescibacteriota; class Saccharimonadia; order Saccharimonadales; family Saccharimonadaceae; genus UBA1547. The sequence continues at coordinate 754 of CAYVRA010000056.1, read as the reverse complement.
ATGCTCGGCGCTGCCCTGCAACCACAAATCATCACCTTCTAATTTGTAACGCTCGTCACGAGGCTCTAACCTATCCATGGCGTCATACATATCGGTGCGAATCATCAACGGTGGCAAAACTGGCACAAATGGTTTAGCTGAAACTTCAATATTATTATTTTTAGCAATTTCAGCTAATTTTGCTTCGTCACCCAAAACATCCATTACAAAATTGATAATCGCAAATTGCAATCGGACTAATTCGCCCTTTACATAAGCAAAGCGACTGCCGGTAACTTTGGCGGCACGCTCTTTGTCAATCCAGTCATGTTTGGCCGCGATTTCGGCATGGTTTAGTGGTTCAAAATCAAATTTTGGAATCTCACCAATAGTCTTAATAACGACGTTTTCTTCTTCACTGTAGCCAATCGGCACATCGGCCAGCGCCATATTTGGAACTCTTTTAAGCAAAGTAATAAATTCAGTATTTATATCTTTTAATTTTGGCTCAATTTCAGCCAACTGATCCTTAATGGCTTTTCCTTCAGCAATTAATTCAGGCGTGGGACGACCACCTTTTGACTGGGCGACATTTTCGTTTCTTTTTTGGCGCAAATCATCAACTTGTGATTGTAAAACTCTAACTTCAGAATCTAACTTTAAAAGCTGGGCGATATCAACATCGCAAGCCTTGTTTTTAGCGTTGGTTTGTACGGCATCTGCATTTTCACAAATAAAACGAATATCTAACATGGGTCTATTATATCAAAGATAT
>CAYVRA010000055.1:0-3505 GCA_964452965.1 uncultured Saccharimonas sp. (SeqCode) | reverse complement strand
CTTTTAAGCATGTTAATGGCAGTGGATATCCCTTGGTGATGAAATAATCTCTTCGTGAGGTTGATGTTGTACCATTAGTACCCCAATTATCACAAACTGGTACTTTGCTATTTAAAAATGTCTGTATTTGTGAGACATTCATCGATTGTTTATTAGTGAATACGAAATCATCTATGATTCGGCCAGCTTCAAAACCAACAATTGGCGCTGCCGAGGCGTTGTTGGGCCAAAATATAATAGACACTGCGATTATAGCTAAACTTATTATTACATTGGTTTTTTTATTGAGTTTTATCTTCATAATTTTATTCCAAAGATATCTCGCTAGTCGTACTTGATTTTTCGGAATTAATGATTACTTCTAGATTTATTTGCCATATTCCCTTGGAGAGTTCTGTTCTAGCAATATCAAATCCTTGGCAAGTGGAAGAGCTTGGCATCGCATATGTAGCTACGGACTTAGATATGATCACCCCGTCTTTTGTTAACGTCAAGTTGCAAATACCATCGCTACTTATCACGCCGTTAGTGACGCTGCGAACTTGTAGTATATCGGCGGTTACATTCTTTGCAGTAATTGTCGTACTGGCGGTTGTTGATATTGGCGTCTGGTTGGCAGCTTTTATGTCTTCACCGGCTTGTTTTTGATCAACCGTTGGTGGGTTATAATTTACTGTTTGAGCTACTGATTGAATATTATTTATTGGATTCTGGCTGGTTTGTGTATATTGCCACAACCAAAAACCGAAACCGGATAAAATAACAGATATTAGAACTACGGATGTGGTGAGTATAAATTTATTTCTTCTAGTTTTTTTTATTTTCATATGATTTGTTATCCTATATTTATATCTAATAGTATTTAACCATAAGTGTATCTGTTATACAAGTATCAGTATAGCTCTGAATTAATTGTTAGTGTAAAATAAAGATTAGATGACTAAAGATTTAACCGAAACAAAATTGGAGAATATTATTTCTCATCAGCAAAAGATAATTAAAAACTACGAATTAGCTGGTGGTCTAGTGTCTATGCTTCGTAGAATTCCATTTATGGGTTGTGTGGTTAAGTTGTTAGCTATAGTTCTTGGTAGTAAGACAAAAGTCAGCACTAGGGTTATTGACAATATTAAAAACAAAAGACCAGAGATAATTGCTATAGTTTCTCCGGATTTTCGTGGTGTTCGTTCGGCAACGATTGAGATGGTGCCAGACGTAATCGAGATTTCTAATATCTATAGTCATAAAAAAGCAGCTGAATTGGCAACTGAAGTTATAAAATATTCGCCTAAAAAAGTTCTAATTAGTGGTTATGCTCAGGGCCATGATATGTTAATTGAAGAATTAAAAAAGGCCGATCCTAGCTTGCGTATTTTTGTGTTAATACATTCGGCTTTTATATGGTTTGATGTATATCCTGCAGAGAATTATGTTTTTGAAAGATTTATTAAATTGGCGAAAGATGGAATTGTTGAAAAAGTTAGCTGTTGGAAAAAAGATCTGGGCGAGTATTTTAAGTCCCAGGGGTTAAGTACATTTTTTGTAATGAATCGATTTTATCCTGAAAAACATGAGTTTAAAAGCATAGATAAAGACAATATAAATATTGGAGTATTTGGCAATAATTTGTGGCATCGAAACATTACAAATCAGGTAATCGGGGCGCTGATGATAAAAAGCTCAAAAGTGCACGTAAATGAAATCTCTAACCATTTCTTTATTAATAAAGAAAGGTTGGATATTCATGGTATTTTACCAAAAGATGAGTTTTTAAAATTATACAAAAAACTTGATTTGACATTATATATAAGCATGACGGAATGTTTCCCAATGGTGGCAATTGAAAGTATGCAATATGGTGTTCCTTGTTTACTTAGTGATACGTCTGATGTTTATTCTTTTAGTCCTAAACTTAAATCATGGTTAACAGTTTCAACAATAGATAGCCCTATCGGAATAAGTAAAAAAATTAAAGAAGTTATTGAAAAATATAATAACATCCAAAAAGAGATTAAGGATTATTTGCCTGTTTTAAAAAATGCAGTTGAAAGATCTATTGAGGAGTTTTTGAAATAATGCCTAAAAAAATCAAGATCATGCACATAATTAATAATCTTCAGGTTGGTGGCGCAGAAAAGATGTTAGTCTTACTATTGAATAATCTAGCAAAACGCCCTGATGTTGAGATTCATTTGGTATCGTTGGAAGGGCATGGTCATTTAGTTAATGAATTGTCTAATAAGGTCCACGTCAAGGAGTTTAAATATCATCTATTCTTTGCTCCTTTGTTGAATAAGCTTGATTTAAATTTTAGATTTGGATTATTTAAATATGTTCGCAGAATCAAGCCGGATATAATACATGGTCATCTTTTTAAGGGTGAAGATTTTGCAAAAGTTATGGGCGCTCTGACTAATACACCAGTCGTGACCACATCGCACGACACATTAATATGGCCAGGTCGCAAAACCAAGCCTTTGAATAAATATTTACATAAAGCAGTCGCCGTGTCGGATATAGTGGCAAAGCATCTTAAGAGGGCTTACGGATTAGACGATAATAAGATTGAAGTAATCCCAAACGCTATAGAGATAGGATTATTTGAAAAAGGTAAAAAAGTTTTTGATGCTGATAAGCCAGTTTTCTTGTATATAGGCAGATTATTAGAGAGCAAAGGCATAGACGATGCTATGAAGGGCTTGGCTAGATTGCGAGGTGAATACCCTAAGATGGAGTTTTTAATATACGGCAAGGAAGTGTTCAAGAGTTATAGGGATTACCTAGATAAGTTAGTGACAAAAAACAATTGGGATTTTGTAAAGTTTATGGGCAGAACTGATGATGTGCCGGCTGCGTTAAGGAGGGGTGATATATTCGTCTTGCCATCTCAAAGCGAGGGGTTTGCTATTAGCGTATTAGAGGCCGCCGCCGCTAGTAAGCCTACCATAGTCACAAAGGTTGGGGCAATTGATATTCTAGTGGTGGATGAAAAATCAGGCATATTTGTAAAATGGCATAAACCAGAACAAATTTATCTTGCCGCCAAAAAGATATTAAAATACAGATTAGTTGAGAGTTATGGCGCAGAGGCGCATAAAATTGCAAAAGATTGTTTTGATATCAAAAAAGTCGAGAAGATGTACTACGACCTGTACGTTAAATTACTTAATTAGAGCTTTTGGTAACAGATATAATAATCGTGGCTTGGTAGCATTGGTATCATTAAGATTAGTGATCTCATATTCATCACTTATCTTCTTGAATCTATTACAGCTATCTAAGTAATATTTACAGCTTATAGATTGCAATTGTAGTAAATATAATTTATCTATTAAGAATGGCTTTTTGTAATTAATTAGCCTATCAATTACATATTCCTTATCTTTTTCAAGAATTAAGTTAGGTAAATCAGTGAAGCCTAGCTCATTTTTCCATCCCAGGTATGAACCTAGCGAAACACTATCCACTGATACTATAGGTGTGTCTTTTTGCGCAATCCCCTTAT
>CAYVRA010000054.1:0-3616 GCA_964452965.1 uncultured Saccharimonas sp. (SeqCode) | reverse complement strand
TGTTGGAAAATCAACATTGTTTAATGCGCTAACAAATAATAATATTTTGGCGGCCAATTACCCTTTCGCCACAATCGAGCCAAATACCGGAATCGTGCCTGTACCAGACGTTCGGTTAGATAAATTAGCCGAACTTTATAAGTCTAAGAAAATAGTCCCAGCCGCCGTCACTTTTGTTGATATCGCCGGCCTGGTTGCTGGCGCTAGCAAAGGCGAAGGTTTGGGCAATAAATTCCTAGCCAATATCCGTCAGTGTGATGCGATTATTCATATCGTGCGCGCCTTTCATGATACAAGCGTGATTCATATATCTGATAAAATCAATCCCCGCGACGACATCGATATTATTAACACCGAATTAATCTTAGCCGATATCCAAACTATCGAGGCTAGACTGCCAAAGATTCAAAAAGAATTAAAAGCCAACCCTAAAATGAAATTTATAGCTGAATATCTAGATAGTCTACTAAATAAATTAAAAGCTGGCACTATGCTGTCCGAACTGCCAGATCTAGACCAAGAAATGATTTACGACCTGCATTTGCTTACCACCAAACCAGTAATTTACGCCTTTAATGTCGATGAGGAAACACTAGCTAGCGAAGATAAAAAAGCCGAACTGGCTAAATTAGTCGAGCCAGCAACGGCAATTTTTGTATGCGCCAAATTAGAAGACGAGTTAAAAGCCTTAACACCCGAAGATTCAGCCGAGTTATTGGAAAGCTACGGCGTTAAAGAAACTGGATTATTGCAAATGATACATGCCGCCTATGATATCCTTGGCCTTCAAAGTTACCTAACAGCCGGCCAAGATGAAGTTCGCGCCTGGACAATCCACAAAGGCGCCACCGCCCCACAAGCCGCCGGCGTCATCCACACTGATTTTGAACGAGGCTTTATCGCTGCTCAAATTGTAAATTATAATGATCTAATCGCCGCTGGATCCGAAGTAGCCGCCAAACAGCAAGGTAAAATGCGCACTGAAGGCAAAGAATACGTCATGCGCCCCGACGATGTGGTTGAATTTAGATTTAACGTCTAATTATTCAAACCGACACAAATTGATATCAGTTTTGCAACAGCTTCAACCTCTTCCAAACGATCACGCAGCTCCGCATTACTTAACTTACCTTTTGCAAAATCCTTTTTGAAATCACAAATCAATTTGTAAGATGATTCACATCTCCATCAAGACCGCTGATATTTGTCTCTGTTTTTGTAACTTTTTCATTAATAATATCTAATCGTGCAGATATCTCGGTAAATTTCTTGGTATGTTCTGATTGTGTTGCCTCAATGCTATTCAATCTAAATTCAACCTTGTCCATCCGATCCTCTAGGCCATCAAAACGCCTAGCCATATCTTCAGCGGACTTATTCAAAAGCGTATATATTTGGTCAAATTCTTATCACCTGTTCAAATTTTTGATCAATTTTATCAAACCGCTTATTAATGCTGGCAGTAAATTGGCTAAACTGATCTTCGCTCATACGACTACTTTATATTGACGACCGTATAGCCTGCAATACATAAAAACGCTCTTGATTGCCCTTCGCACCAGCTATATCACTGTCGCGCTTATTGATAATTACAAAATAATCACGTGACCAATCTTCAAAATCTTTTAAAATCTGACGGCGCATTGCATCATTTTTAATAACACCCTTATTGGTTTGATCTTTGCCAGCTTCGAATTGCGGTTTTACCATCGCCACAATCTGCGTATAAGCGCCAGATAAATAATTATGTAAATGAGGCAATATCTCGCGCAAACTAATAAACGAAACGTCAACCACAATAATATCTGGCGCTTTATCTAAATAGAAATCACGAATATCGGTTTTCTCATGCAATTCGATACGTCTGTCGCCACGCAAACTTGGATGTAATTGATCCGTCCCAACATCAACTGCATAGACCTTTATGGCACCGTTACGCAGGGCAAAATCAGTAAAACCACCAGTGCTGCTGCCAACATCCAAAACGGTTTTGCCACGAAAATCTAACTTAAAAATATCCGCCACCGATGCCAATTTCAAGCCAGCCCGACTGACATATTGCACATCAACATTAATCTTAATATCTGCATCCGACCCAACAAAATAGCCAGGCTTTAAGATAACCTGACCATTTACCGTGACCTTACCTAATTTAATCCAAGACTCAGCTTGAGACCTGGTGGCGACTATTTTTCTTTTGGTAATTTCTTGGTCTAATCTAAATTTCATAATAATTAAGCTGCAGAATAGACCACAAAGATTATTTTCGCTGAGCGGCAATTAAACCTTGTTTTGTCTCTTCCATCGCATCTGCCACTAGCTGGCCATAATTAGGCACATTCATCTCGAGCCACTTCGTAACGCCATAGGCTTTTACAAAATCATCTTCCGACGCGCCGCTATCTTTCATAGCTGATACATACTCTGGCGACTCTGCGTAATATGGAATAACTTTTACTAACCAATTACGCACCTCATTTGCCGTCCCAAACGTCAAATAATCAAATTCATCAACCAATGTATCAGATAATTGTTCTGACATCTTTATCGATATCTTTCCCTGTATATTTTTAATGATTCCTGGTATTAGCTCGTCCTGCATAGCCTGCGGCATATCCGTAACGCCAATCTCTTTTAAATATTCTTCTGATAAGTCAAACATTTTTGCACCCCCTCTTTTTTATCAATTTAATTTTATCTTATCCTACGGCTACCATCTATCACACCATCAGCCCTCAATTGCGCTAGAATTTCGTCAGCAACTCTAACACCAACACCAAGATTCTTTTGAATTGCTACTGAAGAGGCATATGCCGGTTCGTTACCTCTAGAATCTCGGAAAGTCCTAAGGCCACTAACGACCTGATCATATTGTTCTTTACTATAGACTCGCTCTGGCACTGTATTAAACTCTGGCGCAGCCGATGATCCGAATTCTGATGAACCAGATTGATCTGCGGATGGAATGTCTTCTGTAGCCACTTCAGGCCCAGTTTCTTCTAGCGGCTGAGATTCTGATAATTCTGTTATTTCTTCTTCTGTTGCATCAACTTCTGGAATACCTAATATTTGAGGCTCTTCCTCTGAAGTATTTGTTACCGGCAAACTTTCTGACCCTACTGACACTGCTGGTTCATTATCAACAACTATATTTTCAGGCTGTTGGTTTTCTGAGCTAAGTTTCATATTAATTTTGCTATAGTTAGCTGCTCCACCAAATCTGCCGACTGCCATCTTACCCCAATGAAGGTTAGATACAGATAATGCACCTGCTAACACCGACAATACACCTGTTGTAATACGATTTTTATTCTTGTCATAATTCGATAGCTCTATTTGCTCTTTACCTAAGTAATCACTCATTCCGGTAAACGCTCTTGTCACCTCGTCTTTATCACGAATATTTTCTATACTCTCGACAGAGTTTTGCATAGATTCTTTCTCGGCCAATCCCTGGATTGCCCTTCTTTCCTTACTCCTCTGGTTAAAGTCTTTCGAAGCAACTTCCAGCCTATTTAGATAATCATCACGGCTCTCACCTTCTTTGCGAGCCAAGCCATTTTCTACCACTATTGAATTTTCTTTATCGCTTGCCGCACTCAAAACATCTTTGTGT
>CAYVRA010000053.1:0-3684 GCA_964452965.1 uncultured Saccharimonas sp. (SeqCode) | reverse complement strand
CCAACACGAATATCATAATTCTGAACGTGACCTATCTCGTGAGCCATAACCGCCTCTAATTCACTGTCGCTCATTATGTCAATCAAACCAGTTGTAGCGGCCACAATGGCATGCCCGGGGTCACGGCCAGTCGCAAAAGCATTAGGCGCTGGATCGTCAATAATATAGACTTTTGGCATTGGCATGCCCGTAGCAATAGACAAATTTTCAACAATCCTATAAAACTTTGGGTTGTCTTTCTTTTCAATTTGTTTTGCGCCCGTCATTAAAACTGACAACTTGTCAGCTATAAAATACTGAATCAGTGCATAAATACCAGCAACGACGAGTACTATATAAACGATATTGGAATCGTGATAATAGGCGCCAACAACCCAACCAATCGCACTAATAATAGCGACAAACGTTATCATAATTAGAATTGTATTACGCTTATTAGCGGCGATTGCTTTGTACATATAATAATTATATCGCTTTTAGCGGCAAAAACCTACATTCGCATCTCTTTAAAAGCTTGATATAAAATAGACAATATTATCTCGTAATTTTGAGATGTTGATGGGACTTTTGCGCTATACAAGTAAACAATATTATCGACAACTTCAATATTAACTTCAAACGGCAATTCCTGTAATTTGACCATGAAACTAGGATTTAACAACTCAAAACTAGTAACTTTTTCCATGTCACTAGCCCAGACCTCATAACGTTTATTAAAATCACCCCACTCCATAGTCACGCGCCTCAAACCCTTAGTGCCAACAAAAGACAATAAGCGTTTTTTACGAACAACAATATTGCCATAGGATTTTGGAACAGCCACCTGGGCAATTAGGTAATTTAACACATTAGATTCGCCAGTCGGTTTTGGAATATAGTTATATATCTGAATTAAAGTATTATTATAAACACCTATAATGTGATTGTTAATATCCGATTGACCAAATTTACCCGACTCAAAGATTTGGCCTCTTGATGGCAGTAGCAACCAGCCCCAGTCAGGACTAAAAAAATAACCCTTAGCAATTGCAAAGGCAGCCAATTCATTATTTAGCATAAAGGGGTCTTCAGTGGCCTGGCCAATACCTTCCAATAACCAGTTATCTTTATCTTTTCTGACAAACCGCCAAAATTCACAAAAAGGCTTCGGATCGCGAAACAATAACGTATTTGTTTTTGTATCATAAAGCTCATCAACTGCACGCGCCATTAATTGCATAACAAATCGATCGTTAGTGTAATTTTCATCATCTTGTATGTCAATTAAATCTAACTTTATGATACTCGGTTGCTGAATTATATTGCGACGACAGAGTTGCCGCAAGGCCAATACCATTAATTTATTATGCTCGACATAATTAGGCGACAGATATAACCGCATAGACTCACTGTCATTATTACTCCAGTCTGTTTGATATTGAGTAAAGGTTCGCGCAACCTGATCATTTAACAATGCTATATCCCACGAGCTATCTTTTTTAACAGCCAATTCTTGCGCTTCTTTTGCTCGAGCAGCTAATTTACCGATTTTATTAAACCAGTTATATAAGCCTGCACCCATGCCAACCAGGGCGGCAATGGCTATTAATACTCCCCAAAAGCCAAAAAAGCAACAAATAATCGCATAGATAATCGCAACTAACCAGCCAATAATACTAGCTGCAATAATTGGCATTTTTTTGCGCAAAACAGATCCAACAAAATGCATAGGTACGTAGCCCAATAAGACTATAAGGAAATCAATACCGCCACCAGAAGACCCACCACCACTACTACTGCCACCACCACCGCTGCGACCAAAAATCTCTAACAATGGAGCAGTGGACATAGCAATGACATTAGTAATCGTCATAATTTAGAATATTTCTGTTTTTATATAAAATTAATTAAAACCTTACGTCGACTGGTTTTTCGGCAGCTTTTTGCTCTTCGTCACTTAATTCAAAGAATTCTCTAATTACGAAACCGAACATCCCAGCAATAATATTACTTGGGAATGTTTGAATCTTAGTATTTAGATCACGAACACCACCATTGTAGAATCGGCGAGATGCTTGAATTTTATCCTCAGTGTCGACCAATTCTTGTTGCAATTCAGTAAAGTTTTGGCTAGCCTTCAAGTCTGGATAACTTTCGGCAACTGCGAACAGGCTTTTTAAGGCACCTGTGAATTCATTATCAGCTGCGGCAGTTTCTTTAACACCCTTGGCATTTAATGCGTTGGCGCGAGCCTCAGTAACAGCCTTAAATACACCACTTTCATGTTTTGCATAGCCCTTTACTGTTTCGACAAGATTTGGGATCAAATCCAATCGTCGTTTTAATTGAACTGTTATATCACTCCAAGCTTCATCAACTCGAACCCTTAAAGTTACAAGCGAATTATATATAACGCCTAAAATTATTGCTAATAAAATTACGATTCCTACGATGACCCATACTGCAGTGTCCATATTTCCCCCTTAAGTTATAAATTTACTATTTATATTATAGCAAAAATATAAAAATAAAATAACACCCATATGGGTGTTATTTTAATTGGTGCGCGGAGCGGGACTTGAACCCGCACAACCGTAAGGTTACGACATTTTAAGTGTCGCGTGTATACCATTCCACCATCCGCGCAAGTACCACTTTCTTATTTCTACCACGATGAGTAGATTGAAGGCTGTGACAATTCGGACAAAGTATTCGTAAATTTTCTAATCTATTATCGTTATGATCACCATTTATATGATCAAGCTCCAATGGAATGCGCCCATCTATCGAAGTCTCCGCCCAACCACACAGCTCACACTTTTGTGATTTTAAACCACTTTCATAAAGTCTGCGTTTCAATTTAAAACTCTGAACTTTATTTCCTAAGACCAACAAATCTTTTATTAATGGTCGGGAGTTACTGTGATATTTGATTCCCTTATTCCAACCCTTGCCAGTAAAATGCGCTGTATCTAATCGCAAATCTTTAATTTTCGATTGGACCTGAACATAATTTCCACCGGCAGGTATTAATCCTAGTTTTGCAATAACCGACCTATAACTTTTTGATTGTGCTACTGCACATATAAGCTGATCATCGCTCCAAGATCTTTCTTTTGGCATACGCTAATGATAGCATATTTTTTACGCCTACCTGTATATTATTAATGTACTGGAGGCACGTGTGGGAGTCGAACCCACTTAAAAGGTTTTGCAGACCTCTACGTAACCGTTCCGTCAACGCGCCATGCGTAGATATATTATAACAGACGTATTTGTCAATTTATAAGATGTAGCCTATTTTGCTACATTTGCTTTGACAATAAATCAAGCAAATTGGCTTTTGATGTCATACCTATAGCTTGGTCAACCACATTGCCATCCTTGAAAACTAAAAATGTTGGTAGTCCCGTAACGCCAATTTCTTGCACAAGGTCCATCTCTACAGAAGCGTCTAATTTCGCAAAATCAGCCTCACCTTTTAGCTCCTCACTGACAGATTCTAAAATCGACTCCATCGCACGGCAAGGGCCACACCAGGGAGCCCATACATCCAATAAAACAACTTTTTTTGATTGTAAAACTTCTGTCGTAAAGTTACTTTTTGTTATCGTTTTCACCATCTCCCCCTTTGATATTTGTATGAATGTAATAATAACAATTATCGTTGACATACGCAATATATAGCGCTTATACTACAACACA
>CAYVRA010000052.1:1921-3845 GCA_964452965.1 uncultured Saccharimonas sp. (SeqCode) | reverse complement strand
TCTTCTACTACCGCTGTGTTGTCGTCAAGAAAAGCTGCTGCCAGCTCATCTTCCATTAATAAATCGTCTTGATTTCGCGCCATGATATTCCTCCACTTTTCTCTAGGCTCTATTGACAAATAGTCTCTCACATTATAACCAACATATCCAGTATAATCAACGCCAGGAGGCCTAATAAGTAAAAAACACAATGGTTGATGAACTGTTATAAAATATGGCGCCGTACCGCTGTTGTAGGCGTGATGCGATAGTGTCTCTAATGCGCCCTAATTGTAAAAATAACATCACTAACGAAACTGAAACGGTTTGTTTGTCTTGCTATCGTTCAACCGCAGCTACCGGGCTGTGTGGCGATTGCTGTGTCCCCTATTCGCGGGCCTGACTTGTTGGTATTTGGTCGGTTATTTTTGCAGCGAATAATCGGCGATTGCAAATTTCAAAGTATATACTCGGCTTATAAAGATTTAGTCGACCTATTATTGTCTGTTTTGTCAGATTTACAATTCAATACGATAATCGTGCCGATTCTCACTATATCTAGCCACATACACGAAAGGGGCTGTGATCGTACTTCATTAATTGCAAGGCATGTTGCAAAATCGAGAAGCATTAAATGCAAGCAATTATTACGCCGAGTCACCGATACAAGACAGTGACAACCTAGTGCCGGACAGCGTCAGGTGCAGGCTAAAGCGGCATTTGTTGCAAATTCGATAACTAACCGCATTTGCTCTTATTTGTTGATAGACGACGTTGTGACGACGGGCGCTACGATTAAATATGCCGCCAAGGCGTTGAAAAAGGTCGGTGCTAAAAATGTTTGGGTGGCGGTAATAGCTTATTAGGCTCTTGGCTGATAGCGCCCTATCTGTTATAATTTGTTTCGGAATTAAGGAGAGGTGCCCGAGCGGTTTAAGGGAACAGTCTTGAAAACTGTCGTGCTAGCAATGGTACCGTGAGTTCGAATCTCACCCTCTCCGCCAATAAAAAATAATAACCTAATTGGTTGTTATTTTTTTATTATCAATTTACCATTATATTTATGTATAGTGTTTCGATTCGAGAGGTGTCTTTCGGCGATGACTTGATGTCTATTCCCAGCGCGCTTATCGTCGCTAAATTTTGAGCCAAGTACATCAGCATAGTTAATATAATCTTTATTATCTGGCTTGATTGCTAATTGTAGTTCTTTCGTTAATTCTGCGTGATCACCTCTATGTAGGGACGCGAAGTTTTCAAGTCGAACTTTTTTGTCATCATAAAGTAAAATGCCAGCTGGTTTATGCTTACTGCGAGCAATCACCTTCAGCCAGGTTTCGGCGTCCTTGCGTGGGGCTACAAAATACATATCCTCGACGGGCACTTCTATGTTATTGGTAACATCATCAGCTTTGTCGAGTATGTCGCTAAACTGTTGCCAGTCTTTTTTGGTTTCAGCAAATAAAGCTTTTGTATTTTTGCTATTTAGCATATCAATAATTTCAGGCACTTCTTTGCCGGCAAGTCCTGTGCCTTTAAAGCGATCTGTGTCTATTGCTGCTTGTAGCCATACTGCCATTACGGGTATTTTGTTGTCTTTTTGTTGCAGCAAATCGGGGTTCAGCCGAATTGTATTATCGGGCTGGATATTATATAGCCCACGTAGTTGATTCTTGTAGCCAGCTTGCGCTAATATGCCGCGTTTTGCTTCATATAACATAGGCTCATTCATGAACCTTCGATTTTCCACGTCTTCCCATAGGCTGATCGAAATTAGATTCTCAGAAGCTGAATTTGATTCGCCAAGCATGCCTGGATTTCGATATAGTTCGAATTGTGTTTTTGCATCATAAAATCGGTTAGCCTCGATAGTGCTAGACATCTGCAGCACCTCATTTGGCGCGGGGCGAGATGGCACCGCCAGCTGTTGATTGCCATTTAATAC
>CAYVRA010000052.1:0-1911 GCA_964452965.1 uncultured Saccharimonas sp. (SeqCode) | reverse complement strand
ATACGGTTTCGGGGGCGCCAATAAATCCAGCAATATGATAACGATCTCCTGGTAGTGCATCAATCCCGTTCATACTCCAAGAAATGCCTTCATAGCCCGAGTTGCGATGAACTATTTTTGCCTCCCGTCCCTCGGTTTTTGCTGCTTTATCTTCGCGCTCATATAGCACCTTGGCGCTTAAGAGAGCGCCGCTATCAATAATTTCTATTAATTGTTTTGTGATAGTGCCGTGATACATAAAGTTACCTGATGGGAAATCCCTCGATAGCTTAATAAGATCCTCGGGCGCTAAGGTCGCAATATCTATAGTACGCTCGAGTAAACTGTCTATTTCTTGCTTTTCTGATTCGCTGTCTAGTTGGTGTCTTTCGACATACTCGTTTATCGGACTTTTAAAGAGTTCATCTTGATCTTGGCGTTTTATCCTCATAGCTTCAAGGTAGCCGTTTTTTTGTAGGTCTTTGACTGCCTTTGTAGCAGCCTCTTCTTCTGTGTAGCCATAGCTCTTGTATCGTTCTATCGCAAAAGCGATCCTTTCATCGGCCCCCTTCCCTCTGGTTGGGTCCCAGGCGCCACTCTCGATAGCGCGCGTTCGTATGTCTTTCGTTTTTTGTGCAAGTTCTTCATCGGAAAGTGTATACAGGTCTATATCTGCCAATTCAGTTTTTAGCGCTTTGGTCTGTTCTTCTAGTGCTACGGCGTGGTCTTTGGGTATTATATTATCGTTAAAATAAGGATAAGCCTCTACTATTTGGGCGGCTATCTCTTGTTCTGATTTACGGGCTATTCTCATAATTATTAAATTTGAAATTTTTGTTTATTTTTTGTAACTTAACTACGAATATAGCACAAATTTACAAACTATGAGATGCGTAGCCTAGATATTTGTCCAGTCGCTGCTAGCACCGGGCATTAATGTTTGTAATATAAAGTTTATGGCCGCATAAGCTAATAGCGCAACAATCAACCCGATGATTGCATAAAGTACAGTGTTCTTTGCTTTTGTGACTGATGCGTCCTTGCCCGCTGATGTTACATACCTAATACCACCGACGACAATCATTAAGACGCTTAGAGCCCCTACGGCAAATAACAATGTGTTGGTTATTGTTGTAAAAATGCCATTTACGCCGAATATGGTTTCAGGTTGACCTTCAGCCCGAGCTGCTAAAACTCCTTGTTCAAGGTAGCTTATAGCATAGATTTTAGCGGGTAATAAAATAGTAGTTGCAAATGAAATAACAGATGCAATTGCGAATTTTATAATATTTTTACAGTTATTTTTAATCATATAATTCTATTATTAAACAATCATAGCTATATTATAGCAAATAGTTTGTAAATAATCTAGTATTTAACACCGATATCATGATACAATTACCCAGTATCTATCCAATATACAATATTGTACGGAGGGGTACCCAAGTGGCTTAAGGGGACGGTTTGCTAAATCGTTAGTCTAGGGAAACCTGGAGCGAGAGTTCGAATCTCTCCTCCTCCGCCAAAATTAAAATATGACCTATATGGTCATATTTTAATTTTGGCTACATAGTGATGTTGCTCTTCTTTGTTGGAGTTGTGCTCAATTAAATTATCTTGAATAACTTCAGTACAGCGCTGGTGTTTTAGTCGTTTCTTGATGATGGCATCTGCGGTAGTAGAGTCTAGAGCTCGTGGATGCGACTTCGACCTGGAGGAGCGAGTTTAAGACATTCTCAGAGCCTATTAGATATTCCTCGTCTTGCCATTAGCGTTGCCTTCATCCGCAGGCGGGGTAACTTTGGGTTAGGCGTATGCGGCATAGTTTAATTGTGCTCCTTATTACATGTCTATGTGACTCAAAGCTATTAAACCATTACGCGCTATTGACTAGAACATTATTTTAATGTATAATAACGTCGCTAAGTTGGG
>CAYVRA010000051.1:0-4016 GCA_964452965.1 uncultured Saccharimonas sp. (SeqCode) | reverse complement strand
TCGAAGGTGTTTCGGCGCGTGAAGGTGTACCTTTCCCGCAGCTTCGCCATGAAATCGACTCTACTACCCGCGAGATATATTCTGATTTAAAATTAATTTAATATTATAATTTAGTTATTAAATAATAATTATGTTTTTTGTTATACTGGTAGTATGAAAAGATTTTTCTTGGGCGTATTGGCTGTTGCGTTATTGGCAACTGCCAATAATGGTTTTGTTCATGCTGGTGTAGATGACTTTGTCATACGTGATTTTCAAGCCGATTATTACTTGGATAAGGATAGTGAAGGCCGATCAACACTTAAAACAGTAGAATTAATTACAGCCGAGTTCCCAAGTTATAATCAAAATCATGGTATTGAACGGGCCATTCCAAAATCTTATGATGGGCATTCGACTAGTCTTGACGTGCAATCCGTGACGAATGAAAATGACTCGAACTTGTCATATAGTACAAGTGAAATTAACAATAACTCGGTTTTAAGGATTGGTGATGCCAACACTTATGTCCACGGCCTTAATATCTATAAAATAACCTATATTCAGCGCGATGTAACGAAGTTTTTTGCCGACAATAATAGTGATGAATTTTATTGGGATACGAATGGTATGGATTGGTCGCAGAATTTTAATAAAGTTACTGCACGGTTGCATATTGCGCCTAGCTTGATGGCTTCGTTAAATGGCAATAAGTCATGCTATTACGGATTTTCTGGGTCGAATGAATTATGTGAGATTAATAAATTAGATAATATTATCACGGCAAATATATCAAATCTTAGCCCTGGCCAGAACATGACAATTGCGGTCGGATTTAAGCCCCAGACTTTTAGCGGATATAAGCAATCTTCAGCTGAGATGTTATTGTCGCTGCTAATAATTTCGTACGCAGTCTTCTGTATACTTGTGGTTATTGCTATTATTATTTTAGTAATTACAATAATAAAGTTAAAATCTAAAAGAGGTAATGGGGCGCTAGGTAGGGGCATTATTATTGCTGAATATTTGCCTCCCAAGAATGTCGATGTAGTCTTGTCGGCCGTAATCGTGAATAATGAATCAACCTGGACGGCAGCGACTTATGTCGATTTGGCGGTTCGTCGTAATATAAAAATTATTGAACGAAAAGAAGGTATATTTAAAAAATCGATTTATAGTTTGCAGTATGTTTCCAGCAAAGGCTTAAATTCTACAGAAATGGCCGTTATTGACGCATTATTTAATAAAAACCTTGTTGCGGGAACTGAGCGTGCTTTAAATCCTAATAAGTCTGATTATAAATTATCATCAGCACTTACGAAAATTTTTAAAACTACTAAGGTTTCTGCTAGGTCGGACGGATACTATGAGGACGATAAAAAGTTAAAATCATTGATGTGGAAGATAACAGTTGCAATGATTATACTCGGGGTTCTGAGCTCCTTTAGCGTGTTTGGTTTTGTAATCGGCATGGTTGGCGCTAGCATAGGCTATGCAGTAATAGTAACTACTAATCCATTATCTGTTAAGGGGCGAGAGTTATATGATTATCTTGAGGGTTTAAAGCTTTATGTTAAAGTCGCCGAAGAAGATAGAATTAAAGTGCTACAAAGTCCGCAAGGCGCTGAAAAAACTCCAATCGACACCAATAATTCGGCAATGATGGTCAAATTATATGAGAAGGTTTTGCCTTATGCGATATTATTTGGTAACGAGAAAGAATGGGCTGTGGTGTTAGGTAAATTTTACGAACAGCATAATATACAGCCAAGCTGGTATTCTGGTAGTGATCTATTTAATGCTGTATTATTTAGCTCGGCAATTTCTAGTTTTTCATCAAGTGCTAGCACTTACTCTTCGCCAAGTAGTTCGTCATCGGGTGGCTCATCTGGAGGTGGTTCCTCGGGTGGTGGCGGCGGTGGCGGTGGTGGCGGTGGCTGGTAGGACTTATTGTATTTTAGGCATATATTAGTTTTGGAAGTATAATATCAATATGATTGAAGTAAAGAATTTAGTAAAAACTTATGGCAAAAAGGACAATACCTTTAATGCAGTTGACGATGTAACTTTTTCAATTCCGACTGGTAAAAGTGTGGCTATTTTGGGTAAATCCGGCAGTGGTAAATCAACATTAATGCATATCATGAGCGGCCTGGATAAGCCAACATCAGGTAGTATTTTGATTGATGGTAAGGATATATTGTCGTTAAAACAAAAAGATATTGACAGTTTTAGATCTAAAAAAATGAGCTTTATTTTTCAGAGTTTTTTTGTTCAAGCTAAAGAATCTTGTTATGACAATGTCAGCTTGCCGCTAGAAATTGCTAAAATTTCATATTCAAGACGTAAAAAGATGATAGAAACAGCTTTGGCGGCAGTCGATATGTCTGAAAAAATAAATGCCAAGGCGGGTGAACTTTCTGGTGGCCAAAAACAACGTTTGGCTGTGGCTAGGGCGATCGTTAATAGTCCAAAAATTTTGTTTGCCGATGAACCAACCGGCAACCTAGATAGTGTAACTGGTGGCATGGTAGAAAATTTATTATTTAATTACAGTAAAGAAAACAATGTAACGCTGATAATCGTGACGCATGATGCAGATCTGGCGAAGCGTTGCGAGGCGCAGATTCATCTTAAAGATGGCAAAATTGATTCAACTAGGGGGATAATTTAATGAAAATTACAGATATTGTTATCAGGGCTGGTCGCAGTTTAAAACAGGCCAAGGCCAGGACATTACTAACCAGTTTGGCGATTGGTGTTGGCGCGTTTACGATTGTTTTAAGTTTGGCAATTGGGGCTGGTGGGCGAGATTACGCTAGTAATATAATTACCAGTAATACAAATCCACAAGAGCTGTTTGTACAGCCAAAAACAGATGCTAATAATGATCCGACTAAACCTCAGAAATATACCGAAGGACCATCGGCTACTTATGGTAATTATAGTGTTAAACTGCTATCTCAATCAGATGTTGACAAGATTGCAACACTTGATGGGGTTGAATCTGTGACGCCAATCTATTCAGTAAAGGTTCAATATATAACCACCGAAGGCCAAGACAAATATCAGGTTAGTCTTCGTTCTTTTAATGATGGTGTAAAACTAGATTATTTGGCCGGTAACTCTGAAAATATTAGTACAAATAACGGCATCCTTATGACAGATACTTACCTTGGCTCGCTTGGTTTCAGCGACGCATCTGCGGCAATGGGCAAAAAAGTTCAGATAGCTGTCAACAAGAGTAGTAATTTGGCCGGTATCCCAGAATCTAAGATTTTTGAATTTACTATCATTGGGGTTGTAAAAAGCCCAGCGTTGGCTGCTAGCCCACTTAGCGGTATGCAAATTTACAAAGATGACATAAAAGCGATTTATGATTACAGCCAAAAAGGAACTGCGATGTATGGCGAATATCAGGGCGCTATCGCTTTGGCAAAAAATGGCGCTGATGTTAAGGTCGTTAAAAATAATATAGATAATGCTAGCTATGAAGCCCAGACAGCCGAAGATTTGATGAGCTTTATCTTTAACTTTATTAATGTCTTGCAAGCGATTTTGATTGGCTTTGGAGTTTTGGCGGTTTTGACATCGGTCTTTGGAATTATTAACACGCAATATATTAGCGTTTTAGAGCGCACGCAACAGATTGGCTTGATGAAGGCGCTAGGTATGCGTCGTCGTGACGTTGGTCGGTTGTTTAAATTAGAAGCGGCGTGGGTTGGCTTTCTTGGTGGTGCGATTGGTAGCGGCCTAGCAGTTATTGCCGGCACGATAGGAAATCCGTTTATCAGCAAGGCGCTTAACCTTGGTAATACTAATTTAATAGTTTTTGAACCGTTAAGTGTTTTGGCGGTTGTTGTGGGTCTGATAATTGTTTCAGTTACGGCTGGTATTGCTCCAGCCCGAAAAGCTGCCAAATTAAATCCGATCGAAGCTTTGCGGACAGAATAAATTTCAAGTATATTATAGATTTTGTTCGTATTCTTAGATATCAATTACCCAAGATAGGGCTTCGCTCAAGGTCTAACAAGGGC
>CAYVRA010000050.1:3858-4132 GCA_964452965.1 uncultured Saccharimonas sp. (SeqCode) | reverse complement strand
TCCATAAAATAATTATATCATAATGAAAATAGGCTCCGTCATGGAGCCTATTTTAAGATAACTGTTTTTGATAGGGGCACCCAACGCTTTGATATTAGAAATATTTTGGTTGTGTCTTGAAGCGTTTCTCGTAGCTTATAGCAATTCTTTCGCTGTCTGAAGGAGAGTAGTGTCTCTGCGTTGAATAAAAAGGCCGTCATAATTATGTATGCGATCTTGTTTAACTAATTCGATTGCTATATCTATATTGTCAGCCCAAACAACTTCGAAGCCT
>CAYVRA010000050.1:0-3785 GCA_964452965.1 uncultured Saccharimonas sp. (SeqCode) | reverse complement strand
CAAAGCAATCTTCATGTCTTCTCCGGATTCGACACCACCACCAGGTAATTTATGGTAATTGTGCGTGCTAGATTTTAGAAGTGCTATTTGATTCTTGTCATTTATAACCACTGCCCGTGCGGCACTTCGTTTATTAAAATCTTTAAAACTAATATTTTCTTTTCCTGGATATATATCCGATTCGCATATTGTAAGTAATCGTTTCATATTGTTTAGTATAACAAAAAAATAGATCTCTTGATATTGAGGTCTATTTTAAACATAACCTGTTTGGCAGGGGCTCGTGAACGATTATAGAACTTATTATGATGTAATATTAAAATAAACAAAATAATTAGCTTGGACTCTCGTGTGAATTGAAATAAATAAGTTCAAATTAATTTTTGCGGATTATTTCTTTTGTAGGCTTCAATTATTTCACTATCTCTAATAGTCTCGGTTTTTGTGACCTGTGAATTTATTGCATTCGTCAATTTATCACTAAAACCCAGATATATGAAATTGTTAATACGGCTCTTAGCGACTTTTATAGCGGGTATTAGGTCTGTATCAGAACTCAGAATTACAATTTGTTCATAGTCGCCATCATAAGCGTCAACTATCATATCTACGGCAATACCTACATCAACTCCCTTTTCTTGAAAGCGAAGATCTTGATGACCGCAATTCTTGCATATATCGCTGTCACGCAGTTTTAATTTCCCTGATTCAATATATATAATGTCTTGCTTGTTGAGGGTATTCTTTAGTCTCCTCAGGTTATCGGAAAAAGTCCTTGATTTCACAAGCACATCTTCTCCCATATGACTAACTACTTTAATTTTCGCTCCGTAATACTTAATATCCAATTTTTCATCTTGAGGTATGATATTTGATATTAAACCGCGGATATCTAAATTGTAGAGCTTCTGTTTATCGTTGATGAGCCCCTCCTTTATTAATACGTCAGAGGCTTTATAAAGAAAGTTTTGGCCATCAATATATACTACAGTTTTCATTATTCTAGTATACTATAAAAATAAAGAACCTTGACGGGATTAGATCCAAGTCAAGGCGCTGTAACACAATAATAACACATGCAAGTATATTAATCAACATATATCGATTAGTTTGTCAAAAGTGCATATGGTTTATCCACAATAATATCAAGTATCACTCTTAATAATAACATTGGCATTATGTAGTAATAGTAACTACATTATTTAGATAATCATACTAATATATGAATAGCTATCAACAAAATAATTATCTTAACTTATTTCATTATAAATTTGGCTCATTGCTTGCCAATACTCATCCATGTCTTGCATCGACTTGGGCGAGTTATTTATATTACTCCCAACCTTACAAATTAATTCGGAATTTACTCGCCTATCATTAACATAGTTGCGGATCATATATGACTGTATCCCTGGCGGCATATGTTCACTAAACCAGTCGTTCATATTAAATAGTCTTTCTGCGCATCTATTAATTTCTTCTGATGACACGAATGGTGAAGCATTGCTAGCTTTTGCATCTTCTCCGGCGTATGTAGCCGAACCATCGCCCGGGTATCGAATTATAGCAATTCCGCCTAACTTTAAGCTAATAGCAATTCTTGGTAATAACAATTCATATGTTGATTTGATATTTTCGGCATATACAGATGGTTCTGGCGCATTCTTAAAATCATCATGAAGCTGTGTACCAGGTTTTAAATATGGCGGGTTAAAATATATCGCATCAAAAGTACTAGTCACCAACTCATATTTTGTGTAATCAGCTTTTATTAAAGCTAACCTGCCCAGCTTAGAGTGAGAAGCGAGATTCTTTCTTACCGTATCAATCGCGTTTTGATCAATATCAAGGCCACAGATATTCGTTGTTTGATCTATTGAGTCGAGAACCCTACGTGAGAATGCGCCAGTTCCTATCCCTAGCTCTATCAAGTCTATTGGACATTCGTGATGTTTCTCGTTAAGTAGTTCAACCATGTCCTTAGCTAAGCACTCAGTAACAATATCTGGCGATAAGACTAGCCTATCGTCAAATTCAATTTTTGTGCCTGTCTCTAGTATGTATGTCGACATAAAATTAATAATAGAATAATTATCTAGCTTATACAAAGATAAGCGATTTTAATTTTCTAGTAATATCATTGGTTTATTAAACCATTTATCTGATGGTGGTTAAATATGAAAAGCATAAGCATAATAAAAAGTCGACAATCTGTCGACTTAATGTTGTGGCAGGCCATCTGTGTCAAAGTTAGAACTTTATTGGTATCATGCATTTGATTAATTCGATGTGCTTATTTAATTGATGCAGGATTTTACATGGATTGTAAAAACTGATCCTTTGCCGAGTTCGCTCTTAACACTCAACTTCATTCCTTGACGTTCGCAAATTGTTTTTGCTATGGCCAATCCTAGGCCATAACCATCCGCTTTAATCTTAGACCTTGATTGATCTGCTCGATAAAACCGATCAAAGATTTTTTCTTGGTCAGATTCACTTATGCCTATGCCCTTATCCGCAATCTTAATATAAACATCATTACCTTTTTTGTCGGCCGTTAAAGTTACCTGACTGTTATTCGGTGAATATTTGACGGCATTCTCTAATAGTATCCGTAACAGTTGCAATAGTGATGCTTTATGAGCCATTACATCCAGTATAGGGATTTTATCTTCAACGGTTATTCCCTTCTGCTGCGCTATGACTATGACTGATTCCATGGCTTCGGCGATAGCTTGTTGAAGGGGGGTGTAAATTAAGTTATAACCATTCTTGTCATATCTAACTAATCCAAGTAGGGCTCCGGTTAAATCTTTTAGCTTTTCAACCTCAACGATGTTATTAGTTAATAACTCTTTAATCTCATTTTTTGTTAGAGCTTTTTTTCTTAAAGCGACTTCATTGGTAATTTGGAGCGCAGTTAGCGGCGTTCGAAGCTCGTGACTAGCATCACTCACAAATTGACTTTGTGAATCCATTGCAAGCTCAATTGGTCTTAGAGTTTTTTTGGCAAGAACATGACTAAACGCCGCACCGCCAATGAGTATGATGGTATTTAATGAAACAAGAGACCAGAATAATTCCTTCCGACCATCAGTAGCCCGTTTTTCCATTAAATCCTTAATAATTGGATCAGCTATCATCGGCCTACTGATGCCTATTTTTTCAGGGCCAAGCCCTAACGGTCTGCCAAGTTGATTCGAAGACACGGTAAATATTATCACACTGAAAAGAATAGACATTCCCATTAATATCGCAAGATAGCTGATTGCAATGCGCGCAGTTCTGGATTTAAGATATGTCCGAAGGTGCTTCATGTTATTCATCCTCGCTTAACCTATAGCCAAAACCTCTGACCGTGTGAAGAAGTGGTTTATTAAACGGTGCATCGATTTTTTTGCGCAAATAGCTGATAAATGCTTCGACATTGTTTGGCAAAATATCAGAATCGAAATCCCAAACATGACTTATTATATTGTTTTTGCTTAAAAGTTGCCCAGGTCTATGGATAAAGTATTCCAAAATGGCGTACTCTTTTGCCGAAAGATTAATAGTCTTTCCGTCACGTTCGATATGTTTTGTTGTGGGGTCAAGAGTTAATGTGCCGACTCTTAAGATCTCTCCTAGACTACTCTTTGGTCTGCGCAGTAAAGCACGTAGTCGCGCTAGCAGCACTTCAAATGAAAACGGCTTAGGTAGGTAATCGTCTGCCCCAATATCAAGACCTTTTACGATATCAGCCTCCTGATCTTTGGCTGTCAGCATAATCACTGGAGTATGGTTAC
>CAYVRA010000049.1:0-4790 GCA_964452965.1 uncultured Saccharimonas sp. (SeqCode) | reverse complement strand
CACGCCTCCCTGTCACGGAGGAGATCACCAGTTCGAATCTGGCCGGGCCCGCCAATAAAAATGACTCATCCGTGGGATGGGTCTTTTTTATTGCTTAGCCTCGGCAGATCCGAACCGGTGAGGACGAGCAAAGCGAGTCAATCACCAGTTCGGCGAAGCGTAGCGAAGCAAAAATGTGTTTACATATTCTTGCAAGCAAGCGAAGAAGCTAAAGGCGATATCTGACCGGTCCTGCCAAGAGCTTATGCTTGCTCCGTCTTAACAAATAAGCTTAAATCAAAATCATGCAAGGCCCAGAATTTTTCATTTGTCACACAATAGACGAGACTTTCGAGCCAAAAAAAATCGTTGAGCGATGGCCATTTCATATGACTGTTATTCCGCCGTTTGAAGTGCCATCTGAGTTAGATGAAAACGAAATACTTAACTGCATTTCCGAAAATGGCCATAATTTAGGTACTATTGAAATGAGTTACGGCCATATACGATCTGGAGCAATCCCGATAGAAATCGGCCATAAAAATATATTCGGGGAAAATAAAGATATACCAGTCATTGAAATATTAGACCCAAGTAATAAATTACATGAATTACACTCTTCACTACTAATACGTCTAGGCGAGATAGGGTGCCGATTCTTGAACTTTAACCCCGAATGGAATGGGACAAATTATTCGCCACATGCCACTACAAAAAGCGGCAAGACATTAGATAAACCATTTTTCTGCACAACATTAACGCTATGTAAAAAAGATGAGAATGCAAAATCAATCGTCGACACTATTAATTTATGCGACTAAATTGTCACCCAAAAAGTCGCTTGCTTTCTTGATCCCATAATACCGTTCCAAAAACTCTTTCTCATACTCAAAAAACGTATTGTTTTCGATACTCTCACGAATACAGTCGACCGTCCGTACTACAAATCGCTCGTTATGGATACTAGCTAGCGTCAGGCCTAAAATCTCATCAGCCCTGAATAAATGATTTACATATGCGCGAGTATATTTCTTGCATGTATAGCAATCGCATTCGCCGTCTATTGGTGTAAAATCTTGCTGATATTTATTATTTGTAATATTTATTCGCCCATTATATGTAAATAAGGCGCCATTTCTAGCCTGACGTGTTGGCGCAACACAATCAAACGTGTCAATGCCATATTGAACGCCCATAAAAAGGTCTGCTGGCTGAGCGCCCATACCTAATAGGTGTCTAGGTTTGCCTTCCGGCAGGATTTCATTTATCCATCGAACGGTTTCGGATATCTCTTCAGGTTCGAATACCCCACCAATTCCATAACCATCAAAATCTCGCACACCTAAGAATTTTGCGCTATACTGTCGAAAATCTTGCTCACGCGCCCCCTGAATAATTCCGTATAGAGCCTGTAAATCTTCACTTTTTGACGCATGCTCGTCGTTCAATTGTTTATGTCTCGCTAATGAACGCTCGGCCCAAAGATGAGTTCTGTCCATCGCTTGTCTAATATATTCCCTACCAGCTAGCGGTGCAGTTAACTCATCAAAACTCATATGTATATCTGCACCAATTTTATGCTGCATCTCCATCGAACTTTCTGGTGTCATCGACAAATTGCTGCCGTCTATATGTGACCTGAAAAAAGCGCCGTCATCAGTAACCTTTGCTAATTGCGAAGATGAATGCTTTGCTAGATCGGCATCGCCTTTCGTGCTATGTGACGTAGCATCAATACCTTTTTTATACGCCATGCCTAACGAAAATATTTGAAAACCACCGCTATCAGTAAATATAGGCCCCTGCCAATTCATAAATTTATGAATGCCGCCTGCAGCCGCTATGACATCAGCCCCTGGACGTAGCATTAAATGATAAGTGTTAGCCAGTACCGACTGACCACCAAGTGCCAGTACCTGTTCGACTGTTAAAGTTTTAACTGTCGCCTTTGTGCCACCAACAATAAAAGCCGGGGTCTTAATTACGCCATTTGGAGTTTCAATTAAACCAGTACGCGCCAGCGTACCTTCTAGTTTTTTGTTAATAGTAAATTTTAAAGCGTCCTTCATCGTAACTATAATATCAGCATTGAGTCACCATAACTAAAAAAATTATATTTTTCTTTTATCGCATGCTGGTAGGCCGGCAAGAGTTTATTCCATCCCACGAAAGCAGCAGTTAGCATTAGTACCGTACTTTTAGGCGCATGATAATTAGTTAATAATCCATCAACAACTTTAAAATTATATCCAGGATAAATAAATATATCAGCCTCGCCAGAAACATCATCATCGCGCTGAATAATTAATTTGTTCGCATATTCTAGCGTTCTGGCCACTGTTGTGCCGATAGCTATAACTTTTTTACCGGCCTTTTTGGTATTCTTGATAGCATGTAGCGTCTCTTTGGGGATATTGAAGTATTCTTTATGCATATGATGGTCTTCTATCTTATCAGCACGAATCGGCAAAAAAGTGCCAAGGCCGACATGAAGAGTTAAATAGGCCACATTAATACCTTTGGCTTTTAGTTTTTCTAGTATTTCATTAGTCATATTAAGACTAGCCGTTGGCGCAGCAACCGATCCTTTATCATTAGCCCATAATGTCTGATACCTTTTTGTATCTTCGGCTGTAGCCTCGCGATGCATATATGGCGGCAATGGCACCTCGCCATATTTATCAGCTATATTGAGTAAATCTTTTGTACTACGAACAATCGCGAGACCATCACCTTCAATTTTTTCGATTAGCAACTCGGCATCGCCAATTGTTAATTTATCACCAACATTAAGCTTTCGACGATACATAATTCGATGCCTAAACCAGTCATTGTCAAAACTATGTTTTTCTAAAAGTACTATTTCACGCTCTGCCCCATTGTCTTTTTTGACATGCAAACGAGCCTTAATAACGCGCGTGTCATTGAGCACAATTGTGTCACCTGGCTCTAAAAAATCAGCCAAATTTAAATAATAATTATCAACAACATCACCAGTATGGCGTCCTAAAAATAACAATCTCGAAGATCCGCGGATTTTTGGAGGTTCGGTTGCAATTAATTCGGCTGGCAAGTCGTAGTTATAGTCAGATAGCTGCATTGTAATTATAACGATATATATTTTTTAACTTTACCGCTATCAACAACAACTTTAAGGTCATTATTAAACTGAGAAAGAGGTATATTAATATAGTCATAATTAACCTGAGAATCATTAATATCAACTAGCCTTATGAAATAATATCCATCGCCAGTTATTGATTTAACTGCAGGCGAAAGATCATTCTTGCTTATTTTTGAAGCTGTTGCTGCTCGCCCACCGTCTCGATTGGTCTTTGAAACCCAACCAGAATTTCCATAAGTAACCTTCACAGCTGCCTGCGTATTTAGCTGATCAGCAAGAGATTTTAGACCAATTGAACGATCGGCCGAAATAATAAAGTTAGCATTATCGACTACACTTGAGGCGTTTTTATCAACTTGATAAGCGACTTCCTTTTTTAGTAATTCATTTTTAACCATATAACGATAATCTTCCATACTCCAATTATAATAATCAGCGATTACTGATTCATATGCCTTGTCTGATTGTCCGTCATTGTCGGCTTGTTGAGATTTTATAAACAATTCGACGTCAGCATCACTAACCTTTAAATTCAAACTTTCGGCTATCTTGGCGGCGTAAGAATTAGCTATTACATAGTCCATAGACTGTTGTTTTATGTAAGCTAATTGTTTTTTACCATCTTCTGTTTTTGAGTCAAGTTGTTCTTGATGTTCTAGATAATAAGCCGAGCTAAGATACTTCATTAAATAATCACTATAAGGAACCATCCTGCCATCAACTGATGCGACCGGGGCTGGTATCACCCTGGTTACGCGATAAAAAAAGTCACTAGTATTTTGTTCAGGATAAAGCTGCCACCATCCAATAACTGTCAATAATATAATTGTTCCGATACTTATAATAATTGTATTAAAAACCAACTTGTAGCGAGCATACTGAATCGGATATTTAAACTTACGGCCGCCAGCTAAAACCTTTTCGCGATGGTGATCGAGATTTTCGGTGGTTATCCTAGAAGAAACAACTACGTCGGAAGTCTTCTTTTTGAATAAATTAAATATTCTTTTCATCATCATACTTGCTTTCTGTTACATTATTTACTGCATCCTGCAGTTTATTATATATCTCATCAGGATGATCAACATTATTAATAACTAAATCACCGACAAATGTTTGAATCACGATTGTGCCAAAACCAAAAATCTCACCGCTGAATCCTGGTATATTATAACTTATGTTTTGAACCTTTGACAGCTTTAATTCAATAACATCTTTACCAAAAAAGCCACGCTGAGTCACTTGTCTAATACGCTGATCTGTAACTATATAAATCGTGAAATACCAAAGTATAAAATGGTAAAAGAATAGAATAAGTCCTAAGATAAAACCAAATAACGGTAATAAAAATAACTCTAAATTACTACTCCAAATAAGCGGAGGTATGGCCGTAATAATCAAAGGGATAGCTAAAAGATAAAACCCCTTACGCATAGCTAAGATATGACGACGAAATATAAATAATAATTTTTCGCCATCTCGTTGGCCGGCAAAATCAAGTTTTGTCTCGGCAGCCTTTTCCTTTTTAACCATATACATATAATAACAGAGATAGTATTAGTAATAAATAGAATGGTGCCCCGGGCAGAAGTTAGTCACATTCCGTGACCCCGAAATTTCCCTATCGATAACCAAGTTACTATCGGAAAATTTCATTGCAAACCACCAGAACATACCACGAAAAAAG
>CAYVRA010000048.1:0-4995 GCA_964452965.1 uncultured Saccharimonas sp. (SeqCode) | reverse complement strand
CCTTACCACTTGGCGAATCCCCATTGTAGCCAGGCTCTATTTTATAACACCCCATACTCTCTGTATAGAGTGACTATTTATTTTCAATTAAAGATTCTCTAGAGGAATGCCGGTTTTCGCGGAGACTTTGCGTGCCCATTCAAGTAATTTATTGAATTGACTGTCACGGGCAGCTTGCTCGGTTTCGTATGTGTCGATGCGTGCTAAAAATTTATCAATCGTGCAAAGCAGTTTATCGTGAGATTTCTCTAGGTCTATAATTTTAGTCTCTATCTTGTCAAACCTGGTGTTTGCTTGAAAAGCGTAAAGATCGGCTTGTTTTTCGGATTTTCGGAAACGTTCATCTGACAGTTTAATGTAGTCGCTTAGTACATTTAAGACCTCGTCAATATCCTTGCGAGTTGCTGGTGCATTTTGCAATTCAGTCTTCATATAATTATTTTATCACAATCTAGTGTCGCTAAGTTTATCTATTTTCGTAAATGTTATACCTATCCAACTTAGAACTACAGTGATTATTATCATCTCGGCTATGGCATATGGCAGTTGTTTGGTGATGTTACCAAAATAATAAAAAACTAAACCAATAAATAACAATATATAATTCGTAATCAGAAATTTTTTAGGAAATTTTTGAAAGAACCAAAAAGCGAAAAGCATAATTATGCCGAGATTAATAAATACGTAAAAGCCAAACCAGACATGAATTTTGTTTGCTAGGTCAGATCCTCCGTATGGTATGGCTCCAATTAATATCATTGAGATCATCTCAATAAGATATAATATGGTTAATATTTTTAATTTTGCTTTAGTTAGAATATTTTTAGATAACAGTAATTGTACTTGAGGCTTTAGGCAAATAGCAAATACAATTAACATGACCCCGACAATTATAAATGTATAGTTGTAAAATTCTGGCGTTCCATTGGCCTGCATGCCCAGTGAACAAGTTGATCCTTGCCACCAGTTTTTGTCCTTTGTCATTATTATCGCTATGACAAATCCCAATATAAAAACAAACAAAGTTGATAATAGGTATTTTTTGCTGCCGAAGTCGACTAGCCTATTTTCTGCTCTTAAATAAAGTTTGTGTAATTTATTCTTGCCCATAATTGAATAATACTAGATAATGCATCACTATAAAAGCCTGTAAAAAAATGATGAGTTTTTGGCTCATCATTCTTGTTGGTTTAGATGCGCTTTTTGTTAGCGGCTTTTAGTTTTTTCTTTAAAGCTCGCTTGACGTCAGCGCTGTGTCCATTTCTGTTTTTTCGCATAGTTAATTCCGTTCAGTAATTTATATTGGATTGATTATATCATCTTTTTAAGATAAGGGCTAGCCTAGATATAGTTTATAATTCGCTGAATAGTGTTTGATATTCCGGTTAATAACGAATAGCTAAATAATTTATTATTTTTGGCGATATTGGCGATTGAGTTTGGTGCAGATGGATCGGCGCTAATTACAACTATTTCGTCACCCGCCTTTATTTTTGAATCGCCTAGATTAACGATTGTATGGTTCATACAGACGCGACCTACGATTTGTAATGCCATATTATTGTGCGTGACGACACCGCAATTGCTTAGCTCTCTAGGGATACCCTCGTAATAGCCTAATGGTAAAATACCAATTCGCATTGGTTTGTCGGCTGTAAAGGTGCCGCCGTAACTAACTTTGTCGCCTTCTTTTAGTTGTTGGACTTTAATGATTTTACTTTTTAATTCTAATATTGGCATTAATTTTTCTAGATCTTTAAAATGGTTATCGCTTGGTGCTAATGGATTTATTCCGTAAAGGCCAATGCCGATGCGAATAGCATTAGCATATTTACTTTCAACCTTTACGCTGCCAGCGGTTTGAGCGATATGGATATATTTTAGTTTTAGGCCTTTATTTAATATATATTCGACTGCCTCGTCGAAAGATTTAAGCTGTTTTTTGGTAAAAGTATTATTAATATTGTCGGCATCGGCTAGTTGCGTCATGACTCCTTCTAGCTTTATTTTAGGGAATCTTTGCAAAGTTTTTAGATAATGATTTAGTTCGTCTGGTTGTAGGCCTAGGCGGTTCATACCGGTATTTAGCTCTAGATGGATATTAACTTTTTTATTTAGTCTCCCTAGAGCAATTAGGTCATCGGCGCTTTGGATAACAAAAGAGTATTTTTTAAGTTTTAGAATTCTAAAATTAGCCTTATCAATATAGCCCATAATTAATATTTTATGATTTGATATCTTTGATAGTTCTAGCGCTTCAAAATAACCATCTACGGCAATCATTTTGCATTTTACCAGGTTCAGTAATCGTCCAATTTGAATAATGCCGTGTCCATAGGCATTAGATTTTAGAACTGGAATTATTTGTAATTTTGGTTGCTGACTTTTAATTAAAGTAAAGTTATTAATTAATCTTGGTCCGCTTAATTCGATATGGTTTAGGGCTTTGAACTTTCGTGGCTGAAAATTTGGCAAAATGTTTTTTGCGACCTTTTTGGTTTTGTCTATTAGATCATTAATTTTTTTCATCATAACCCCTATTTAATAAAATCTATTATAAACGAATCTTTGCTATACTGATAATAAGATTATAAATATTAGAGGGTTTTTAGCTGATGTTTCGACGTGCTTTTTTAAGATATAACAGATGGTCATATAAATATTTAGCCAAGCCAATTTTGTTCAAAATTTCTCCAGACAAAACTCATAGTGACATGATCGCTTTGACGTCTTGGGGTGGAAAATATGCTTTTTTTCGAGGCTTGGTAGGTTTTTTATTTAAAGGTAAAAATAATAAATCGTTAGCGCAAAAAATCTGTGGTGTTGATTTTAAGCGGCCAGTTGGGGTTTCGGCTGGTTTTGATAAAAACGGTGAAGTTATACCAATGATGTCTAGACTTGGGTTTGGTTTTATGGAAATTGGTTCGGTCACGGCAAAAAAATGTCCTGGTAATCCTAGACCTTGGTTTTATAGATTACCTAATTCACAATCCTTGGTTGTGCACGCCGGTTTAGCTAATGAAGGATCTGAAAATGTCTTAAAGCGAGTGCGTTCCTATTCGGGCAAGTCAATTGGTAGCTTCCCTGTTATATTGTCAGTTGCCAAGACGAACTGTAAGGAAGTTGTTAGTGTAGCGGAAGGAATTGATGATTATATCAAAACTATTACTCGCGCCAAGTCCGAGCCTCGAATCAAAATGATAGAGATTAATATCTCTTGCCCTAATACTTATGGCGGCGAACCTTTTACTGATCCAGAGAAATTAACACGTCTTTTAAAAGCGGTGAATAAAATAGGCATCAAGAAACCAATATTCTTAAAGATGCCAGTTGATTTGAAATGGTCAGATTTCAAGAAGTTATTAGATGTGGCGGTTTTGTATAAAATTTCAGGAGTTACGATTGCCAATCTAACTAAAGATCGATCGATAGTTAATAAATTAGATAATTTGCCAGATACAGTTTTGGGTGGTATGAGCGGAAAATTAACAGAAGATATTGGTAATGAATTAATTCGCCAAACTTATTTAAATTATGGCGATAACTTAAAGATTATTGGTGTTGGTGGAATTTTTACGGCGGAAGATGCTTATAAGAAAATCCGCCTCGGTGCCAGTCTCGTTGAAATTATTAGCGGTTTGATTTATTGCGGCCCGCAATTGGCGGCTGAGGTTAACGAAGGTGTCTCGCGGTTTTTAAAACGCGATGGTTTTGCTCGTATTAGTGAAGCTGTTGGCGTTGACTCTAAAAAACATTTATAATTATTGTTTATTTTACTATTGACGGCATCCGCATCGGGCAGAGTATACTAGTATTAGTCATACAGGTACTGGTTAAAACCTTTCCACTTGTAGGCTTTTAGCCACCATAAGTTCATCCGTCAGTTATATTACTACGGTAAACGATAAATATTTTTAAAGTAACAATCAGTAAACAGAATATAGATAAACGGTTCCATATTCCTATCTGACTTACTCACCAAAAAATCCGTTAACTGGTCAAAAAATTGCTCCGGTAGTTTTTGATTGACTCAGGCACCTAAACTTTAAAAATAAATTATGGAGGATTATCATCATGAAAAAGATTCAAATTAACGAGCAGATTACAGTAACTTCAATGGGCTTTCGCAAAAATAAAAATCTAGTTGCCTACCCTCGCAGGATTGAGTTTCGCGGTTCGACATATAACTTTATCGACGCTGGTTTGCGATGTTTGATGAGCTGCAGTGGCAATATTGCCGAGTTTCTAACTTTGTCAGATGGCAAGGCTGATTATCACTTGCGGCACGATTTTGATGGCGCCTGGACATTATTAAGTATTGCATCGTAGTAATAAACCTAGAAAACCAATATAATATATTTAAAGCATATGAAAGATTTCCTTAGAATCGTACGCCGAAATTTTATATCGCCTATCGTAATTGCGATTCTTATATTGTCGGTAATATTGTTGATTCTTGGCGAAAAACAAGATTCGATGTTTGTTTCGTCGGTGATTGTGATTAACACTATTTTGGCAATTATTCAGGAAACTAGGGCTCAGCGCGAACTTAAAAAATTAGAGTTGATGAGTGCGCCTATGGCAAGGGTTATATTAGCTAACGGTAAGGTTAAAGAAATACCTTTCGATCAGTTAAAAATTGGCGATATTATTCAGCTGCAAGGTGGCGATGAGGTGCCAGCTGATGGACAAATATTAACTAGTTCGGGGCTTGAGGTCGACGAGAGTATTTTAACTGGAGAGTCTGCTCCGGTCGAAAAAAATAAAGACTCGGCTGTTTATGCGGCCTGTACTATAGTCGCCGGTGGGGCTACGGCTGTCGTTTCAAGCGTTGGATTAAATACAAAAGTTGGCAAGATGACTGCTACTTTAAAACATTACAGCCCACAATTAACCCCATTACAAACGGCGATTTCTCATGCAATTACGTTTTTGACTTATGGCGCTTTGGGCTTGGCACTATCTATTTTTATATTTTATTCATTTTATGGTCAA
>CAYVRA010000047.1:0-5154 GCA_964452965.1 uncultured Saccharimonas sp. (SeqCode) | reverse complement strand
ACGCGTTACATCGGCGGCTGGTAAATCAATCTTGTTTAAGACTGGGATTATTTTTAAATCAGCATTCATCGCCAAATACACATTTGCAAGAGTTTGAGCCTGAATGCCCTGACTAGCATCAACCACTAAAATCGCACCTTCGCAGGCCTGTAGTGATCGACTGACTTCATAACTAAAATCAACATGGCCAGGAGTATCAATCAGATTTAGATCATAACCCTTATAAACCATCCTGACAGGTGCTAATTTGATAGTGATTCCCTTTTCGCGCTCTAGGTCCATACTATCAAGCAACTGAGATTTCATATCTCGTTTTTGGACAGTGCCGGTTAATTCAAGCATACGATCAGCTAGTGTCGACTTACCGTGATCGATGTGAGCGATTATGCAAAAATTTCGAATTTTATCTATAGTCATACTTTTTTGAATCTGCCAAACAGTATTTTCTTAGCCCTATCAATAATAGGATCAGCTTCAGATAATTTTAGCAATTTTGAAAGAGCAACATAGGTCACGCCGCTAATTAGTAATACTAAACAAAATTTAGGAATGGTCGCAAGAAAGCTCTTATCGCTAGCTTCTAGCGGCCAAATAGTTATAGAAGCGTAAGTTATTGCCCCCATAATAATTGAGGCCACTATCATCCTTGTGACCGAGCTAATAAAAGATTTACTAAATAAGCCTCTGATGCTCTTTGACATCATCACAAATAGTATCACGACCTCAACTATCGCTACAATTACGGTTGCCCAGGCCAAACCATAAACACCCATATCTAGACCCATCGTGAACCAAATCGCCAAGATTATGTTTAAGCCAATCGCAACAAATGAAATATAAAGCGGCGTTTTAGTATTTTGCTGAGCATAAAAACTGCGTGCCGAAATGTGATAAACCGAGCGGAATAAGATGCTGGCCGCTAAAATAGCCAAAATGCTAGCCATATACGGATCGCCACCATTCTTGATAAAGTTAATTAGATAGCCGCGTCCAAAATAAGTGATAACTGTTATCGGTAGCGATAGCCAGATAATAACCCTCAAGACTGCTTGAAGTTCCGACCTAAATAAATCCGGTCGCCCTTCGCCTAAACGTTCGGCCATTTTTGGAAATGCCGCTGTGCTAATTGCCACACCAACTAAACTAACTGGCATAAAAGATAAAATTGAAGCTTGCTGATATGCACGAATCGTGCCAGCTGCCATTCTGGATGCAAGATTAGTTTCGACCATACCATTTATATAATCCATCCCTTGGTCAATTGATCTGGCAGGCAGCAGCGATAAAACTTTTTTGAAACCTAAGTTTTTCCAATAAATTTTAAAATTATAATCAAACCCCATACCAAATAAACCAATACAGCTTATTGCTAATTGCATAACTGATCCAAGGACAACACCCAACGCAACACCCATAATTCCACCATCAAAAATTTGCCAGCCAAATATATTTATGCCATTTATAAAAAAGACAGCACCGATTATAATACCAATATTGTAAACTGCCGGCGCCATCGCAAAGAAAGTAAATCGCCCAACCGCCTGTTGCATGCTAGATATAACTGTCGCAATTGCAAACAGGAATGGGTTAATCGCAATCACTCTCATCATACTTACCGCCAAGGCCCTACTAGATTCACTAAGACCCGGGCCTACAACATAATGGACTAAAGGTTCAGCAAAGATAATTATCAAAATACTAGCAGCCAGTGTAACAATTGCCATTAAGTTAAGGACACTGGTAGATAATTCCCAAGCTGACTTTTTATTATTATCAGCTAATCGTTGGCTAAAAACTGGTATAAATGTGACACTTAAAGCACCTGAGACTAATATAAAAAACATAAAATCAGGCACAGTGAACGCGACAGTATAGGCATCGATTCCTTGTGGGTAAGTGCTGTAATATAAACTATTTAATTGACGATCGCGCAACAGCCCTAAGACGCTAGAGACCAAAGTTGAGCTTGCCAACAAAGTAGCTGCCAACTTTAGCGGCATTTTCATGTTAGCTCTAGCAGCAAGACTTTTAAATGGCCCCATTGAGTTGTTTTAAGGCTAATAAAGCCTAGCCTCCTTTGGCAATTTTGCATCCTTTAATATCTCGTTAACTTTATCTTCTTCCAAAGTCTCTTCTTTTAATAAAGCTTCTGCCAATTTATCTAGACCGGCACGATTTTTAGTAATAACAGCTTCGGCCCTGACGGCAGCCTCTTTTATCAACTCAGCAACTTCCTTGTCGATTTCCTTGGCGGTGTCATCGCTGTATGGTCGTTCGTGTGTCATACGATCAAACATCATACCGCCATTATCCTCATGAAATACCTGGTCGCGTAGCCCTGTGCCCATACCTTCTTCAATAACCATTTGTCTGGCAATTTCGGTAGCGTGTCGAAGGTCGGACCCAGCACCGGTTGTAACATAATCGGCCCCATAGACTAATTTCTCAGCAATACGACCGCCCAAGGCTCTAGCTAGAACGTCTTTAAATTCAATCACACTAGTGTAGTTTTTGTCTTCGGGTGGCAAAAACCAAGTCACGCCGCCAGTTGCGCCACGCGGGATAATCGTAACTTTGTGGACTGGGTCACTATCTGGCATCAAGTGCCCAACAATCGCATGTCCCGCCTCGTGGTAAGCTGTCATTTGCTTCTCTTTATCATTCATGATTCGGGCTTTACGCTCTGGGCCAATGGCAATTTTTTCAAATGCAGAAGTCAAATCAACGTTGCTAATTTTTTTGGCGTTTCGCTTAGCGGCAACAATCGCTGCCTCATTGGCAATATTTGCTAAATCAGCACCAGACGATCCGGCAGTTTTGGCTGCTAGCTTATCTAGGTTTACGGTTTC
Source organism: uncultured Saccharimonas sp. (SeqCode) (assembly GCA_964452965.1). Taxonomy (GTDB): domain Bacteria; phylum Patescibacteriota; class Saccharimonadia; order Saccharimonadales; family Saccharimonadaceae; genus UBA1547. The sequence continues at coordinate 2,305 of CAYVRA010000047.1, read as the reverse complement.
ATCAACTGGTTTATTTTTAAAATGAACTTTCAAAATAGCTTCGCGATCTTTGCGCTCTGGCAACATAATATTAGTTCGCCTGTCAAAACGACCTGGTCGCAGCAGTGCCGGGTCAAGCACATCGACCCTGTTGGTTGCAGCTAAAACAATAACATTTGTATCATTTTCAAAACCATCCATCTCAACAAGTATCTGGTTTAGAGTTTGCTCACGCTCGTCATGTCCGCCTCCCATACCGCTACCACGACGACGGCCAACAGCATCAATCTCATCTATAAAAATTATGGATGGGGCATTCTTTTTAGCCTTACTAAATAAATCACGAACTCGGCTAGCACCAACACCAACAAACATCTCAACAAATTCTGAGCCAGAAATTGAAAAGAAGGGGACATTCGCCTCGCCGGCAACTGCCCTGGCTAGTAGCGTCTTACCAGTACCAGGATTACCAACCAACAAAACACCTTTCGGAATTCGCGCGCCCAAAGCCTCGTATTTCTTAGGGTTTTTCAAAAAGTCAACAACTTCTTCTAGATCCTGCTTGGCGGATTCGCTACCAGCAACATCAGCGAAAGCAATTTTCTTTTTATCAGCACCATAGAGTTTAGCTTTTGATTTACCAAAGCCCATCGCCTGGTTATTTTGACCTTGAGCTTGACGCATCATAAAGAAGAATATCGCCACAATTACAATTATTGGAATTATGATCGAAGCCAACCCCCAAGCTGTCGAACCGGTAGTTGATGGCGGCACAATCATCAGCTCAACTGGCGCATCGGTTTTTAGGCCTTGCTCTTGAATACTGCTGCCATCTTGTTTAACGGATTTCTCAGTTGGCTTATCGCTGCCTTTTGGCGTAACTTTAATTTCACTACCCTGGACTTCTAGTTTGGTTATTTGGCCGTTATTAGCACGGCTAATAACATCCGACAAAGCTACGTCTTTTAGATTTTCGTTAGGTGATAAAAAGGCGATACCTGCAAAGATAAGCAGGGCGATAATTATCCAAAAAACTCCTAGACGAATCCAATTGCCAGGTTTTTTATTAAAATTTATAGTTTTAGGTGATTTGATTGCCATGAAGAATTACTTTCCCTTTCGCGTTCATCAACGGTTTTAATTTCTATAACTACTTTATCAGTTCTACCGTAAAATTACGAGAGGTGAAACTAACTTTCACACTACCAGCGCTATATACTTTGCCCGTGGCAATCGTTTTTATAGCATGAAGTAATTTAATTATTTGTGGGCGAGTCAGCTTTGCGCTAGTTATACGTCGTAAAAGCTCAACTGCAACCTTATCGCCAATATGGGTTAAAAAATATCTTGAATAACTTGGACCATCACCAATTAAATTTAAAACTTCTTCATTAATCTTAGATTTCAATGCTTTCTGCTCGGCCCATAAACCTAATAATTGAAATTTAAAATCATCATCTAATTTAGCTAATTTTTTACGAACCTGATTGCGTAAATATTTATTACTCAAATTGGTCGAATCTTCGCGCCAACTTAAATTATTTACTTTGGCATATTCGATCAGGTCTGATTTTGTCTTGTTGGTGAGTGGGCGAGTGATATCCGAGTCCAAAACCGCCAATCCCCTCCAGCCAGTCCCGCGCAACAGATTAATCGCGATCGTTTCGACAACGTCGTCAACATGATGAGCCGTAACAATTTTGGCGCCATACTTACCTGCCAAATCACGCAAAAAATTATAGCGTCGATCCCTGGCTAACTCTTCACTTGCCTTTTGGCCCAACTCTTCACGCCTTAACTCAAACTTCAAACCATATTTTTCTGCTAATCCCTTAACAAACTCCGCGTCCAGATGCGAGTCGTCGCGAATACCATGATCAAAATGAGCAACAATCAAATCCAAATCTTTTTGACGCGCCAAAATATCCAGCATCACTACCGAATCAATCCCGCCACTAACCGCCACAATATATTTATTCATCGTGTATTTATTATACAGCCCGTCGTGCCTCTAGAAAAACACTTTAATTTTTGTTACAATATCACAGTCGCACGGTAGCGTAGCTCAGTTGGTTAGAGCGCGAGACTCATAAGCTCGAGGTCACAAGTTCAATTCTTGTCGCTACTACCATAAGATCATGTTTAAAAAGACTCCTAGTTGGGAGTCTTTTTTATGTGTTATTATTGCTTTATGTATAGCAAAATCAAAATACCTTTAATAATTAGAAAAATAAATAAAAAGCATATAATTATTTCCCTGATAGGACTATCTGTAGTTTGTTTATTTGCGTTGCAATACTATTCTTTAAATTTCAAAGGTGTTGTG
>CAYVRA010000046.1:0-5671 GCA_964452965.1 uncultured Saccharimonas sp. (SeqCode) | reverse complement strand
TTTCAGCGATATTCACATTAGGATAATCTTTAGATGCCTCAAGCTCCATTATAGATTCCTGAAGTTCAGATTTCTTTCTAGACACATCATTGTTATCAATTAAAAAATCTAATTTTGGATATTTAAAATCAGGCGTGTATTCACGATTATGAATAAACGAGTAGCGTTCGACATCCCGCCGCTTAGAATCATCCTCAAAATATACATAATCAGTGAAGTCACCGGCAGTATTTTTATAAGAATCAAGTTCCTCGTTAGTCTTTATTATTTTATTTTCCTTGATTGTTTAACAAGAGCATAAATAGCGGCGCCAATCAGAATAAAGCCCAGGAATGCTAATAGGAAGAACGTGTAACCACCCAATAACCACATAACTGCCAAAGCTACACAAACTGCGCCCCATATGGTAAATAATTTGTGAGATGACGCCAAGCCGATAATAAGTAATATTATGTTTTCAATCAGGAATATTAATTGATAAGATATCCCGTTAAAATTAGCTGCCGATAATGCACCTATTCCACAAACAGCCGAGATAATCGATAATCCAATAATAGCTCTTAGCTTGGCAGATAATCTTTTGCCGTCACTATAATACAAATAGGCCAACCCGACCATAACCGCCAACCACCAATGTGTATAAACCAATGCATCAATATTAGGGCTAGCTGCTGCTAGCATGCGTTGCAATGCAACAGTAGAAAAAATTGCGGCAGCATCGATATAGCCATATTGTTTAACATCCCAACCCTTAACGGCCATAACCATAGACACTAGTACCAAGCCAAGGCCAGCCGATACAACCATATTAATATCACTATTAATCAGGCTAAATAGGTAAATAACCCCAGAAACTACAATTGCAGACCACCAGAAGTATAATGCATATTGCTTTTTCAATAGCATTGATAACAATAAATTGCAGCCATAAAACAAGCCAAATACAATCCAAGATACGTACAAAGATTTCCATGACGCTGGTACCGACACTAGATATACAAACCAAATCATAGTTATCAAGACCAAAGCATTGGCAAATAAGCTAATTTGAGGTTTGCGCTCGCTGTAAGTAAATGCATAAATTAAGACGCTTGCCGCTAGCCATATACCAAAACCATAGCCAGAGCTTACTCCGAAAGTAAATAATAATGACTCAATGACAAACAATATTAAATTAACCCTTAAAAGCAACTTGATTGATGGGTGAGTCTTAATAAAATCCGGAGCTAATAACATGCCCGTAGCGATTGCGGCAAATGACATAAATATAATCGAAATAAATTGATCATCAAGTTCCGGCTTGATAACTATATTACCAATAAACGATGGCAAAATCATCAAGGCTATTGTGCCAAAACAAGATATCTCAGACCTTCGTAAATACCAGGCAAATCCAAAACCGGTCAAAAATAGAACCGACAATTGAGCAGTTATAGTATTTACCCAAAACTGATAATCACCAACAAGGAATAATATAGCTAGTAATTGCATAGCGAAGCCAATCCACAACCAAGGCTCATTATTGCTATCACCCTTAGATCGTTCTTGCGTGAAGATTGATGATATTAATATCTGGATAACCCCGATTGCGGTCAATAATACACCAACAACTGACCAATCATGTGAAAGATCATAGGCCATTATTAAGATGCTCAGACTACCTAATAACCTAGCAACAAAGATAGCGACCTTGCGCCCTATTTCCGACGATACAGCGACTGCAGCATAATAAATCGCACAAACCATTGTAATAATCCAATAATCCCTAGACGTCAATGCTGTTACGGCAAACAAGCTAGTAGCTAAAGTTAATGGCACTATCCACTGGCTTGATTGTTGAATTGGTTCACTAAAACATCTCGAAACCCAATTAGGCTTTATTGCTGCGATAAATGTCATCAATGAACCAAACATTATCAAGGTGACAAAATACCATATCATGCCAACACCAGCTATAGATACAATTGATGATGTCATACTAATTATAAAAGCAATCGCAAAATAAGCAGTTACTTGGCTATTTAACCGAACTGCTGCAAAAATATAAGCAAGTAACCCAATTAGAGAAGTTATAAACCAACAAATAGAAGCATCCGGTATAACCGAAGAGTACATCGCCACACCAGTAAACGGAAGTAGCGCCAAACCAGTACCAACAAATGCAACTGAAGCAGGTTTCAATTTTTCAACATACTTATTAATTAATAAACCAGCCACATAAAAGATAATTGTTATAAACCATATGCCAATAAATCTAATCGGCGCCGGCATTACCGTAGCAACAAACAAAGCCGATGCTGAAACCAATAAAAAGCTAGCCGCATACAATGTGATATTAATATTTTTCAAATCATGCTTAGCTTTTAGTTCAGCGTCGCTCAAAATTGGCGGTTGCTCGACAAAAACTACTGGCTGAGTTACAACCATCTGCTGATTTTGTTGTGAAATAATATCTAATCCTAAATTATCACCCGATTTTTGAGTAGCCCGGACACCGTCCCAATAGCCCTGAGCATAACTTTTGCTCGTAAGATCTACTACATCGCTAGAATCTTTGCTTGATTTTTTTGTCAGCCACAAAATTAAAAACACTATAGTTGTTATAAAAAAGAAAAAATCCATAAATTGAACATCCCCCTGCTTTATATTCAGTATAGCTTAAGTTTTTAAATAAATATACTAAAAGCTTTCAAGAATCTGTCGCTGTTTGCGTGATAATCTAGTTGGGATATCTACAATAATACTAACTATATGTGGGCCACGTTTATCGCTCTTCATATGCGGAACGCCATGGTTTGAAAGTTTAAAATCTGTACCAGATTGAGTGCCAGCCGGAACTTTCATACGAACCTTACCGTCAACCGTCATAACATCAACCTCCGTACCAAGTGCCGCATCAATCATACCGATATGCTGCTCGGACAGAATAATATCACCTTCACGAGTGAAATTTTTATGAGCCCTAACTTGAATATGAACATATAAATCGCCTTTTTGACCGTTGCCAATCGCTTCGCCGTGTTCATGTAAACGAATTGTTGCACCATCATCAATACCAGCCGGGACTTTAAGCTTAATCGTTCGCTTAGCTCGCTGAACACCTTTACCTCGACAGACAGTACAGATTTTTTCAGGAATCTTGCCACGACCACTACAATCCTCACAGGTTGTATTTTGTTGAATCGGACCAAAAATAGTATTCATAACTCGGTTTACCTGACCTGCACCATGACAAGTCGGACAAGTTTTTAAATCATAACCCGGCTCGACTGTCGTTCCATGACAGTGTGAGCAAGCGTCATCCATATCAATTGCAATTTTTTCTTCAACGCCAAAAACCGCTTCTTCAAAAGATAGCTGCAAGGTAACTTCGACATCACGACCACGTTGTGGACCACGTTGCCGATTACCGCCACCACCAAAAAATTGACTAAAAATATCACCAAATCCACCATCGCCAAAATCAAAGTTTACATTTTGGCCATTAAAACCACCAAACGGATTGCCACCGCCGCCACCATTACCGCCAACGCCAGCATGGCCAAATTGATCATAGCGCTGTCGTTTTGAACTATCCTTTAATACCTCATAGGCCTCACCAACTTCTTTAAATTTTGATTCATCCCCACCTTCTTTATCGGGATGATGTTTAACAGCAGCCTTACGATAGGCCTTTTTAATTTCATCGTCAGAGGCGCTTTTGGGAACACCTAAAATCTCATAATAATCTCGTTTTGTCATCTGTAAATATTATATAAAACTAGCACTCGTATTTCAAGAGTGCTAGTTAAATTCAAATTAAAAAGGCCGAGACAAAACTCGACCTTTTACTTTACTTCTTAAGATAGAGAACCCAGACATATAGCCATAATGAAACAATATTCATTGCGGCCGCTATCACGATAGCCCAATATTGAAAATTAAATTCAGTATTTATCGGTAAAAACAAAAATGCTATCGCTACGCATTGATAAAACATTTTCACTTTACCAAATTTAGTTACCGAGACATCCATGCTTCTATGGGTTGCCCTGAATGCAAGCCACGAAACTGATATTTCACAGACAAGTATAGCTAGAACTGGCAATAACAATCCTGGATAAACCATAATGATAGAGATGATAGTAAAAACTATCAACGCCTTATCAACCATGGGATCAAGCACCTCACCTAGCTGAGTAACCTGATTAAGTTTTCGTGCTAAATATCCATCTAATTTATCAGTCAAAGCGACAATGATGAATAGGCAAAAAGCCAGCCAGCGAAAACCAAACAATAACAATATACCTGGCAATGGACTAGCTATCAACCTCGCCATAGTAAGGCGATTTGAGATTTTTCCACCATCGATTTTGAATTGTCTAACCAATTCAGACCAATCTTTACTAACATCAATTCTAAGCTTATGTAAATAAGCTCTGAATTTTTCCAAAGCCTTCATCACAATCACCCCTTAAAAATTAAAGTACGAATCTAATTATTGATTCATCTTAATTATATAATATGTTTACAATAAAGTAAAGGGTCGCTCTCGCAGGGCGACCCTTAAACTTCTTTGAAAAAACTAATTATTTTTCGTCGACAACTTCACCTTCTACAGCTTCATCATCTTTTTTATCTGATTTTTCATCCGAACCTTCAGATTTTTTAGATTCTTCAGCTGCGGCTTGATACATTTTAGTACCAATTGGCATAATCGTATCGCCAAGTGTTTTAGCCGCAGACTCTAACTCTTCCTTATCCTCGCTAGATTGATGCTTTTTAGCTTCCTCGACGGCATCAGTAATGACTTTTTTATCTTCGTCACTAATTTTGTCTTTAAATTCATCTGGCATCTTTTCAGCTTGATAAATAGCACTTTCCAAGTGATTTCGCGCATCAATTAATTCGCGCTTTTTTTTGTCTTCATCAGCGTGCATCTCAGCTTCTTTTTGAGCCTTTTCAATATCATCTTTGCTCAGGTTGCCGCTATTACTAATAGTAATGCTCTGCTCTTTGCCAGTACCTTTGTCTTTTGCGGTGACATGCAAGATGCCGTTAGCGTCAATATTGAAAGTAACCTCAATTTGTGGAATACCACGAGGCGCAGGCGCAATTCCATCCAGGCTGAAGCGACCAAGTGATTTGTTGTCAGTGGCCATTTCGCGTTCACCCTGAGTAACATGAATCTCAACCTGCGGCTGATTATCAGAGGCAGTAGAAAATGTTTCAGATTTTGAGGTTGGAACAGTTGTATTGCGAGTAATTAACTTCGTTGCAACACCGCCCATAGTTTCAATTCCAAGCGATAGTGGGGTAACATCTAGCAATAGGACGTCCTTGACATCACCGGCCAAAACGCCACCTTGTATTGCAGCACCTAATGCTACAACTTCGTCTGGATTAACACCCTTTAAAGGCTCTTTGCCAAATAATTCTTTTACCTTTTCAATTACAATTGGCATTCGGGTCATACCACCGACCAAAACAACTTCATTAATGTCGCTAGCTTTTAGGCCAGCGTCTTTAAGCGCTTTATTGACTGGATCGGCCAAGCGATTAATTAAATCAGCGATTAATTCCTCTAGCTTGGCACGCGTTAACTTATATTCAAAATGCTTTGGACCGTCAGCATCAGCTGTCAAGAATGGCAAATTGATTTCAGTTTCATTAGTAGTAGAAAGCTCTTTTT
>CAYVRA010000045.1:0-6099 GCA_964452965.1 uncultured Saccharimonas sp. (SeqCode) | reverse complement strand
AATAATAACAATTATCGTTGACATACGCAATATATAGCGCTTATACTACAACACATACACAACATATGGGATATGAGGGGATTTAAAATGAAAGAAACAATACAACAAGCTACAATTTTAGATGAATCTAATAAAATTGAAGAAATACAAAAAATAGGTCGTGATATACCAAAGCCGCCAGAAAATTTACCAGAACCAAAGCTAAGCGATAATGCATGGTATATTGGTCGCACTCGCTATGCCAGACGTGACATAAATGGACAGCCAATTGAAAGTGCCAAAGAACTGTTTTGGCGAGTCGCTTATAATATCGCTACTGCCGAAAGAATATATAATAACAACGAAAAAAACCACCTATCAGTAGCTGTCAAATTTTACAATCTAATATCTAGTCGAAAATTTATGCCCGGCACTCCAATCTTGCTAAATGCAGGAAAAATGAATCAGCAACTTTCATCATGTTTTGTGCTTCCAGTACCAGATAGCCTTAATGGAATTATGCAAACAGCCACAGAAATGGCAATGATACATAAATCAGGTGGCGGCACAGGTTTTTCTTTTTCAAGATTACGCCCAAGAAATGATCTTTTAGCATCCTCGGGTGGTTCGACAACCGGACCAATATCATTTATGCAAATGTATAACGATATAACCGGCTCGATACGACAGGGCGGCGTTAGGCGCGGTGCCAATATGGGGATATTGCACTACAACCACCCAGACATACTGCTGTTTGCTATTTATAAACTAGACGAATTCTCCCTTACTAACTTTAATATCTCGATCACAACCAGCAAAGAGTTCTTTGATCAAATTAAGATTGACGAGAAGCTGCTAGGCGAAGATTATGAGAGAAACTTTGACTTTGACGGATTAGTCGAAAAAGCCCGAGAGGCCCTACAAACTCGAGATCAAGACTTAAAACAAATACGGCTTGACGCGGTAGTCTCACAATTAAAAGATTGGTGCAAAGAAGAAACGCCAGGTTACGGCTATCCATTGATCAACCCTCGTAATAATTTTGAAGTCAGCCGACTAAATGCCAAAAAAGTATTTGACCTAATTACTCGCTTTGCTTGGCAATATGGCGATCCTGGAATGATATTTATGGACAAGGTTAATAACTCCAGGGCTAATCCGACACCACTACTTGGCCAAATTGAAGCCACTAACCCATGTGGCGAACAACCGTTATTACCCTATGACGCCTGTAACCTCGGAGCTGTAAATTTATCCTTGTTTGTAGATGTAAAAAACAATGATTTTGACTGGGATGCACTTCGTAAAACCGTTCACCTATCAGTTCAGTTTCTAGATAATGTTTTGGATATGAATGATTACCCGATCGAAAAAGTCCGAGAAATGGTAAAGCAAATCCGCCGTATTGGCCTTGGAATTATGGGCTTTGCAGATGCATTACTAATTATGGATATTGGGTACAATACCGACGAAGGTGTCGAGATGGCCGAGCGAGTAATGAAGTTTATACAGCAAGAAGCCGACATAGCGTCGTCAGAATTAGCCTCAAAGCGCGGCGTATTTCTTGCCTACAAGGGATCAATCTATGACAAGCCAGGCGAAATCACACCTCGCAATGGTGCCCGAACAACAATTGCCCCAACCGGCACAACAGCCATGCTAGCCGATGCCTCAAGCGGTTGTGAGCCATTATTCGCACTAACTTACTCAAAAAATACGATTGAAGGCAAAAGGATGTTTGAGTCCAGTCCATATTTCATAGCCGCCCTAAAAAAGCGAGGTATATATTCCGAGGAACTACTTGAACAAATTCAAGATAATAAAGGGTCAATCCAAAACATAGAATCAATTCCTGGAGATATAAGAAAAACATTCGTCGTTTCAAGCGACATTAGTCCAGAATGGCACCTAAGAGTCCAAGCTGCTTTTCAAAAATATGTAGACAGCGCCATCTCTAAAACTATAAACTTTCCAAATAACGCAGGCGTAGAAGACATAAGATCTGCATATTTAATGGCTCACGAAATAGGCTGTCGAGGTATCACAATTTATCGTGATGGTAGCCGAGAAAAACAAGTTCTTGAAACAAAAAAAGAAGCATCATATTACGACAAACTAGATGGATCAAAAACTGAGAAAAACGAAATAATCGAGCAAATTCCTAATGAGTTAATAAGGTTAAAAAATAGACCAGATGTACTTAGTGGCCGAACGCATAAAATAAATACCCCACTTGGCAAAGCCTTCATTTCGATAAACGAAGACGATAATGGCAATATCTTTGAAATATTTATCAATGTCGGCCGTGCCGGATCTGATATAACCGCCGACGCTGAAGCATTGGGACGATTAATATCACTTGCATTTAGGATACCTTCAAACTACACCTCTGATCAGATCGCCCAAAAAGTCATCGCTCAACTTCGCGGCATCGGTGGCTCTGGATCGACTGGATTTGGTGCTGATCGTGTCAGGTCGCTAGCCGATGCCATAGCAAAAGTTATCGAACACCACCAAGCGACAAAAACGAACCTAACCGTAAAAGAAGAAAACCCACAAGCTGAGACTATATCACTTTGGGAAACTCCAAAATTAAATACATTAACTGATATGTGTCCCGAATGTGGAACAGCCAGTTTAAGATTCATCGAAGGTTGCCAAAAATGCGAATCATGTGGATTTAGCAAATGTTAATTAAAAAAATAATAAAGGAACAAAAACTATGAAAAAACAAATATTAACCTACATCACAGTCGTGCTCGTAGTAATCGGAGTAATAGTTGGTGGTTTTTACGGTTATCAAGCTTTAACAGCTAAAAAATCAGCAGACCCAGTCGTCACAACCAGCGACTGCGAAACATCTAACAGCGGCAAAACAATTACATACAAGGGCGAAGACGGCCTGACCGCACTAGAATTACTAAACAAAAAGTGCCAGACCGAATCAACTGGGCAGGGCGAATCATCATTTATAACAAAGGTTAACGGCGTAGAGGCTAACTCTAGTAAAGAATTTTGGTCATTCAAGGTAAACGGCGAAATGGCATCTGTTGGCGCCGGCAGCTACACCACTAAAAATAGCGATACAATAACTTGGGAATTAAGCACATTTTAAAGGATAAAAATGAAAAATAACAAAAAACTAGTCATTAAAATTGCAATATTAATAACACTAATATCAATCGCCGTAATCTGGCGCCTGGTAAATCACAACCTTGGTTTGTTGCCAAACCTTGAATTAATCACCACAATCACAGTCTTAGCAGCAATAATCTTTGGCGCCAGAGCGGCAATAGTTGCTCCGATTATAGCCATAATCGCATCCGATTTAATAATCGGCAACTCGTCAATATTCATATTCACTTGGGGCTCGTTTGCGATTATAGGTTTAGGTGCGATCTTACTAAGAAAGCTGAATAAACAACCTGGGAAGCAAATTCTTGCATCAGCCGGCTTTGCTGTTGCCAGCTCATTCTTGTTCTTTGTTATTACGAACCTCGGAGTCTGGCTGCAAGGCTGGTATCCAGCCACTTTTAATGGCCTAATGACCTGCTTTACTTTAGCAATTCCATTTTACCGTACAATGCTAATTAGCAATTTGATACTTATCCCATCAAGTGTTGCAATTTATCAATTTGTTCGTGCCAAAGTATTCGCAAAAAATCTAGTAATCAATACCACGATTCGCTAAAATTCGATCATCAAAATGATGTTTTAGCTTTGTCATGTCGGTAGCAATATCGACAAGATCAATTAGCTCCATCGGAAAATCACGCCCCGTCAGGCATAAATTTGTCATATTATTCTTATCGGTCATAAGTCTTTTAACATCATCTACACTAATTAAACCTTCATGAACAGCGTTATTTATCTCATCACAAATAACCAGCTGATATTCACCGCTTGTCGCCGCCCGGTAAGCCAAATCGTACGTCTTTCTGGCTTCGGCTATATGCTTCTCTGGCGACAACCCTGAGCTAAGTTCGCCTGCATTATAAAAACCAGCTCCTCCCTTATAAAAGGTTATCTTTTCACCGTAAACCGGCTTTATAGCATTAATAAAAGTGTGCTCACCTGAATCCCATAGTTTTATAAATTGGACAAAAGCAACCTTCCATCCCGTGCCAAGCGCCCTGGCCATTAGCCCAACTCCTGCGGTTGTTTTGCCCTTACCTGCACCCGTATATACCACGACTACACTATCTTTTTGTTTAAAATCTTCAAATACCATAACAAGATTATATACTATTTTGACCAAGGTAACCATGAGTGTTATAATAACCATAAAATAAAGGAGCATCATGGATCCAACAAACAACACATTAGAAACTACAGCACATCCGGAAAGTATACCCGAAAAAGCAGGAAATGCTTTAAGAAAATTAGGAGCAGGGGTTCTAATAGTAACAATGCTCGCAACCGCCGGCTGTTCGTCGCAAGAAAAAAATAATAGCGAAAATTCAGATCCAGACAAAAAGATTGAAGCGGCCTATGAACATTTCAGCTTGAATAAAAACATAACAAAAGTAAGCATAGAAGAAGGGGCTAGGGCTAGGGCGACCTATAACGTTACGAATGGCACAGATTCTGATCCTACTACAAATATAATCGCTATATTGAATGAAGGTATAGTCGAAACACCTCACGGAGCAGAATATATAGATAAGACAAACAATGGAGTATGGCTGGGTGTTCTAGTAGAGGATATAAGATCCAATTACCCAGATATAAAAATCCCAAAAGGATGCAAGATCGTCTATATAAACACCCAAAAATGCGACCCAATATGCGACAAACCCACGCCTCAGGCATCAAATAATATAAAGTAATTGGTGCGAGTACAGGGATTCTAACCCTGGACCTCTTCCTTGGGAAGGAAGCATTCTAACACTGAACTACACTCGCATGTATAAATTATAAACCATAAAACCCCGAACTAAACGGGGTTTTATGGTTTATTTGGCTTTTTATTCTAATACAGCTTTTTACTAGACAATCCGCCCCATTCAACAACCGTAAAGCCATTGCGTGGAATTGATGTCAGATTCTGCGCAGGGATACTGATCGGATTATCCATGCCGCTCATATCCAAGAATACACGAATCACAGTGTCTGGCTTTGGTGATATGTATAATGGTGCTAATTGATTCATCTGATCAGTGTTAAACCATGTTAATCGAACATATGGCTTATTCGGCACCTGATCTTGCCAATAGGCAACAAATTCATTAATCTCAGTAGCATTCAAGCCTTGTTGAGTCAATTGCTGACGAATCGTACTAATAACGTCGGCTTGTTTAGTAACCGTACCGCCTGAAATCTCTGGGTACTGACCATATCCTGGGCCTTCCCAGAATAATGAGCCGTATTGAGCACCATTTACGGTTAATTGGCCGTTTGACTGTGCAAACGCTGTCCAACCATTTGAAGGATTGTATAATGGGTCAGAAACTTTTACATCCGCCCCTACCTTGACCTGAACTGCTTGTGCGGTTGTTGGATATAAATAAACGACCGGCTTAGCACATCCAAATGATGGAGCAAGACTTTCACGTACATATATTAGCCATTGTCCGTTAATATCTTTGAATGCTACAATTGCATGGCCTGCTATAAAATCGGTCACTGACATATCTTTGTATGGATTATTTTTGTCATATTGCATAAAGGACATAAACTCACTATATGCCTTTTGAACTAAAGCATTATTGATATCTTTTATTTCATACACAGTGAGACCATCACTAGACCTACCTACCGGCCTAACATCTTCCTCGGTCAAACTAGCAGCTTTGGTAACGGAAGCGCTAGTGCCACCACAACCACGAGTAATCGGCCTTAAGTTGTCGTTAGCATAAGTTATACCAGAGCTCCATTGATATCCACTCAAATCTAAATCAAGCGGTATGTGCCTCATTTCGATCTTAGTATTAAACGGTGTCTTTATAAAATAGCTAATAGATATTAATCCAGTATCTAAATTGGTGCTTTCTCGTTTAATAAGTGTGCTGCCACCCATTTGTTTTATGATTTCATCTTTTATGTTATCTGGACCAGGAGCACTATAAAAACCGCTACCTAGATTTGGAAAAACTGGTAATAATACTACGCTGCCCTTAT
>CAYVRA010000044.1:2457-6156 GCA_964452965.1 uncultured Saccharimonas sp. (SeqCode) | reverse complement strand
AATACCGATAATTTAATTGTTGATGATATTTCGTGAAAAGATAATTGAATTAGATTAAATAACCTGCTTTTATCACTTTCCTTAGCCTTTTTTAGCTCAATGTTCATAGCGTAAATATACCATATATTTATGTCACACTGAAGTTATGAAGTATGCCCGCTCGACACATAGAACAAAAATGGCACATATTAGGCAATGCCAATAACGATTTAATTGGCTTAACAGTTGCCAGCTAATTACTAAGTCTTGTTTTATTAATTTCATAGCTTCCTGCATCGTTGTGAGCTATAAAAAATTCCAGACCCGCGTGTTCTGGTATTTTTTATGGCTCGTCGCCTTGCGACTTAAACCGGTAATTCGACAGCTTGCGTTGACTAGTTTTTGTAATCTGCCGCTTAATTAGTGGGATGATAATACCTTGCCTAAACAATCTATCTCACTTATACTTATAAGCGACAAGTATATAAATACTGGAGGTATAATAATGGGTTTTAGTAAATTTGAACTTATATTATTAATCGTATTGCTGTTCATGTCTTTATTCATGGGCGGTAAAAAGCTTCCAGGGTTAGCGCGTGGCTTAGGACAGGCCGCTAGAGAATTGAAAAAAGGTTTTAGCGACGAAGGAAAAGCTTTTAGTAAATAATAGTAATTAGAGCCACGTTATCGTTAGGAAAATAAAGATATAAGATGGTAAACCAAATATTTGTAGAGATAAGTCTCCTGATAGTAATCGCCACGGCTGTGTCGGTAGTGATGAGAGTGCTAAAGCAGCCATTAATTATAGGCTATATTTTAACAGGTATTTTTGTAGGACCAGTTGTATTTAATTTAATAAACGATCCGTATACTATCGAAACGCTAGGAAAATTTGGCATTGTACTTTTGCTATTCATTGTAGGGCTGGGGCTAAATCCGAAGACTATTAAAGAGCTCGGTAGAGTGTCTTTTATTACGGGTATCGGAGAGGTGCTAATTGCTACATTAATAGGATTCGCGATAGTTAGATGGTTTGGCTTTGATATTGTTTCCTCTATTTATATATCATTAGGGTTAGCTCTCAGCTCAACAATTGTTATTTTAAAGCTATTATCGGATAAGAAAGAGCAGAATAGGCTACATGGTAGGATTACGATTGGGTTTTTATTAGTTCAAGATATCATCGCCACAATCGCCCTATTGGTTTCGGCAGCATCAACAAAAGGCGGTCTAGAGCCATTAGATGTTGCTTTATTAGTCGGTAAAGGCTTGTTGTTGGTATTGGTTATATATGTCGTTACTTCATATATAATAAAGCCACTTGGATCATTTTTTGGTCGGTCTCAGGAGTTGTTATTTTTGTTTGCACTTGCCTGGGGACTAGGTATAGCAGCAGTGTTTTTATTATTTGGGTTCTCTCTTGAGGTTGGAGCTTTGTTTGCAGGTGTGTCGCTAGCATCAATGTCATATGCGCAAGATATTGCTTCACGTCTTCGACCACTACGGGATTTCTTTATTGTTGTTTTCTTTGTGTCGTTAGGTGCAAGCTTGGAGATAAACTTTGTAGGTTCAATGTGGTGGCAGGCCTTGATTTTAAGTGCGTTTGTACTCGTTGGCAATCCGATCATTGTAATGTCAATACTGGGGTTGTTGGGTTATAAGAAGAGGACAGGTTTTAAGACTGCTATAGCAATTGGGCAAGTGAGCGAATTCTCTTTGATTTTTGTTCTTCTCGGTGCAAGCAATAACCAACTTTCTCACAGTGGAGTAGCTTTAGTTACAATAGTTGCGTTAATTACTTTCGCACTTTCTTCGTATCAAATTATATACTCAGATAAGCTCTATAAGTATTTTGAAAAGTACCTATCTATTTTTGAGAAGAAAAAGACAAATCCAGACCATAAACCAGGTGGGCACTACGAAGGTATAATATTTGGGTATAAAAAAGGCGGAAAAGAATTTGCTCGTTCTTTTTCTAAACTGAACATAAAATATCTTGTAGTTGATCACGACCCTGATGTTATCGATGAAATTTCTAGTCTTGGATATGAATATCTATATGGTGATGCAACTAGCCTTGATCTTTTAGAGGAGACTGATATTGATCGCGTAAAGTCTGTCGTATCAACTATCACTGATCAAGAAACAACTGAGTTTATTGTCCATCATGTTGTCAGTATCAATCCGCGAGCTTTGATAATCTGCAGCGCAGATTCAGCACCTAATGCATCAAGGCTGTATGAGCTAGGTGCCACATACGTGATGATGCCTCATACAATAGGTACTGAAAAGATAAGTAATTTTATTACACATCATGGCCTGAATAAGAGTGAATTTAGGGCCTTTCGAGAAAAGCATTTAGAATATATTACAAATTCTA
This sequence comes from uncultured Saccharimonas sp. (SeqCode), assembly GCA_964452965.1. GTDB lineage: Bacteria > Patescibacteriota > Saccharimonadia > Saccharimonadales > Saccharimonadaceae > UBA1547. The sequence goes on along the minus strand of CAYVRA010000044.1, from coordinate 3,797 downwards.
TTAATGACCTACCTGAACAAAAACACCAAAGGTTCGGACATATTGTTATGGATAAGGTTTCAGAACTAACTAATCGTTCGAAATGATATAATTGCGATAGATATAGATTTTAGAATTACTAATAATAAAATGGGAATCTAAAGCATTTTATTAAGCTAGTGCATGGCGAGTCCTGAAACCGACGGTAATATTTTACGTCAAGCTCGAGTCTAGTCGTCAGATAATCAATAATGAAATAATATCAACTCCACGGTTGTATAATATATGTGACCATGAATGTCAAAAATGAGGACCTATCCGATTCGGATGTATTAGCCAAGGTAATTGAGGGCGATACTAATATGTTTGGATTAGTTATGGAAAGGTATGAGGCAAAATTGATGCGTTATGCTTTATTTTTGCTAAAAGACTATGATATTGCATCTGACGTAGTCCAAGAAACGTTCATTAAGGCTTATGTGAACCTACGAAGCTTCAATCTGTCTAAGCCCTTTTCTCCATGGATATATCGGATTTTACATAACGGAGCTATGAATGCTATTAAATCGGGCAAAAAGACTTGCTCGTTAGGTGTAATTGACAAAATTGGCGATAGCTTTATAGAAAAGTTTGATACTGATAAAGTCATAGATAAAAAAATGTTGGACAAAAAAGTTAGATTTTGTCTAGGTAAAATCAGTATTAAGTATCAAGAAGTATTGGGTCTCAGTTTTTTTGAAAACCTAAAATATGAAGAAATTAGCGATATATTACACATACCGACTTCGACAGTTGGCGTTAGGATTCGTCGGGCTAAGGAAGCATTAAAAAAGATTTGTCAGCAAGAAGGAGTTGATTATGAATAAAAAGACTACTAAAAATAGTACAAACATAGAAGAAAAAGTTATGTCTCAGATTGGTAGCGGCAAAGTGCACATGCAATCTAAATCATATTATATCGTGATGAGTATTGTTGGCATCGCAGCAATTATTGGGGCAGTTATGTCGGCAGCATACTTTATTAGCGTGGCATCATTGTTTATTCGGCTGCAGATAGCACAGGGCCCAGCTTATGGTATTCAACGCACATTAGATTCATTATTGAGTGATTTACCTTGGATGGCTGTGTTGCTGGGTGTATTGTCTATCTTGGTAGTTATTATTATGATTGCAAAATCGGGTAAGATGTATAAAATCCGTTTAGCGTATCTGGTGCCAATTATCATAGTAGTGATATTAACACTTGGATTTGCCTTTTCTTACAGCTCACTACCAAATTTTGGTAATAGAGGACAAAACAGCGAGGTTCAACCAGCCAGGGGCTATCAACGTAATAGATAATGAAATAATATCAGTTGTTC
>CAYVRA010000044.1:0-2357 GCA_964452965.1 uncultured Saccharimonas sp. (SeqCode) | reverse complement strand
TTCAACCAGCCAGGGGCTATCAACGTAATAGATAATGAAATAATATCAGTTGTTCGTTTGTATTACATATGCCGGAAGGAGGCAATAATAATGAACAAAATATTAACATTAGGTTTAGGAACAGCAGTTGTAGTAGCTGCAGGAATTATAGCGATTCCAGCATTTGCTCAAGCACAAAGAAACAGCACAAATGGTAATGGTGGTTCTTACGGCTACCATCAAAACATCACAACCAAGGCTGGGATATTGGGGTTAACAGAAGATGAATTAAAATCTCAGCTCGAGACCAAGACGATGATCCAAATAGCAGCAGATAAAGGTATTAGTGAGGATGATTTTCACGCATCAATGCAAAAATCTGCACAAGAACGTTGGGCATCAAAAGGTTTAACGCAAGCCGAAATGGATAGTCGATTGCAAAATATGAAAGAGCGCCAAGCGTCCGATCATGATGGCAATAGTGCTAATCGTGGCGGTATGCGAAATAATCGTCATAATCAATAGTAAAATGAATAGAAAAATAGGGGCTTAATCAGCCCCTATTATTTTTATTAGCAAGCGGAGGAGGCTGGTAAAGTGAGACGATGCCCAGTTGCTAAAAACGATAAGTGCACTAAATCATCTATTATTCTAGATTTTTTTGGATAAAACCTTGCAAAACATTCGAACTGTGAATGGCTAGTCGTACGGCATATCGGCCAAAATCAACAATATCTATTTTGGATCGTCCTTGCTCGGCCAATGAGCGCCGACAGACTTCTATCATCAGGTTGTTATAATGGTCTGGTTTTCGATAATAATGTTGCATCCAATCTAGTTGGCTATTAAACTCATTTATATAATTTAAGTCTTGGAAAACGATATCATGATTTAACAAAAACTGACGCATTTTTGATAATTTATCAATAAATTCTTTTGCTAATTCAGGCTGCTGTTTGACAATCGTGGATACGTTATTAAAGGCGCTACGACTATTATTTAGATAATTATTTCTTGCCACTAGCGGCTCTTTCGGGAAGGCGTCTAATGATAGTAGCTTATCCTGTGGCGATAATTCAGATATTAATAAATCATAAGCTGCTTGTTTTGCGATATTGGCATCTCTAAAATCGGGTAGTATTGATAATGTAGAAAATTCGTGATCTATAGGCGGGGCCAGGTCGATTATATTATTGCCATCGCAGATAAAGCTTACATTTTCATAATGAAAATTAATATTTCTTGTTAGCATTGAGGTTAATACTATTTCGCCTAGTCGCTTGGCTAGATCTGGGCGCTGGGTAAAAACCTCAGATTTCATAATGTCCGAGTAGTCATATATGTAATCGCAATAGTTGATATATTTATCAATATTAACGCCATGGTCTGGTTTCTTGCGGTAGTATTCTAGGAGGTTAACATCTTGCTGATCTGGTTTTAAATAAGATTCTACTAAAACGCCTTTTTCTCTGGGTAATTTTTCGCCGGCTTTTAGAGGCATGCCATGGCAGATTGCTAATTCGTATCTGGGGGCTCGTTCATCAAAAAAATTATTTATTAAATAAGACCAATAAACCTCACTATAGGCAAATGTCGGATTGCCATAGGGTTTGGACGGGGAAAGAGGTTTGAATATAAGTTCTTTGTCGTTTCCGTAGGCATCTAGGAATATGGGAAACTTTTTTTGAGACTTTACCACGCCAGATGAGACTTTGTCGATTTCGCCAACTCGATTTATATAATCAACTTCATTTACTTTAAATAAGCTATTTACCTCTTGCATTATCTGCCGATTATATCATAAAATGGCCATCGAAATAAAAATGTTTTATTGTACAGCAAATACGTGTTTTCATGAACAAGCAAAGGAGGAGAGTAAAGCGAGGCGATGTCCAGTCGTCGGATCAGCTTTTCACAAATGAGCAGAAAAGGCGAAGCAGCTGTCCAGCCGTCACTCCGTCTGGGGCGTTTTTTGTGAATGAACGAGGCGAACCTTATCTTATAAGTATTGCATTTCTTATATATAAAGTAGACATTCGTTACGAGTTTGAAATTATCTAATAAATATTTATGAAAGAAAAAACAATGACTAAGCTAAACAGATTATTGATATTAATTATCGCAACCGCTGTACTAATCGCGGTTTGTTTATTTGTTAGTAATTCTGAATATAAAATAAGCGTAGATAATACGGCAAGAAGGCCTATTGAACGAATAGAGGCTGGTGAGACGTATAGACTCGATGGTAAGTCTATAACTCGACGCAATGGCCGTACGCTTAACGGTAAAATGGTTATTGCCGGATCGTCAAGCAAAAAACTCTTTTATATGAATCAAGTAGTAGATGTCGATGGCCAAGAAAGTAGGGTTATTGTTTT
>CAYVRA010000043.1:0-6238 GCA_964452965.1 uncultured Saccharimonas sp. (SeqCode) | reverse complement strand
TATTGGTATTAAGCCAATGATAAGAACTGGCGCAAAATTAACAAAATCGAATATTATCGCCGTCTGCGCTACGCCAGCCACACTTGGAAGTGACAGATATAAAAAATTAGTCAAAAAGCTTGATTATAATTTAAAAATAATCGAACCAGACTGCAGCGATTGGGCAAAAATGATCGAGAATAATCAAATAAATTATGAAGAAATAGAAAAAGTAATCAACGACTTATGCGACCAAGGCGCTGATGTTATCGTCTTAGGCTGCACTCACTACTATTGGATAAAAGATTTTATCGTAAAGATATGTAAAGGCCGAGCTAGGGTTATCGAACCGTCAAAAGCGGTTATTTATCGCGTGGAAAGACTATTAAAGTCTTGTTAAAATTTCAGCACCATCTTCGGTTATTAAAACCGTATGTTCAAAATGCGCTGCTAGGCTACCATCACGAGTTTTAATCGTCCAGCCATCAGCATCGGTCTTTATCGCTTCACCACCAAGTGTCGCCATTGGCTCAATCGCAATAGTATCACCAGGAACTAATAATTCCCCAGTGCCTTTTCGACCATAATTTGGAACTTCTGGAGGTTGCTGCATTTTTTGGCCTATACCATGACCAACTAAATCGCGAATAATCCCCAATTTGCCATCATTCAAGACTTTTTCGACAGCTGCGCCAATATCACCAGTTCGGACTGTGCCTTTTATAGCATCAATTCCGGCATATAGACTACGCTCAGTAAAATTTAACAAATGCTTTTTAACACCAGTTGGCATTTCACCAACAACCATCGTAAAGGCGCTATCAACTTTCATATCTTTATAGGTTATAACTAAATCAAAGCAAACAACATCACCTTTTTCAAATGCGTAGTCGGTCGGAATACTATGCACAAGCTCATCATTTGTCGAAACACAAATTGCATAAGGAAATTTAACTTCATCAGTCTTATAAGTAACCTCGGCGCCCAATCTCTCGATCTCTGCCTCTACCCAATCACTGGCCTCCATTTCGGTCATACCTACGATAACGTGTTTTTTTAGATTATCTAAAATAGTCGCAAGAATTTTACCACCTTCACGCATAGCTTGAATTTGATCGGCCGTTTTTGGCTCTTGACGATTTTTCATTATAATAACTCCTCCATAATGCGCTGATGAATTTTTTCAACCGATCCAACACCGTCTATTTTTAATAATCTAATACCCTTTAGGGCAAAATAGCCTATAACTGGTTTCGTTTTTTGATTATAAATTTCAAGTCGCTCTTCAATCGCCTGTGGCGTGTCGTCATCTCGGCCACGCAAAGATAAACGCTTAATGATTTCATCTTTATTAATTTCAAGCAAAATAACAGCATCAATTATATGACCAGCAAAAGGGCTTTTTTCCAATAGCCACTCAGCCTCTTCAACTTGACGCGGAAAACCATCCAAGACAATCTGATCAATATTGGACGACTGATTAAAAGCCTCAGTTATGACTTTATTAACAGCCTCGGTCGGGACTAAATCTCCATTATTAATAATTACCGACAATTCAGGCGTATTGCTATCTCGCAATAATTGACCAGCCGATAACCACTGCCAATTTTTTGCAGTAGCTAAAAGTTTTCCCTGAACGGTCTTGCCGGCTCCGGCTGGACCGAAAATTATAATCATATTTGCAAACCCTTCATTAAAATTAACTATATTTCGAAATTATTTCCGAAGCTCTAACATGAACGTCTTCTCTGGTACCGACACCGTTAATATGAACAACTTTTATGCCGTTGCTAGATAAAATATCTAATATAGGATCAATTTCTTTATGATAGATAAATAGACGGCTATTAATAGCTTCTGGCGTATCATCAACACGACCACGCGAACTCATACGGCTCAAAAGCTCTTCCATATCGACATCAAAATTAATAGCTAAATCAATCGTTATGCCACGAGATTTGCAATTTTCAAGCAGCCATGAAGCCTGGTTTAATTGACGAGGGTATCCATCAAGAATTAATTTTTCAGCTGGAGCCTCCTTATCTAAAGTCTCAGCTAAGACCTGGTTGACTTTTTCAATTGGCACAAGCGTGCCTTTTTTTTGAAATTCATGAACTTCTGGGTCGGTAGTATCACGAAGTAATTGGCCCGTAGAGATCCAAGACCAGACTCCGTCATCTACCATCATTTGCGCCTGCGTACTCTTACCAGAACCGGCTGAACCGAAAAATAAAATCATAGCTACCCCCTTACTGTTTTAGTTTAACGCTTCTTTAACAAGTTTAGCAACTAACGCGCCATCGGCAGAATTGCCGAATTCTTTTTTAACCGCACCAATAACCTGGCCAAAACCAGTTGGATTATTTACACCTAAATCTTCGATGGCCTTGGCGATAGCTACTTTAATGTCAGCTTCTGAAACCTGCTCGGGTAAATAAATGCTAATTATTGCCATTTCTCTGCGCTCATTTTTTGCCAATTCTGCTCGGTTAGCGCCATCATAAATAATAGCACTTTCATTTCTCTTTTTAACTTCACGGACAATTAGCTGCTCGATAACAGAATCATTAAGGCCTTCGTCTCGCTTGCCCTGGGCAACTTCTTCGTTTAAGATAACGGCTTTTAAACCGCGCAAAACCTCACCCTTAAAACGATCTCCCCCTAAAAGGGCGGTTTTTAAATCGTCATTAATTTTTTCTTTTAGCGCCACTTTTACAACCCTAGTCGTGTTTTATCTAGTTTGTCAGCCTTGCGAGCCTTGCGAATAATCGCTTTTTTACGACGTTCAGTTTTAGAAATAGGTTTTTCAAAACGCATTACTTCTTTGGCTTCGGCTAAAATACCGCTTTGCAAAACCTTGCGGTTAAAGCGACGGATAATATTTTCGTTTGCTTCTCGTTCGTCTTTTCGTGTTACTTGTACCATATGAAGGCCATTGTAACAGATAGGCAGAGTTTGCGCAACTAATATCTAAACCTAATTCTAAAAACTGCATAGAAGATTATAAAATTAATATTAATCATCGATCTCAGGCCGAACGATCGAATAAAAGCGCGATAGCAGCTCTACAAAGAAAAGCGCGACGACAGCTAGTCTCGAGCTTTAGACTTACTCTACCTCTAAATTAAGAAGCTTGCCCTCAACCGTTCGAGAACCTCGCCATTCGTTGATATCAACATGATACCAAACGCTAACTTTGGCTCCTATATCAACAAAAAAATGTTCTGGAGCGCTAAAAGCTAAAAATTTTAATCTGCAGCCATCTTCATCTTTTAGCTCAATTTTTATATGTTGATTATTGTCGCCCATCTTTTTTACGTCAACAACTGTCAAGTTGTCCGTTTTTAACACTGGCTGGGGATTTCCGTTACCGAACGGCTCTAGGCCGCTTATCAATTCAACTAAATCTTCGTTAACTTCAAATAAACCAGCATCCACATCAGCCTTAGGTTTTAATAATATTTTTTGGTTTTTTAATTTTTGGTTTTTATAAAAATCATTAACTTTTTTTCTAAAACTATCAATATTTTTTGTCGGCAAGTTAACGCCAGCGGCTAATTTATGCCCACCACCTCCAATAATTAAGTCTTTGGCATAATTAACCGCCGCAGCAATATCAAAATCACCAAAACTCCTAGCCGAACCCTTTGATTCATCACCCATTTCCTGCAAAACAAAAACTGGTTTTTGATATTTTTCTAATAATTTTGATGCAACAATCCCTACAATTCCATGGCTCCAATCTGGGCTGCTGACAACCAAAACCGCATCGTTAATAAATTCTTCAGCTTGCAAAATCGCAGCTTTTAAAATCTTTTTTTGCTCAAATTGTCTAGATTTATTCATATCATCCAATAAGCAGGCGATTCCTTTTGCGCTACCTAAATCATCACAATTTAACAAATCTAGTGATTGTCTAGCAGTATCTATACGACCGGCCGCATTCATCCTTGGACCAAGACCAAAGCCTAATGAACGAGCATTAAGATTTTTAGGGTTGATGTCCGAAATAATCATCAAGGCCCTTAAACCGGGACGACTAGCTTTTGCTAAAACTTTTAATCCCCAAAAAACATAAATGCGATTTTCATCGATTAACGAGACTATATCGCAAACCGTTCCGAGCGCGACTAGATCAAGCAGCCACTTTTCCTGGCCAATCGCCAGGCCGGTTATTTTTGTTTGCATAGCCTGGACTAACTTAAATGCCACCCCAACACCAGCTAAATCCGAGAAAAGATATTTACTATCATTTCTTTTAGGATTTATGATTGCAATCGCTGGCGGTTGAACCTCGGCAGCTCCATGATGATCAGTAACGATAACGTCAACACCTAATTCATTAGCTCTAATAATCTCTTTTTCGCTTAAACTACCACAATCGACTGTAACTATAAGATTAGTGCCACGACCGGCAATCTCCTCTACCGCCTCGACCGTCATCCCATAACCATCAACAAAACGATTAGGCATAAATACATCAACATTTTTAAAACCAAAACTTGAAAATGCGTCCAGCAATAGCGCCGTAGAGGTCAGACCATCAACATCATAATCACCATAGATGGTAATTTTTTGTTGGTCTTTTTTTGCTTTAGCTAGTCTGCCTACTGCCAATTCCATATCAGGCAACAAAAATGGATCATGCAACAACGAATAATCTGGCGACAAAAAAGCTTCACGCTCAGCCTCGCTTCGCAAGCCTCGCGCGATAAGTATTCTTTCGAATAATGACATTAAAATTCAGATGATCGCTTAGGCCGGACGGCTTGTTGCTGAGATTTAATGACGATACTTTGCAATTCTTTAAAGATAGGAAATTGTTTATTAGTAGAATAAATCTTGGTATTGCCCTGTTTCTCACTAGTTAAAAAACCAACTTTTTCAAGACGCTTTAATTCGCGTTGAATATTGCCTGGATCTTCTTTAATAAGTTTTGCTAGGCCTCTAACATGAGTTCGAAAGTCTGGATATTTAGCATAGACAACCACAATTTTACGACGCACTCTAGATGTAATAAAAATGTCTAACATAATCTCCCTTACGCTAATATCTCACTTGTTGATATTAATCGTAGCACAATCTTACAACACCTGGCAACAGCAATTTATTTCCAATTTAATATAATCTTGCTAATTTTGGCGATTGTATCTTCATGTGACGGTATTATATTTTTATTATAGTAATGGTCAACGCCCATAAAGTTAGATTTAACATCTAATACAAATAACTCGTCAGCAATTATGTGCATCTTATCAACCGCCGAGACACTTGCTGTAGGAGTTACTATAATAAGCTTTTTGATTCGAATCGGTTTTACAAAATCAGCCGCAACATCTAATGATGACCCAGTATTTAGACCGTCAGAGACCAAAATAACAATTCGATCGCGCAGCATATTATTATCGATAATACCGCCGTCGCCTAATAATCGATTTATTTTATTAAAAGCTTCACGCTTTTGCTGGTCCAAATATCCGTGATATTCTCCTAGATATTCCTCTAATTCACCAGAAGAAAAACAGCCATTATAAGTAAAATTACCGCTTGAAGATATACCGCCAAAGCTGACACCCTCGCCAGGAACATCAATCTCTTCTATCAACAACATCGTCAATAAACAATGTAAGCAACTTGATATCTGCTCGCCAACAATAACAGCTCCATCGCTTAGGGCGACCACAACACAGTCATCATAACGATATTTATTAACCAACTCGGCTATTTTCCGGCCAGCCTCTTCGCGACTTTCAAAATACATATGCTTATTTTAGCAGTATACTAGTAGATATGCACTATTATGAGGTGGCGCCAAAACAAATAATTCGCTCAGGTAGCGACACTTTTACTTATTGTTCAGAGGGCCCTCTGAAAATAGGCCAGATCATTCTAGTTGAAGTTGGAAAAAAACAAATTGTAGGCGTTATCATTAAAAAAACAAACCAACCAACCTATGAAACAAAAAATATTTCCGAAATAATCGAAGCTACGCCGTTACCAAAATCATTAGTCGATCTTGCTTTGTGGATGTCTGCATATTATGCGACGCCGCTAGCCAACGTGTTACAAACGCTACTACCTACCGGTATCAAAAAAAACCGTCGACCACAAAAAGAGGCCCCTAATAAAGCCGAGAGAAATCGAGCAAATATTGTGTTCAATTCAGAACAAGAATCAGTGATAAAAACACTCGGTGAATATAAAAGCGGCACTTTCCTTTTGCAAGGTGTTACTGGATCTGGCAAAACTGAAATATACA
>CAYVRA010000042.1:3571-6263 GCA_964452965.1 uncultured Saccharimonas sp. (SeqCode) | reverse complement strand
AGCTTTAAAATCAAACTTTGGACCTTTTGGTTTAGGAGCGCTTGGAGGCGCCAAATTAACACCTATAGTCAAAGGTGAGTCCGAAAAATTTGACGCGACTGGTAGATTAGGCTGAATAGCCTGGATCGTAGCTGGCTGCTCGGTCGGAGCAGCCGGCTCGACCTCGATTGGTTGAGGTGTAGTTAAAGTTGAATCATCTTGTCGCATATAAACTCAAAACCTCAAACCTTCCTTATGTTTATATTATGTCTAAAATCTAAAACCCATATTGTTTCATAATATCTTTATATGTAGAATTCACCTGATTGATAGCCGTAACCGCTGAAGTTGATGAGCTTAGGCTGTTATTATAGCCTCCGAAAGACATACTAAAATCAGCTGCAAATGTGCTTATCATCTTACCGCAAATAAATATCAATATTATCGCTGACGCTACGAAGATTGTAGTCGACTTAAACAAATTAAAGCCAGTAACAGTTGTTATGCCTTGAATCATCAAGACTGCGGCATACACAAATACCAAAGATGTCACCAGATTCATGATTAAGTTCATAATACCGTTGAAGTCAGCGTTAATAACCCATACATTAAGTAGTCCCAAGACGGCGACTACGGCGACGGCCAAGAAATTTAATGAAAAAATCGAGCTCATTGAAAGTATATCTTTGAATACCACGTCTTTTTTAGCTATCAAAGCAAATATCATAATTATACCGGCTATAGCAGCCAAGAATATAACAGCATAAAGTGAGCTAAGACCAAAATTCTTAAAAAGAGCACCCCAGAAATCACCGGTCAACAACTCAAACCCGGATTTTAATGCGACAGTATCGGCGCTAGATGAAAAATATGATAAAGCATCAGAAGCTGGTTTTGACACAGGCGCCGAAATGGTCGCTATAATTCTGGTCAGCATCAATATCACACCCATAGCTAAAATATTTATAGCTGGAAATAAGACCGACTTTAAAAAATTTACTGGTGGATTATCAAAATAAGCCTTTGGGTTTGTAAATAATGCCTTTAATGTACCAAAATAGCCGCTAGAAGCTTCTGAATATGAAGTCTGGCTATAGTTTTGTTGAGGCACTGACTGTTGAATTGGCGGTTGGACTATTGCCTGCACTGGCTGAGGAATTGGCTGTTGGATTATTGGTTGCACTGGCTGAGAAACCGTTACTGGTTGCTGAACTGGGCTAGCTGGTGGCTGAGTGTCTGGCGACGTATTTAAATTATTAGGGATAATATTATCAGGTTGCATTTCTTCTCCTTAAAATACATTAGTCTTACTGTAATTATATCATATTAAACATATGCAATTTGACTATTATTTTAATATAGTTTAGTCTGATAATTAGTAACATTAAAAAAATATAAAAATATAAAAAAGAGGAGTCAATATGGGCTTTTTAAACAATCAATTATTATCAAATGTACAGTGGACGGACCAATCACCAGAGATTTTGGTCTGGAGATTTCCAGATGTAGACCAGGTTTTGCAAAATGGCTCAACAGTTATTGTTAATCCAGGTCAAGCAATGCTATTCGTTAATGAAGGTGTTCCAGCTGGCGTAATAGATCAACCAGGATCTTATGATCTAAAAACAGCCAGTGTTCCATTCTTTAGCTCAATGCTAGCTATATTCCGTGGTATGGACAGCAAGCACAAAGCAAAGGTATTCTTCTTTAATATAAACCAAATCCCAAATATAAAATGGGGCACCAAATCACCACTTAAATATTCAGATCCAGTATATAAGTTTCATTTTGGACTACGCGCTTTCGGTAACTATACTTTTAAAATAACTGACGCTAATAAATTCTTTACGGAATTTATAGGTGATCGCGACCAGATGACCTTGGAGGAATTTAAAGATAATGTCACTGATCGGATAATAACCCCAATTTCAGATGCCCTAGCGACTGCAAAATTCGCTTTTACCGATATAGACTCTAATCGAGAAGAATTATCCAAAACAATTGGCGAAAAAATTGCCGCTGACTTTGCAGCTTTCGGATTCACTATGCAGGATTTCCGAATCGAGAATACAGACTTTGACGAAGCAACTCAGCAACGAGTTGGCAGTATCGCTGACATGCAAGCCAAAGCCCAAGCAATCAACGCTATGGGTTCAGTCGATCAAGCAAGTATGGCAGCATACGCCCAAGTACAACAATTAGAAGCTATGAACACGGCTGCGGCAAATCCAAACGGTATCGCCGGCGCAGGAATCGGCATGGGAGTCGGTATGGGCCTTGGAGCAAATATGGCAGGCAATATGAACCAAGCTATCCAACAGCCTCAAGCACAAACGATGACGCAACAAGCGCCAGCCGTCGCCACCGCACCTGTTGCAACGCCAACCGTTCCTGAAGCTACTGCCACAGAAACAACAGCTAACACTACCCCACAGGCCTAGTTAGTAATGAAAAGCGAATTCTTAATCGCTAGAGCCGGAGGCGGACAAAATTACTCGTCTTCTTCCTCGTCATCTTCGGGATCATCAGACTCTAGCAGTGGATCTGGATCTTCTATAGGAGGTTTCAGTTTTGGTGGTTTATTACTCCTATTAATCATAGGGGCTGCAATCTTTATGTACTTCAAGAAAAAGGGCAAAGGTGGAGATTTCAAAAAAAATCTCGACCTCAACAAACTAGCCCAAAACCCCTTAGGTGAACTATTCGAAGCTGC
>CAYVRA010000042.1:0-3561 GCA_964452965.1 uncultured Saccharimonas sp. (SeqCode) | reverse complement strand
AGCGACGGCAACCGGAAAAACAGCCGACGGCACAATAGGCCAAACAATGAACACGATTGAATCAGGCTTGGCTCAAATCAAGCAGACTGACCCAGAATTTAATGAACAAATATTTAAAGATAAAGCTCAAAATGCTTTCTTTAAGATTCAAGAAGCTTGGGAAAAACAGGAGATTAACATCGCTCGTCCTTTTGTGTCAGACTCTATTATGCAAAGATACTCGACTCAAATCAGCGACTTAAAATCTCGAGGCGAAAAGAATGTCCTGGAAAATATCGTTATTGGCAATATGAATATCGTTGATGTAAAAAATGATAACGCATTCAATTACATCAAAGTCCAGATTGATGCAAGCTGTGCCGATTATACTGTTGATGGCCAAGGTAAGATGATAAGTGGTAGCAAGAATAATGAAGGCTTTACCGAACTTTGGACTTTTATTAGAACAGTAGCTGCAAAAACAGACGCTAATAAGCAGTTAAAGGACAATAAATGCCCTAACTGTGGGGCCCCGCTAGAGGTTAATGCTACCGGTCAATGTAACTACTGCAGCGCCGTAGTTAGTAGTGGGCAATATGACTGGGTTTTATCGCAAATTGATCAAGCATAGCAACCAGCCAAGAATAATGGGTTTTGAGCTTTAATACCCGCCAATTTATGGAATTTGGTATAGCAAAATTAATATTCTAATTTTATGTTAATATAGCCTTATAATAATGCTTTTAACTAAATGTATCCTTGAACCGAAATCCGAACAAGATGGAGTTAGAATTTCTGTCATGTCTAGGCATACATTAAATGACGGCATCACGCCACATCCCGAGATAACAGAAACAAGTTATGATGAATGGATTCCTGAAATAGCACCAAATCCGTTACTTATTGGTGATTATTATAAAAGAGGACTAACATGGGAAGAATTTGAAAAATCATTTCAAGAATCTCTTCATGAAGACCCTAGAATTAAAATAATTAGAAGTATATCAAAAAGAGCCCTAATCGAAACGATAACACTAATGTGCATAGAAAAATCACCAGAAAATTGTCACAGACGGTTGTTGGCCGAGGAGTGTAAAGCCCTAGAGCCTGAAATTAAATCAGTAATAAGATAAGGTGAGGCCGGTGAGACTATCTCTCCGATTTATCTTTAGATAAATCTCCGCTCCTCCATTTGCTCATAAAATATATAAACACATTTTATTTCGCTGCACTACGCGACCTCACGACTATTTTTGCTCCGTAAAAAGTCGCGAGCCCAAATCCCAACGGGGTTTCACCAAAATAAAATACCTATCAGCCGATAGGTATTTTATTTTGGTGAGGCCGGTGAGACTTGAACTCACGACACCCTGCTTAAAAGGCAGGTGCTCTAACCAGCTGAGCTACGGCCTCATATCTGACAAATATACATTAATAGGGGTAATTCGTCAATGTTTTGATTTTTTTTCGTTTAATCCGGCTGGTTTCGTCAAAAACAAATCTAGTACCGCTAATATCAAACCGGCACCAATTATAAGTGTTTTATGATTAATTAACCAGTTATAAACATCAGCGCCAAAGCCAACTGGCATTAATATATGCCCTAATGGGTCGATCAAAAAAGCCAACGCCAAAACAGTAAACATTGCCGCTCCAAAAACCCGTGCAATGTGATTTTTATAAGAATACCCATGAAACAGCAACACAACCGCAGGCAACATAACTATCGTTGCCATCACAATCGCCGTTGATAATGGCGTATTTGGCACACCAAAGCCATTAGCCGCCAAAACAATATCATAACCCCAAATACCGCTTAGTAATGACCCAGCAGCCAAAGCAAGGCCCAAAAGACCAAATCGACGCTTGGTTATAAATGCCCCGACAAATAGGACAATCGCAATAACTATGCAAATTATTATAATTTCCACAGAGCTATTATAACACTAATGCTTAGGCGCCAACTTTGTCTTTTTTATTGTTACGTTTAGCGTTTTGCTCGACATACTCAATTATCGCACTAGCTACATTTCGACCGGTAACTTTTTCGATACCAAATCCAGGGCTAGCATTAACCTCCAAAATCAATGGACCACGATCGCTACGCATCATATCAACACCGGCAATATTTAGCCCCATCGCCTTAGCGGCCTTAACGGCAACCTTTTTCTCTTCATCAGTCAATTTAATTATTGTACCTTCACCGCCTTTATGAAGATTAGACCTAAAATCATCATCCAAACTTTGACGTTTCATACTAGCAACAACACGGCTACCAACCACAAAAGCACGAATATCAGTACCGGCAGATTCTTTAATAAATTCTTGTAATAATATACTTGTGCCATCATCGTTAGTTAAATAAAACGCTTGCAAAACTGATCTTGCCGCTTTTTTGGTTTCAGCCAAAACTACGCCGTTGCCGTGAGTACCACGGGCCAACTTGATAATGACAGGCATGCCGCCTAGCTGCTCTAAAAGGTCATCAATATCGGCAGTATTACGAGAAACGACCGTTTTTGGTATACCAATACCTGCCTTTGCCAATAATTGCATACTACGTAATTTATCACGCGCCCTAGTAATAGCTATAGAACTAGAAGCGGTGTAAACACCCTGCATCTCTAGTTGCCGGACAATTGCAGTGCCGTACTTTGTCATATAAGAAGCAATTCTAGGAATTACAGCATCAAATTCAGTTAAATCATTGCCGCGATAGCTAACAGTTGGGTGATTTTGCTCAATAGAAGCATAACAATCTTTATATTTAACAACCTTGACTTCATGGCCCCTTAAAATAGCCTCTTCTTTAAGACGTTTTGTCGAATAATTTCCTGGACCATTTGATAATATTGCAATTTTCATATATTTACCTTTATTTTGCCTTTCTATTTAATAAATCTGCTAAATCTTTAGCTTTTTTATCAACATTCAATCCACCAATAGTTTCGGGATTATAGTTTACTTCTAAAACATACCATTTTTTTGTAATAATGTCTTGTATTAAATCAACCCCGGCCACACTTCTGCCCATAGTAATTGCGCCTTTTCTAGATAGAGAAACTAATTTTGATTCATAATCTGAAACTTGCAGTTCAATAGCATTTTTGCCACCATAAGGTTTATTTAGATGAGATTTTAACTTATCCTTATGACCTACTGACAACCTCTTTATAATTTGAGACACCTCATTGCCCATTAATAAGACCCTAGTAAAGCCATCATTATTTATAAATTCCTGGACAATTAATGTTTTTATATTACTTTCTTTTAGTCGGCCCAGCGCCTCTAGGTAAGATGCTGGATCTGTTACAAGATAATTATTTTTACCTCTATCAGAGGCTGCGTCTTTTATGACAAATTTACTACCCAACTGGCTGGCTATCTTTTCATAACCGTTCAATTTATCAATACCTGTCACTATAAGCGTCGCAGGAACTGAAATTCTATTTGTGGCTAGTATAAAAAGCTCACTAAGCTTAGACCTAGACGTGCAGCCAGCCAACTCTATATCAAAGAATGAAACTTGTCTATATTGTAAATATTTAGCGACCGCAAAGGCATGCTCTAAATAGAAACTAT
>CAYVRA010000041.1:0-6319 GCA_964452965.1 uncultured Saccharimonas sp. (SeqCode) | reverse complement strand
TGGTGCTGGAAGTAGGACTCGAACCTACGAAGCCGAAAGGCAGAAGATTTACAGTCTTCCGTGATTGCCACTACACGATTCCAGCGTGTACTTGGAGCCACCTCTCGGGCTCGAACCGAGGACCTGCTGTTTACAAAACAGCTGCTCTAGCCAACTGAGCTAAGGCGGCAAAATATTAAAAGTACAGGTATAAGTGTACAAAATTATGTCTGTTTTTGCAAGAAAATAAAAAGGCTACATATCTACACGACGACGAGGTCGCACATGCACAGGTTGTGGTTGTGATCGTAAGATTGTTTTAGCGACTTTTTCGCGTAAGTTCATAGCTAGCTCAGATCGACCGGTTCGTTCATAAGCATCAGCTAAAAGATTAAGTGTTTGAGTGTTGGTACTTAGATCTAGGGCTCTTTCTAAAGAACTAATCATCTTTTCTTCGTGTCCTAGTTTTTCTTGAACTTTAGCATAGGCTATGTGACGGGCTGGCAAAGTATCATCGATCGATAAAGCTTGTTCAAATGCTAATGCAGCCTTTTCGTAATCGCCTGTTTCGTAATATATCAAACCAACATTATGCAAGCTGCTGGCGCTAGGTTCTAATGATTGAGCAATCTCAAAACATTCGATTGCATCCTTGAGTGATTTTTGTTTAGCATATAAAATACCAAGTCGATTATAGGCACTGGCGTTTTTTTCATCGACACGCAAAATTGTTAACAATGCTTTTTCGGCACGTAGGTATTTTTTTGATTGTAGTGATTCGTGAGCAATAGACCAAAGTTGATCTAGCCTCTCAGATAGCTTAACTGGTAAATCAGCCTCGGCCTCTTCGATTGTCTGTGGCTGATACATCACCCAAACGCCCAAAGCTATGATTAATAAAAGTCCTAACATATTTACCCTATTATATCATCATTTGTGCTAAACACAGGCGGATGTTGCCGTTTGCCTCGACGCGTTCGTATGTTTTAAGCACGATGTCGACTCGCCTTATAGTGTCAGCTTGCGGATTAGTTTCGATGCTGTGTTTTAGAATTTTTGCCATATAAAGAATCATTTTCAAGGTAAGCTGTCGATTATCTTTATATCTTTGGGCAATAAGTAGTTTTTGATAAAGCCTGCCCTGCAAGGCTTCGCGAGCATCACGGACTATATTGCTGGCACTTTTAAAATAACTTTCATCTTGAACAAGTCTAGCAATCTCGGCCGGTAGCCCTGACGCCATAAATAATAATTGCGCCTGTTTAGTCTTATCGACTATTCCTAGCTCATTTATTAAATTTTCGGATTGCTGGCTGGTAATTGGCTTTATCTCGATTTTTTTGACACGTGACAATATAGTCGGTAGTAATTTAGATGTCGAACTAGACACTAAAATGAAGTAAATCCCCTCGCCTGGCTCTTCTAGTAGTTTCAAAAAAGCATTTTGAGCTTGATGTGTCATTCGCTCAGCATAGTCGATCACAATCAATCGCCTATCTTTTAGTTTAGTTCGGGTATTTTCAGATATTTTACGAATAATATCGATACTTATTACGCCTTTTTCAAGATCAATTTTTTCATCTTTTTCGGGCAAAATAATGCTTGGTTTTACACTTAAAAGTTCGCCAATATATCTAGCCGCCGTGCTAAGACCTGCGCCACTTTCACCTGTAACCAGGACCGATTGTGGCATATCAGCAACGGTAGTCATTATTATTTTTTGGCTGATTGGATTTAGAATCGGTTTCATTATAATTTAATGCTTGGAAAGATTTTTTTAAACTCGACCGGGATCGGTGCATTAAAAGTTTGTCGATTACCGTTAGGAATTGTTATTTCAAGGCTCATAGCGTGCAGATATAATCTGTCGGCTTTTTTGCCATAAATTTTATCACCATGAATTGGAGTACCTAGATATTTCATATGTACGCGTAACTGATGTGTTCGGCCAGTTTGCGGTTGCAATTTGATTAATGAATATTTGTTGGTAGAATCGACAACTTCATATTTAGTAACGGCGCTTTTTCCCTTGCTGTCGACGACAAAAGTGCTTGGTGCTGAAGGATTACGATTGATCGGCAGGTCAATATTGGCTTTGGCTAGCTTTGGGGCGCCATCGACAATCGCCAGGTATGTTTTTGAAGTTTTGCGATCGGCAAATTGTTTTTGCAATAATGCAGCAGTTTCTTCGTTTCGTGCTCCAATCATAATACCGCTGGTGTCGCGGTCTAGTCGGTGAATGATGCCCGGACGGTTAGTATCGGAGTTATAGGTGGTGTATTGTTTAAAAAAGTCGGCTACTGTAAACTCATCATTTAGCGCACCTTTACTGTGCGATAACACCCCAATTGGTTTATTGATGACAACAACATTATCGTCTATATAGACGATTGGCAGTTCGCTGTCACTAAAATCGGTTTTTTCGGGTATGTTTATGGCAATCTTATCAGTGTCGGCTACTTCGTGTTTTGAAGCCACTACGACTTGACCGTTAACGCTAATAAATCCAGATTTAATAAATTTTTGCCAAGTACTGCGTGAGTTTTCTGGATAGCGTAGTGACAGTTCATTATCTAATCTTTTTTTATCTGATACTACCGTGAAAAGATAACAGCCTTTGCCTTTGTATGGCATTTCGTAGGTTTTATTTTCGTCGCGTGGATTTTTTATTAATTCGCCAGTCATAGTGTTTTTGACCGATTTTATTTGACCGACAATATAATCAATATCATCTTCGGCCGAATCGTCAAACAATACATAAAAATGATGTCGGTTAAACACGAATGAGGCCAATGTATTTATGGGCGTTGGACTGGTTATTTTGATACTTTCGACATTTCGAGGCACGTTTTTTTCATCCGCTAATTCAAAGCGGCGCAAAATATCTAAAATGTCACGACTAGAAACTTTTGTCATAGTTAAGCCTTTGGTCGCAATCCGACGGCCTGTTGGGCACGCAAAAGTGTCGCATTGGCAACTGGGGTTAATTCAGCTTCAGATTGCTCTAGCTTGGATAATAACTGCTCGTTAGTAATGTTATTGTATTTGGCCTGAAAGTCGGTCAAAAAGGCTTTCACAGCCTCTGCGACGGCAGATTTAAACTCACCATAGCTAGTTTTGCCTGCCCACTGTGCATTTACCTCTGCTTGATCACGATTTGTCAGCATGGCCAACATCTGCAACATACTAGTAATGCCTGGCTGCTTGTCCCAGTTAAAGTTGACTGCACCTACGCTGTCAGTTGTTGCGCTCATAACTTTTTTAGCAGCCACGTCGGGATTGTCGATTAATAATATCTTTGACTTGTCATTTTCGTCGCTTTTACTCATTTTTTTATTTGGATCAGTTAGGCTACGAATACGAAGGCCATTATCGCGCTTGATAAACTTTGATTGTTCGGATGTTGCTAGAGGCACAGTAAAAATCTCACCAAATTTATTATTCATCCTAATCGCAATATCCCTGGCAATTTCAAGATGCTGGAACTGATCCTCGCCAACTGGCACGTATTTAGCATCGTAAAGTAAGATATCGGCTGCCATCAGAATAGGGTAATTGAATAGCCCAACAGAAACTCGCTCAGAAGCTTTTTCGATTGAAGCTTCTCCGGCTTTTTGATTTTCTCCAACTTGAGCGATTACTCCATGCAATAATTCATTTTTTACAATTTGAGTATATTTTTCTTTGAATTGCGTCATTCGGCTCATTTCACCAAAACCCGTAAAACAATCCAGTATCCAGGTCAATTCACTGTGGGCTGGAATATAACTTTGACGATAAATGAAAGTGTCTGAATTATCTATATCTAGGCCAGCGGCAACAAAGTATTTTAGATTATTCAAGGTATTGCGGTATAGCGACGAATAATCAATCGGCGTCGTAAAGCTGTGCAGATCGGGCACAAACATATTAATTTGATACTGGCCGGCAAATTCGCGCTGCATATTAACAATAGGCAACATAGCGCCTAAGTAATTAGCAATTGTAGGTTCTTCGTTGGATCTGATGCCAGTTAAGATAATAGGTTTTGTCATATTAATTTCTATTATACATTATCTGGTGCTAGGTCACTAGACAACAAAAACCCTGGATAGATTCCAGGGTTTTTTGAATTAACGCTTTGAGAACTGCTCGCGTTTGCGAGCACTTCGCAGACCGTATTTTTTGCGTTCTTTTTCGCGAGAATCACGCTCTAACATATCAGCTTTTTTAAGAACTGGTCTTAGATCACTAAAACCAACGATCAATGCCTTTGCAATAGCTAGTTTAATAGCGTCAACTTGACCGGCTAGTCCGCCACCTTTTACTAGGATAGTAACATCAAAATCTGATTGTTTACTTACTAAGGCTAGCGGGTCGGTAATTTCGGCTAGTTGGGTCTTGTTTTCGTTTAGATACTGCACTGCAGGTTTATCATTTATTGTGATTTTACCTTTACCAGCGTATAAACGGGCGCTAGCAGTTGCGCTTTTGCGTCGTCCAAGTCCGTAAAAATATTTTGCTTTTGTGTCGGCCATATTATTTAACCTCTACTTTCTCGGGGGTCTGAGCGGTGTGGGCGTGATTTTCGCCAACAAAGACGCGCAGACGACCTAATCGTTCAGCAGCTAGTTTGTTGCGAGGAATCATGCCTTTAACAGCTTCTTCAATAATTCGCTCTGGGAATTTAGCAAGCATTTTACCTAGTGGGGTCTTAGTTATGCCGCCTGGAAAGCCAGAGTGATTATAGTACATCTTGTCGGTTTCTTTTTCGCCAGTTACAACAACTTTTTCGGCATTTATAACGACAACATAGTCACCAGCATCAGTGTGCGGGGTGTAAGTTGGTTTGTATTTGCCAATCAAGTATTTAGCGATGGTTGTTGCGACTCGGCCTAAAGTGGCAGAAGATGCATCAACTAATATCCATCGCCTAGTAACTTCGGTTGATTTTTGTGAGTAGGTTTTAGCGTTAACAGACATTATTTATTCTCCTTGGTTTTGGCGACTGAGGGTTTAGCCTCTTTGGCTTCAACTTTTTCTTCTGCTTCTTTAATCTGGTCAACAAATTCAATTATTGCCATTTGAGTGCCGTCACCAACTCGTACGTCTGTACGTTCAACTCGTACATGACCACTTACGCGGCCAGTTAGTTGAGGTGCAATTACATCTACTAATCTAAAGGCAGCTTCTTGCGTGCTTAGACCCGCAATAACCATACGGCGATTATGTAAATCACCTTTTTTAGCCTTTGTGATTAGCTTTTCGATGTAACGAACAAGCTCTTTGGCTTTTGGCAAAGTAGTTTCGATTTTGCCATGCATAACCAAGCTTGTTGCCAAGCCTTTGATTAGCGCGCTTCGTTGATCGCATTCGCGACCAAATTTGCGTCCTATATATCCGTGTCTATGCATAATTAAATTTCCAATTCCGCCAATTTCTCTTTGACCTCGTCAAGTGCTTTTGATCCAAAACCTTTAAGTTCGCGCAAATCTTGTTCGCTAAGCGTTACAAGGTCGTGAACTGTGCGGATTTCGTTGTTGATTAAAGCATTTGCGGTGCGAGCAGTTAAGTTTAGCTCCTCGATAGGAGTATTTAGTTCGCTATCATCATCATTTTTATCTTGACCTAATGCAGGCGCCGAGGCAACGATAGTTGAACCAGCAAGCGCGGTATATTGGTTTACCAGGATAGCAGCAGCTTGTTCAAATGCATCACGTGGTGAAATCGATCCGTCGGTCTCGACAGTGATGATTAACTTATCAAGATTAGTTTCTTGACCAACGCGAGTACCTTCGATTTTGTAGCGAACGCGCAAAACTGGGCTAAAGATTGCATCAACTGCAATCATATCGCTGTGTAGTCGTTTGCTGCTTGAGATTTCGATAGTTTGGTAACCACGGCCAGATTCGACAACCATATCAATCATGACTGATTTTTTGGGATCATCGATGTTACAAATAACTTGGTCTGGGTTTACAACTTCAACATCGGCTGTAGTTTTAATGTCACCAGCGGTTACAACGCCAGCGCCTTTTTTCTCTAAACGAAGCTCAACTGGTTCGTCGCTAAAACATTTTAGTCGAATATTTTTGATATTCAACATAATGTCTACTACGTCTTCACGAACACCTGGAATAGTTGTGAATTCATGAGTTGCACCCTCAATACGAAAAGCTGTGATTGCAGCACCTTCGATACTTGAAAGTAATACTCGTCTGAAACTATTTCCCAGAGTATTACCATAGCCGGCATGTAAAGGCTCAATATTGAATGTTGCGCTGTTAACATCGTGTTCATCGATGTTTGCAAGTGCTGGGTTGTGAATAACTTTTGTCATTAGTTTAGGCTCCTTTACCCT
>CAYVRA010000040.1:0-6448 GCA_964452965.1 uncultured Saccharimonas sp. (SeqCode) | reverse complement strand
GGGGAGGGCGGTAAGTATGGTGCGGCAGATACTGTAACTAGGACTGTTCATGTTGTAGACAGCACACCTCCAGAATGGTCTACGGCAAATACGGAAGATAAGCACATTGCGTATGGGGACGACGGGTTTGATCTCGATGGATATGTAAATGATAACTTTATTGCTCATGATAAAAATATGGAATGGCATACGATTAATTATTATATTTCGAAGTACCCTAAGGTTGGTGATATTGTAACTGTGGATGTGGCGGCTTGTGATCCATCCTCAAACTGCATTTGGACTTGGTTTAATTTATATTATTATGATAATTCTAATCCTAACCCTGGTTCTGGTGGTGGCTCGAGTGATAATAATCCTAATCCTCCTGATGACTATGAGCATCCAGGTCTTGAGGGTGGATGGCCAACATACATACACCCTGATTATATTTTCCCTTAAAGCTCGGTCTTGACTTCGAATAGTCTTTTAACTATTTTTTAAAGTTAATATTAATATCCTAGGTTAAATGAGTAGCGTTTTACGTCTCACTTTGTCGTAAAGGTTACTTAAGGGGTTTTTGTAAATAACTTAAACTATATTCAGTTTTAGTAGTGGTGTTAGATATTATCTTTATCATCATGTTTGTTACGGCCTGAAAAATCATCTATGGCCTTATTCTTTAATATTTTTTTATTGAACTGCAACTTGAGTGCGAGGTTCGGTTTTGCCTGTAAAGCGGCTTTTGCTGACTTTTTTGAAGCTAACAATACCATCTTGGGCGGCATGAATAGTAAAATCACGGCTTATGAATGTGCCAGGACCTGCTATTTTAGTTGAACCAGTTTGGCGCACTAAAACTTCACCTGTACGAACAGATTGGCCACCAAAGCGCTTGACGCCAAGTCGTTGACCGGGACTATTTTTAACATTTTTAGCTGAACCGCCAGCTTTGACATGTGACATTTGGATGACTCCTTAAAAATTTATAATAAAAATCTAATTAACTATACCAAATATAGGGGTTAGCGTCAAGGTTTTAGGCGCGAATTAAAACCAATAATTTACGAGCAACAATTTGGTCTTCGCGGTAGTATAGTAGGTCATTTTGCGATACGTTATAAAACTCGTGTATTTTATAACCCAGCCGAGCGATAGTTGAGGTTAGCGGTAGGTGGGTGAACTGACCATTTTTACTGCGCCAAGCTGGTACGGCCAAGCAAATCGGTGTGCCAGTTTTTATTTGTGGTGCTAGATTTTTCAAAAATTCGCCAATAATATGGTCACAATTTTTTACTACTTCATCTAACTTAACAGGTGATGGAGGCGCGCTAAAAGGTTGACCTAGGTAAGTTTCGCAAACAATGGCGTCGATAGGTTGTTGCCATTTTGTTGTCATAGCATCACCTTCATGCAAATACCAATCGAAAACCTTATTATGACTATCAGCTAACCAATTAAGGTTTTCGCGACTATAGCGAACCATTTTTTCAGCTAGATCCGTGCCATAGATGGCAAAACCCAGTAGGGCTGCCTCTTGCAATATTACGCCAGTACCGCAAAATGGATCTAGGATTCTTTTTTCTTGATTTTTGCTACTTAATCCGGTTAAATTGACCATTATTTGGGCAAGTTTTGGCGGCAACATGCCTACATATGCATCACGTTTTGGTCGGCCTTGATCGCGTTTGGCATAGGCAGTGATATTTTGGGCGCCGGTACTTTCGGCGATCATAACTCGGCCGTTATTACCTTTAATAACTAATAATTCGACTTTGTTCGGTGACAAACCAAGTTTATTATGATGACTGACGGCGCTATTTAGGGCCGAGTCGGTATTTGGGATTAATCGCAAACTGATGCCGTATTTTTTTAATTTTTGTTTTAAGATAATGCCAGTTTTTTGGACTTCTCGTGGGCTAATAGCACAGTCGTAGGTGCTAATCCCAAGGGTTATTTTGCCGTCAAATTTCGACCACTCGCTCATATAAAAACTAACTATTTTTTGGCTAAGTTGGTGCCAGTCGCTTCTTGGAAGTTCCATAATAACCTTACCAGCTTTTGGTGTGCCGCCAAGATCTTGAACTTCAAAATTTTCGGTTTCGATAGTCGCTGTCTGGTCTGAAAATAGGTTAACGGATTTTCCGCCAAAAACTTGTTCTAACTCGGCAATACCAATGGCCGGTTGTCGTCCTAAAATTGCAATATACATATGTTTATTATACCTTGAAAGGAGTATTTAGATGCTATAATTATTAGCAATATGTCATTCCGTTTTTGGGCGTCGATCATCACTGTAGCATTAGTCGCATTAGTTATATTTTTAGGTTGGGATAAGATAGTACAAGCCTGGAATTTGTTAAGTAGTGTTAATATTTGGATATTACTATTGATGATACCAATTCAATTTATTAGTTATTTCGCAACTGGTGGTATGATTTTCTCATATTTGCGATCAAAAGGTGATCTGAAAGGTGTAAAACAAAGCCAAATGACCCGTGTGGCGCTGGAATTTAATTTTGTTAACCATGTTTTTCCGACGGCAGGGGACGCAGTCGGGTTTTCGTATCTGTGTTGGTCATTAAAGAGGTTTGGTATTAGTCTAGGCCGGGCTACTATGGCGCAGATGGTTAGGTTTGCGGCGGCTTTCATAGTTTTCTTGGGATTTTTAGTATTGTCGGTTTTTTTGTTGATTTTAGATCAGAAGATTAATCGACAGATTATATTTATGAGCGCATTATTATTACTATTGATTATCGTTGTTATTGCATTTTTCGCCTACGCGATGAGTAACCATCGGCGATTGATTAAATTCTCTGGTTGGATAACAAAGTTAATAAATAAAGTTGTTTGTAAGATAACTCGCAGCAAAAAATCTAAATGTTTAAAATCAGAAAAAGTTGAGGCTTTCTTTGCCGAGATGCATCATGACTACCTAGCTATATTGGCTGATAAAAAGATATTAAAAAAGCCATTTATTTGGGCATTAGTTTTCAATGTGTTTGATGTTATGTTGTTGTTTGTCGCATTCTGGGCATTGGGATTTATAGTTAGCCCGGCCATTTTGTTTGTGGCGTTTGGTGTTGCGGCGGTTGCTGGCGCATTGTCTGTTACTCCTGGTGGTACTGGTGTTTATGAAGCAGTGATGATTACGTTTTTAATATCTGCCGGCGTGCCAGCCGAGGCATCAATCGCAGGTACGTTGTTGGCTCGGGTAGTATTACTATTGGGCACGATTGCATCTGGCTATGTGTTTTATCAACTAACGATTAATAAGTATGGCAAACCAAACACCTCAACTGATATTTAGTGTTAGTGATTTTATAGCTGTAGTTAATCAGACTTTTGATTATGCTTATCCGACGGTCGAAATAGAAGGCGAGGTGTCATCGCTAAAAATAAATCAAGGAAAATTTGTTTTTTTCGATATAAAAGATGCCGGTGGCAGCATTGGTTGTTTTATGACTGTTTGGCAAATGCGAATGCCAATCGAGGATGGCATGAAAGTCATAATTTCGGCGACGCCAAAAATAACCCAGTGGGGTAAGTTTAGTCTAACTATAAAATCAATTAGGGCAAGCGGAGAAGGTTCGTTAAAAAAGAGTTTTGAATTATTGAAATCAAAATTAGAACTTGAAGGTTTATTTGCGCCTGAGCGAAAACGAAAATTGCCGACTATTCCAAATCATATAGCGGTAATTAGCAGCGTCCAGGCGGCCGGGTATGCTGATTTTATTAAGATTTTGAATGATCGATGGGGTGGTGTGAAAATTGATGTCGCTCAAACTTTAGTTCAAGGTGCTGATGCCCCAGATCAGATTATTCGGGCTATAAATTATTTTAATCAGCAAGAGATATTACCTGAGGTTTTGGTAATTATTCGTGGCGGTGGTAGTGCTGATGATTTGTCGGCTTTTAACGATGAATTATTAGTTCGAGCGATTGCTGGTAGTCGTATTCCTACTTTGGTTGGTGTTGGTCACGAGATTGATGAGGGTTTGGCTGATTTGGCGGCTGATGTTAGGGCATCAACACCTAGTAACGCTGCTCAGATATTAGTGCCTGATAAAAATGAAATTATTAGATCAGTCAAAGTTCAGGTAAATTATTTGTTGCCAAAAATGTTGCAGATAATTGATAATCAGAAGCAATCCTTAGATGATTTGATGATGGGTGCGATTGGAAATATTGAATTTGCCTTGAACGATCAGGCAAAGAATATTTCAGCTATTAAAAATTTATTAGCCCAACTTAATCCCAAAAATATTTTAGCTAGGGGATATGCGTTATTGCGTGGTGAAATTAAGATTGGCTCAGTGATTGATATTGAAACAAGTAAGATTATAATGAAAGCAGAGGTAAAAAGTGTTAACAAAAAATGAATCAATATCCGAAAAAACTGCGCGACTAACAAAATTAGTGGAGTGGTTTGATAGCGGGGAGTTTAAGTTAGAATTAGCATTAGATAAATTTAGCGAGGCGGAAAAATTGGCGCTAGAAATTGAAAAAGATTTATCGTCATTAAAAAATGAGATTGAAATTGTAAAGCAAAAGTTTGATAAATAGATGACGTTTTTTTGGATTTGTTTGGCGTTCTTTCTGCTTTTTGGGCTAGTAGTATTTCGTGGTTCGCCTTATGTTCCTAGCCAAAAAAAATATATTCGTCAGGCATTTACAGATCTTTATAAAATAACATCAAAAGATGTGTTAGTGGATATTGGCAGTGGTGACGGAGTTGTGTTACGCGAGGCGGCTAAATTAGGCGCTAGGGCAATTGGCTATGAAATAAACCCATTACTGGTGTTGATTTCGCGATTTTTATCATTTAAAAACAAAAAAATAGAAGTTCGTTTAGCTGATTTCTGGTCGGCAAAAATCCCCGATGATACAACAATTATCTATGTTTTTTCGGTCACTCGGGATATAAAAAACATCACCAAGCGCTTGCAAAAAGAGGTGAACCGAATAGGTCATCCAATTCATTTGCTTAGTTTTGCTGGCGATTTTACGGATTTAAAATTGATTAAGAAAAACCAATCTTACAGATTATATTTAATCAATAAAATCTAGCGTGCTACAATTATATTATATGGATGAGGCAAAACAGGGTAGTAATCAGGTTTTTGACGGTTTGTCGTCGATTTCTGCCGCGGCACATGAATTAAAATCGCCACTGGTTTTAGTCAGGCAATTATCTTTGATGCTTGAAAATGCTGAAGTTTCAGAACCCGATAAAAACAGAATGCTGCGTCAAATTGTTTTAACTAGCGAGCAGGCCTTGCGTTTAACTAATGATTTAACAAAAGTTACTAGATTATCAGATGCAATGTTTGATGTCGAGCCAATCAACCCGACACAATTATGTAAAGATATAGTTTGTGAACTGCGACCGATTTTGCGGGCCAATAATCTTGATATGAAGCTAAAATATTGCAAGCATCCGCTCTTATTAGTGGCTAATCGTGATTTGTTGCGACGAATAATTATGAATTTTAGCGACAATGCGATTAATTATGCTGGTAGCGATGCGGCTGTCGAGATTCAGATAAAAGCTTTGAGCGCTGGTAGAATAATTAGACTTGGAGTTCGTGATTATGGCCCGGCAATATCTAGCGATTTATGGCGTTCGCTACGTGGTCGGTTATTAAGATCTAGTGTGCCGATTAATGCTAGGCCACAAAGCAGTGGGTTGGGGTTATATATTGCTAGCCAGTTTGCTGAATCTATGAATGGCAAAATCGGAGTTATTAGGCATCGTGATGGTGCAACTTTTTATGTCGATCTACAAGCGTCGGCGCAACTTAGTTTATTATGAGATCGGTTTTAATTGTCGAAGATGATAAATGGCTGGCTGAAAATTATTTTAGAGTTTTGACTGGAGCTGGCTATAAAACAACCATTGTATTAAACGCGCTGGATGCAATTGACGCAGTTGATGACCAAATGCCTGACGTTATTATTTTGGATGTTTTACTGCCTGGCAGTACAGCTTTCGCTTTTTTAAATGAGCTTCAATCCTATGGCGACACCGGTGTTATACCGATTATATTATGTACCAGTTTGGCTGGTGAATTGTCGTTGGATAACTTAGCGCCGTACGGCGTTAAACAAATAATAGACAAGACGGTTATGGCGCCAGGTGATCTTATAGTAGCATTATCGAGAGTGTTGTAATGAAAACAACTAAAACTCAAGCGATAGTTTTGCGTCGAACTGATTATGGCGAAACTGATCGGATACTTCAATTAATAACGCCAATTGGTAAAATGAGCGTTATGGCGCGCGGCGTCAGAAAAGAAAAAAGTAAATTAGCTGGTGGGATTGAGCTTTTTGCAGTTTGTGATGTTGTTATAGGTGAGGGAAAGGGCGAGCTGGGTGTTTTAACATCGTCCAGATTGATTAAATTTTATAAAAATATTATGGTCGATTACGATCGAATGCAGTTTGCGTATTTAACGATTAAATTAGT
>CAYVRA010000039.1:6524-6731 GCA_964452965.1 uncultured Saccharimonas sp. (SeqCode) | reverse complement strand
TACGCTGCCCTTATCATCTAAGCTGACTTTATAAGGGATACTTAAAGAGTCGTAATGTATAGTCTTGTCAAACTGCACATTTGAATTTAGACTTACCGTCTCGGCGCTATCATTGTCATTATAAACATTCAGCGAGCTGGGCTGTGATATATATGTGATAGTTCCGTCTTTTGATTTCTCAAATAAAGCAAAGTAAATCCCCACCCC
>CAYVRA010000039.1:0-6514 GCA_964452965.1 uncultured Saccharimonas sp. (SeqCode) | reverse complement strand
AATCGTATTATCACCCCTGCTGCCAACTTGGTAATATTCAATCGTGTTGGTGTCATCAGGATATGAATAATAACCCTGTTTTTCTATCGCAATAGGATTATCTAACCACACTTCGCCAGTCGTAGGGTTCATTATTTTTAGTAAATCCGGATCAGTCTCGGTAATAACAATATTATTTTGCGATGTATTGTTATTATTTGTAGCAACTGGCTTGTTAAACACAAAATACCATACAGCTCCAGCACCAGCAGCCAATAATAATACAATTGCCAATACGACTACAAAAACTACTAGCTTTTTGCTCTTTTTATATTTTATCCCTACACCTATAGTCTGAGGCTCAAATTTTGCCTCTGATTTTGCGCTGGCAACAACCTCATCTTTTGGCTGTTCATTTTCTATAGCATTTACTTCCTCTGGCGAATCTTCGGCCATAGGTTCTTGCGGATACATTTCATCTATATCTTTTTGCAATTCTTCTTTATCTGGCTCCATATAAACCCCACTAGTTAATATACTAATGTATTTATTATAATGCTTTTGTTTATAATAGATAGTAACACCAAAAATATGTGACGCGTTACAAACAGAATCAATTGAAAATTGTGATAATTCGAAGTTATTATATTTAGTTAAACTATTCAATTTGTCACCGAATGTGTTAATTTAAATATTTATCAATATTCTGCAGATCTCGTTCGTAAAACAATTTCCAATTAGAGTTATGCCTTATGTCTACGGATTGAGGAAAATCAATAACCCAAGGTCTACCGTCCCACCATAAAATATTATAAGCAGATAAATCGCCGTGAACGATACCATTATCTAGAAATAGTTTAACGTTAGCCTTAATTTCAACGAGAACCTGAGCTTTTATATCATCAGATAAATCAATATCGACAAGTCTGGGGGCAAAGCCGTTCTCATCTCCTAGAAATTGCATTAAAATAGCGTTATCAGTGTAATTAAAGACCTCTGGCACAATTGCCTCTTGTTTAAATAATTTCTTTAGCAGATAGTATTCTCGCTTTACCCACAATCTTTGTTGCAATGTTTTGCCGACCTTCGTTTTCTGTTTTACGGCTTTGCGTAAAGATGGTTCACTTATCCATTGCCCCTCAGTGTATTGCCCTTTAACGCTTAGATGAATTGTTGGCTTATAAACTTTAAGTGCATACGGTTTTTCTTTAATCCGAACTTTCAACACATCCGCTTCTTTGCCGGATTTGATTGCGCTTACAACTTTAAAACTAGGGTATTTTTTTATCCATTCAGCTAGAACACTATCCGATAAATGATTCATAATCCGAGTATAGCAAAAAGAGGCCCAAACGGCCTCTTTATTTTTATCGTGCTTATGGTTATAGTGCAAGATATGTGACGCGTTACAAAAAGCGTCGATAAAAAAAATTAACGACCATAAACTGATGGGCTTGGCCAAAGTATTTAATCTTTCAAATACACTTCTATATATTTAAGACGAGCGCTCCCGACAACAGTGCCGCTCATTGACATTCGTGGTTAGCGCGTGCTATAATAATAACATCACCATGATCAGATAAGCCTAAGGTTTCGACCGACCGCTGATGCTGGTCTTTTTGATTGGCCTATATTCTATAGCGTTCTTGAGTTGATCAATACGGACTACGTACCTAGAGAATGGTTTTAATAATTTTGAGTATTTATTATTTGGCGTAAAAATATGCAAAAGTTTATTGTTATCGTCCAGATACTCTGCTAGACATGCAAAATCACCGTCGCCACTAACAATAATAGCCTTGCCGTAATTTTTGTACTGAATCGCCGCAGCGTGCAGCACAAGCTCAGCATCAACGTTGCCCTTAACGGTTTGTTTGCCATCCTCAAAATATTGCACCGTCGGTTTGAATATTAGAATATAGCCAGCTTTCTGCAAAATCGTATATAGTTTTTGATTATTAGCAACTAGTCCAATAAACATAAATGCTTGTGTGATATTATATTTGTTTTTTAGATACAGACGTAACTTTTTATAATCAATCATCCAGCCTAACGAACGCACTCCGAGATTTAAATTTTGGCTATCTATAAAAGCGTAGTTATTAGTTGGTCTTTTCTCCATAAATTTAGTATACCAAAAATAGAGGTAATTAACCTCTATTTATAAACATAAGCACATTGGTGCACATTTACAGAATCTTCTCAAACTTTTTGGAGCACTAATTAAAAGCGAGTCGATGAACGTGCCAGCTTTACCATTACAAAAGGCAAATGCTGGACTCATTATCTATTAATTAATGTAGCCCAGCTGCCTTAGAATAACATCTTCTACTTCAGCAAATCCGCTTTCAAGAGCCTTCTTGTAATCCTGTGCTGCCCTCTCACCTGGAATGCGAATTACATCTACACCCTGTTTTTTGCGAGATGATTTTATTATATTAACCAAGTCTGAAGTATCTGATTTGAATTTATCAATGTCTACTAGAAGTTCTGGATCAATTGCAATAAATGTACTACCCCACTCTTTATCGTAAGTCTCGCAATCACAGTATGCAGATGAAGCAAGTGGTCCAGCCATCATCTCAACTACCATGCCCATACCTGAACCTTTATAACCACGATCAAACGGCAAAATAGCGCCGCTCATTGCTTCCGCTGGATCGGTGGTAGGATTACCATCCTTGTCAATTGCTAAATTCTCAGGTATTTTCTCACCCTTTGATTTTGCAAGTATAAGCCCATAGAACGTTATTGCAGATGTTGCCATATCAAAAACTAGAGGATCATTTAATGTTGGGAAAGAAAAGCCAATAGGGTTAGTGCCAAAGAGTGGATCAATACTATCAAATGGTGCTGTTGAGCCAGGTGAACGAGACATAACAATCCCGATCAAGTCTGCTCTAGCTATACGCTCAGCATAATAAGCCTGTGCACCATTACTAGAGAATGTATTATGAACAGACACGATAGCAAAACCGTGCTCTTTAGCTTTTTCAATAACAACATCAGTGGCTTTTTGGCTAACAAGTGGCGCTGGATATGCACCTGCGTTAATCAGCTGCGATAATTTTGTGTCACGCTCAATTTTGATTTCGTGCTGTGGCTTAATATTTTGCAATGGTTCAGTGCCGGTCATCTTAATTAAACCCTGTGTTTTAATACCCGACATCTCTGCCCATATTAAATACTCCGCTATGCGCCCCGCTTCTTCATCACTAAAATTGTTTTTTAAAGTATCAATAACTTTGTTTCGTAACTCTTCAATAGCTATTCTCATATCCTTATATTATATCAGAACAACTCAAACAAAAAACGCCCGAAGACGTATTTTGACAAATAAGCTATATTGGTGCGGGTTAAGAGACTCTAACTCTCGACCTCTTCCTTGGCAAGGAAGCGCTCTAACAACTGAGCTAAACCCGCATAGTATGTATTATTGTAACGTGATACCTAGGCAATTATAAGGGTTAACCAGCAAAAAGGCAAGAGTTTGGGGGCGCTCCTAGGGGGCGACCCGTATTGGACAAGTCTTGCTATTTCCGCTCGGTCATAAAAATAAGTAAACTGATTTTTGCTTCCGTCGCTTCATAAATTGGAAATTATTTTGCTTTTAACAAAAGCCCTCGATTCAAACGCGAAAATAATCACTAAAATAATAAACCCATCTTTCGATGAGTTCATTATTCTGGTGGCTCCTCCCAGGATCGAACTGGGGACACAAGGCTCTTCAGGCCTCTGCTCTACCGCTGAGCTAAAGAGCCACACTAGTATGATTAGTACAAAATATATTTTACTAGAGATTAACACTTTAAACAAGCTATAATGATATACATGCAACGAGTTCCGTTAGCAGAGAGAATGAGGCCCACCAAATTAAATGGTGTTATTGGACAAACCCATCTACTTGGAGACAATGGCATTTTGCGCCAAATTGTTGATAAAAAAGAGCCAGTTAGTTTAATTTTATGGGGGCCACCGGGTAGCGGTAAAACCACCTTAGCACGAATCATCGCTAATGAAGTTAACGCCGAATTTATTGAAATATCGGCCGTTACTAGTGGCAAAAAAGATGTTACAAAAATAATTGAGCATGCCCGCCAAAATTGGAATCTTAACCTACGAACAATATTATTTGTTGATGAAATCCATCGATTTAATAAGGCTCAACAAGATGCTTTTTTGCCTCATGTTGAATCTGGCCTAATAACCTTAATTGGCGCCACGACTGAAAATCCTAGCTTTGAAGTTATAACTCCATTATTATCTCGCACAAGAGTTCTAGTCTTGCAGCCGCTAAGCAAGCCCGAAATTATAACAATCATAAAAAAAGCCCTAAAAAACGAGAAAAAAACCAAACGAGTCACACCAAAAGCAATTGATTATATCGCTGAATTATCTGGCGGCGACTCGCGAGTAGCACTTAGTAATCTCGAATTATCACTTAGTATGGCCGAAAAAGTAACACCAGAAGTCGTTAAAACCGCCGCCCAAAAACGCGTACCAGGTTACGATAAAAAAGGCGATATGCACTATGGCGTTATTAGCGCATTTATAAAAAGCATGCGCGGTGGCGACGCGGGCGCCGCATTATATTACCTAGCCCGAATGATTGAAGCTGGCGAAGACCCAAAATTCATTGCCCGACGAATGGTTATTTTTGCCAGTGAAGATATTGGCCTAGCCGGAAATGGCGCCCTAGGCTTAGCATTAAACGCATTTATGGCCGTCGAGCGAATTGGCATGCCAGAATCTGCAATTATATTGTCGCACGTCGTGACAGCGCTAACCAAAAGTGAAAAATCACGAGTCACTTACGATGCTATGACCCGCGCAGCTGAACTTGCCAAAAAATATCCTGATTCTCCAGTGCCATTACATCTGCGCAACAACTCAACCAAATTAATGACAGATTTAGGATATTGTAAAGATTACGTATGGAAAGCTGGTTTTGAACACAATAGAGGTTTTTTACCGGACGAAGTTAAAGGTAATAGTATCTTATAGATATACATAAAAACTTAGAACAAGGTTATAATTATCACAATGAAACTAAATAAACGCTTGTTGCCTTTATATATCGGGATGTTCTTACAAGGAATCGTTTTTTGGTATGCTACAGAAAAACTATTTTTGGTAGGAATTGGATTTGACGCAAACACAATATCAATATCTGTCGCAATATATTCAGCCGCCGCTCTAATAACCGAAATTCCGTCTGGCATATTGGCTGACCGATGGAGCCGAAAAGGAATATTAGTTTTATCTAGCCTAGCAATCGCAGTCAGTTCATTTGTTGGTGCGATCAGTTATAGCGTATTTATATATTTTATCTCGGCAGCGATATGGGGATTATATATATCAATGAACTCAGGTACTGTTGATTCGATTATTTATGACACACTGCTAGAAGAAGATGGTCACGGTGATAAATATGAAAAATATACAGCCAGAATAGAGATAATCAGCAGTGTAGCACTAATACTTGGCTCATTAATAGGCGGCTTAATCGGAACTTACGTTGGCTTACGCGAAAACTTTTGGTGGTCAATACCGGCCGCTATGTTAGCTATTGTCTTCTTTTTATTATTTAAAGAGCCAAAATTACACTTGGAAAATCAAAATAAATCATTATTGAAACATACAAAAACAACTTTCAAAGTTCTATTCACCGACAATAACCTAATATGGCTAACTAGTTCATTAGTGTGTTCTGGATTAGTCTGGGCAATAATCATGGAGATGAACCAAATATGGCTAATTGCATTGGCGATGCCATTATTTTTGTTTGGGCCGACCCATGCCATCACTGCAACAACTTTCGGACTAGGCGGAGTTATGGCTAATTTTGTTAAATCGAAAACCAAAATAATAGCCAGCATGTTTGTTTCGCTGGCCTGTATAATAGTTTTAATTTATAGCCATAATATATGGCTTAGTGTATTGGCGATATTTTTGATTATGGTCATCAATTATGCAATTAATATTGTAATGTCACATAATTTTCACGACAGCTTGCCATCAAATACGCGCGCCGGATCAATGTCTGCTATCAACGCGATAAAAAGGCTACTAATGATCCCCGCTTCTGTTTTATTCGGCGTAATTGCAATAAACTATGGTATATTCCAGGCTGGATGGTTGACAGTAGGATTATTCGCCGTTGCCATAATTACCCAAACTTTTGTAAAATATAGCTTTAAAAAAGCTTAATTTTTAGCAGCGCGTTTGCGTTGATTTGGGTCAAGATGTCGTTTACGTAGACGCAAACTTTTTGGAGTAACTTCTAGCAACTCATCATCTTCGATAAAATCAATGCACTGCTCTAGACTTAAATCGGTAAATGGAGTTAGTTGAGTCGTGCCATCGCTTGATGAACTACGCATATTAGTTAGATGTTTTGCCTTACAGACATTCATCTCTAAGTCGTCGTTACGATTATATAAACCGACAATCATACCAACGTAAACTTGCGTACCGGGGCCAACAAACAATTCGCCGCGCGATTCGCCCATTTCCAAAGCATATGGCGTAGTAA
>CAYVRA010000038.1:0-7243 GCA_964452965.1 uncultured Saccharimonas sp. (SeqCode) | reverse complement strand
AAATCGTGTCAAACTTGCCATTTAGCTCTGCTTTGATAGAACAAGTAGGTTTTTATGCAAAACGTTTACGAAAAGAGGAGGCCACCAGACGACTCGGTTTGATTTTTATGGCACTCGCCCTGGCTATTCAGGCCCTTGTAGTCTTCCAACCCTCGGAATCGGCCAATGCCACCAGCCAAAACGATATGGTTAATGGCGGGATAAGTTCATTAAGTGAATATTTGCAATCATATGATGCT
Source organism: uncultured Saccharimonas sp. (SeqCode) (assembly GCA_964452965.1). Taxonomy (GTDB): domain Bacteria; phylum Patescibacteriota; class Saccharimonadia; order Saccharimonadales; family Saccharimonadaceae; genus UBA1547. The sequence continues at coordinate 7,004 of CAYVRA010000038.1, read as the reverse complement.
AACATTAGAAATTTAAAAGACGCAATGAACTACGTTGGCATAACAAGATCAGAGATATTATCAACAACCTACTCGTCATGGAAAGTTAACGAAAAGATATCATGGGGCTTTTTATCACATTTTAGTTATGCAGATGGAGAAAGGCAGCACAGCATTACTGCAATTGACAATAAAGTGATATCAGTTTACTCGGCCCCACTTAAATTATGGCTTGGCGCAAATTCAGATACTACTGGCTGGGCTGGTTATTCTCAAAAAATGGGCTGGTTTGCAATCATAAAAGACAACGGTAATCTTGTCACAGACACAAACCCTGCATCCAATAGCTATCAGGCTTCTAGTATTATATTATCGAAAACAGCAATTAATAATTCTCGTGGGTTTGTTGATGCAACTAGCCTAACCGCCACGGCTTCAGATAGAATAAGCTATACAATATCAATTTCTAATAATGGCAGTTCTGTGACGCATAAAACCAAACTCGAAGACAATTTATCTGACATATTAGAATATTCAACCCTAATAGACACTGGTGGCGGAACATTAAATCCAAATACCAACATTTTATCATGGCCAGATGTCAGCCTGTCGCCAGGCGATAAACAAACCAGAACATTTATAACCAAATTACTAGACCCTATTCCATCAACGGCAAAAGGGAAAAGCGATGGCACATCATTTGACTGTATGATGACCAATAATTTTGGCAATTCAACTAATATCAAAGTTGATTGCCCTGCGCCAAAAATACTCGAGCAAACTGTAACCCAACTGCCAGCAACTGGACCAACCGAAAATATAATCTTTATATCTATACTAATCACCCTTACGACCTATTTCTACGCCAGAACTCGTCAAATGAGAAAAGAATTAACTATAATTAAAAAAGATGCAATATCAGGCATAATACAAGGAATTTAAAATGAGCCAATCTCCTGAAATAATGAATATAGGGCCAAGCAATAAAATAGAATCTTATAATATGGCAGCAGAACAGATTGAAAAAATCGGCAAGGAAAAGTCATCTGAAAAATTATCAGATAATAATGAGACCAAGGCCGAATCAGCTCGAGATAAAGCGGCTGAAATGGCGATAAGCATAGAAAATAGAGGCAAAGTCATAGAAACTACAAAAAACCCCACCCCATTCAAAAAAATTGAATCCATAAATAAAAACCATCTTGATAAAAGCTATAAAAAAACAATGAAACAAGTCCAAAAAGAGCTAAGCCCAGCCGCTAGAACATTTAGCAAGGTTATTCACAATAAAGTAATCGAAGAAATCAGTGATGCTGCCAGTAATACTATAGCCCGCCCAAATTCCATATTATTCGGTTCATTTAGCGCATTTGTAATAACATTAGCAGTTTATTTAATAGCAAAGTCATCAGGATACCAATTATCGGGCTTAGAGTCCATATTGTCGTTTGCAATTGGCTGGATTATTGGAGTTATTTTTGACTTCTTAAGAGTCATGATAACTGGCAAAAAATAACTAAAATATTAATCTCGTAAATTTATAGCTACGCCATCACCGCCAGCACCGTCTTTACGAATATGTAACTCGTCTGGATTATGTAGTGGTGGCTGTGGAATTATACTTGCCTGTTCGACAATATTTATCGAAGGCCTATTTTGCTGTAATGGTTTTTCGACAGTCTGCTGAATCTGTTGTCTTTTAGCTAGCCAGTTATCCAAAAAAGATGAACTATCAGAAGGCTTGATAGTTGGCGAAACTGGTGCTTGAATTGTATCCGGAACGGTCCGATCTAAAGCGCCAACTGGCATTGGAGGCCGCATTTGGCCATTAATACCATTAGCTGCACCCTGCTTGGCCATTGCCATTGCTTCTAATTTTGCTTTTTTAGCAGCATCACCAGCGCCCAGCCTTTCAAATATCTCTTTTTCGACCTGAGCTCTTGGACGACCAAACTTTGCCGAAGATAAATTCTTTAAGGCATCTTGTAATTGAGGATTAGATTTAACCATTGATGGTATCAGGTTCATACTAAACGCTGCCGAAGGTACGCCATTGATCAATACCGATGTTATAGTTTGATAATTTGGTAATTTCGTCAGATCCTCGGCGTCAAAAGTTGGCGCAAACTTCTTTTGCAACACTTCTGCATCAGTTATACCAAGACGCCCACTAATTACCGTACCAATATTTCCCAGTACAGCCTCGCGAATACTATCAGTCAGCTGAGTCATAAATTGGTTAGCTAATATAAGATTTAGGCGGTATTTTCGCGATTCAGACAAAATAGTCGCAAATGAGTCAGTCGCAAAGTTCTGGAACTCATCCACATACAAAGAGAAGTCAACTCGATCATCTTCTGGGATACTGGCGCGGCCCATAGATGCAGCCTGAAACTTCATAACAAATATCATACCCAAAAGCTGCGAATTTAGCTCGCCAGTCTTGCCTTTTGATAAATTAACTAAAAGGATCTTTTTATTGTCCATAATGTCGCGCAAATTAAAGCCGCTTTTAGTTTGACCAATAATATTACGCATCATCTCGTTTGACAAAAAGGCACCAAATTTACTCACGAACCAACCCAGAACTTCTGACTTATTAGCCTCACTAGTTTGCGCCATTTCCTTATTCCAAAAATCAAGCACTGTGCGATCTTTAACATATTTTAATTTTTCATCAGTGAATGATTGGTCATTAAACACCTGAGGTATATCGATAAAAGTCGAACCTTTCGGATCACTCATTATAGTTAAGGCAGCATTACGAAACCAGTGCTCATAACGAGGCCCAATTATACCTGTATGGCCTGGGTCATATAAACGATACAACATAGCAATTGATTCTTGAATCAGAAAGTCTCGCTGATCTTCGGTTTCAAACTCAAACAAATTCAACCCAACTGGATTTTCCATATCGCCAGGACTAAAATAAATAACGTCTTCGACCCTCTCTTTTGGAACCATACCTAATAATTTTTCAGCCGAGTCGCCATGTGGATCAATAAAAGCAAAACCACGACCATCAAGCATGTCCTGATAAGCTAAATTCTCCAACAATACAGACTTACCGGTACCAGTCTGACCGATAAAATAGGTATGTCTCCGTCTGTCGTTAGCGCTTAGACGAATCTGTTTTTTAATACCACGAAATTCGTTATAGCCAAGCAAAAATCCCTCTTCCATAACCTGAACCGGTCCATCAACTTGTTTTGCCATCTGCCTTTGCACTTGTGATGTCGGAATGCTGTTTTGACTTGGTAGGTGAAATATCGTTGCCAACTCTACGCTATTTAATATACTTTTATTAATTGTTTGCGGAAAAAAACGGAAAATATAAGAAGTAACTAAATCTTCAACATCTTTTGCTGAATTAAATTTAAAGCCATTATTAGTAGTTGAGTCGAATAAAGAAAAAGCCGCCACGATATTCTTCAATAAAGCCTGTGATTTAATAGCCGTATCCGATGACACAACAACCCTTATTAAGGTTTCATACCCCGGATGACGAGTCTTCTCCTCTATTGCATCAATCATTCCCTGCTCTAGCGAAGTTAATTGCTTATCTTCTGGCTTAGTCTCTTTGGCCTCTGGAGGTTTCCATAATGCGCCCAGAACACCTTTTGGATTGAACAACTCTCCGACACTGGGCTTTGATACCCCCTTGTCTTTTTTTATCTGTCCTGCACTAAAAATAGAATTTTTAGTCCAGCCGTCAAAAGCTGGCCTAATCATAATCTGAATACCGACGCCATCATCTCGGCTCGCCATAGATAGAGCATTTAAAAGTGCCCTGGCGCCATCAGTCTTCGACTCCTGATAAGTAGATATGGGATATGCATAATTCTTTTTTAGAGTAAATTCTCCACCAGTAGTGCCGCCTATCCTACCAGATTGGCTAAATATATTCTTTTCCTCAACCTCTTCTAACCTAGCAGCGGGATAAGCGGCAGAAATAGCCTGCCTGACTACATCTGTTAAAACAGCAGGGACGATAGCATAATAATGTACCAAGCCTTCATGCGCGATAATTTCAAAAGACATATGCCTTTGACCATAAATACGGCTTTTGAATCCTTTTGTGACTGTGCTAGATATAATGTTATACATTACTTGAGCCTTAGAAAGAACTTCTTCATTTATATCTCGTTCGTCACGCCCATTAGATTCCAAATCCTCACCCGATGGCGGTATATGTATATACATAGGAATCATCTTCAATCCCCGCTCATAATTTTTAGCTTCACGTAAAGTCTTTTGATATTGATTAAATATAAAAACAAAAACAACAATCAGTATTATCAAGACTATAAGTGTCGTTATTATCATATTTAAATAAGGAGGCATATATTTATTAATATGAGCTCAGATGTTAATTATCCGCTACTCCTATTTTCCTTCCATATCGCTTCGCTAAATAATCAATTTGAAGCTTGCTAACATCTTCTTCTCTTTTTCTAGGATTATCTTTAGTTTCTAAGACTATTTTTTTAGCCTTATCAACCCATTCTTTTTCTATTAAATCATCGTCCGCTGCTATAGCTGGCGAATCGTCTAATGTTGTAGGTTGAACAATAGCTTTATCGTCAACAACAGGTTGCGGTATCACTGTTGTAAGAATAACATCTGATGAATTTGGACTAAAATTAGTTCTATTTTCATTTTTTTCTGGACTACTATTTAATGAATTTTCTGGTGTTTTTTGCAAATTAAAACCAAATTCAACGCCAGGCTGGTTCTGATTAGAAGCGTTAAAACGCTCAGTAGGATTTGGAATCTCCGGTTTCATATCTGTAATTATACCACAAAAAGCACAAGCATATATTCAAAATTATTTTGTTCTTTTTGAAATATAAAAAACGCCTAACGCGGCAAAAGAAGCAACCAATAAAAACTCATACGGCCCTATATCGCCAACCGACTGTAAACCTATAAATATAACCGGCGCGACAGCCAGGATAGTAGCAAAATAATAAGATCTTTTAAAATCTAAGGCTAATAGTGGCTTACGCGAAGTAAAATGCTTTGACAAATAAGAAAATGCCATGCTAGACCAATAAATCAAATAAGCCACTATCCCAAGTGACGATAAGTATGCGCAAATAAATACAGCTAAAACACCTAGAGGGCCAGGCCAAGATGGAGTGGTGCTATTTAGTAAAACAATCAATAAGCAGAGGCTAATAATTGTTATTATAGTTATTATTTTTTTTAACATTACTAAATAACTATACCAGTTAATTTTAAGACTTTAAATAACCCTGAGCGACAGATCTTATAGCTAAGGCTGCAGCATACGCCTTAAAATTAAAATTGGGCGTGTGAGCCAGTTAGCAACCTGCCGCTGCAGGATTTTACTGACCGCTCCGAGAAAAACTCGGGGCAAATGGTCTGTTGCGCTTCTACGCCATTTGGCGGAGCATCGGCGACGCCAACAACTTGGAACACTTTTTGTTTTTGTTTTCTTTTACTGTCGAACTTGAACTAAGGTGCTTATTACTATAAGTTATAGTAATATTTTATAGTGTTATAGGTGTCGTCACCGGATTTCCGTCAAAAATCCAGGTCAGTATTTTTTTGAATTGTTAAGGTTTCTTTTTGATTTTGTTTATATTTTTATGTTTAATATAAGCTAAATAAACATTACCATAAGCATGTCCATCGGTCAACTATAAAAACCTGATTTTCATATGTATTTTTAACTACGAATACAATATCTCCTACTAATTAAAGATACATTTATAAAAGATACACATAAATACAATATTGTCTTTTAAACATCATAATATATAAATATGCTAAAATCACGCTCCACCGCTGCCGTTTCTTAGGCTAATTACCTATTAGAAAATTGAATCTTCAAAAAAACCAATAAATAATTCGATAACAAAAATTTAAACATACTGCGACAATCACAGACAGACATTATAAAAATGAAAAATACACAAACAAACAATTAATCCACTTAGCATAGCTATGCTAAAACAGGTTTAAAGTTTTAATAATAATAAGTCAGAAAGGCTTAATTTATTAAAAAACAAACAACAAGTACCGATAATACTAATAAACGAAAATACTGGCTATGTTCTAATTATCACTATTACCAAACTAAGATAAAAATCACTTATTTGAATTAGAAAGAATCTAATAATACTAATTACCGTGCAGAAGATAGTCAAAATAGAGTTTTCCACAATTATATTTTTTATGAAAAGATTTTTAAAAATGTTATTGACACAAGCACTTTACCGCCTTATTATAGGGATAGCTCCTGAATAAAAAAATTATACAGAAGCCAAAAATAAACAGAAAATTAAAAACTCCACAATAAACAACCGTTCCTCGCAGGCGGTTGTTTTTTATTACAAAAAAACACCCATACCTGAGTGTTTTTTAGACATAAAATTGGTGGAGCTGCGGGGAATCGCACCCCGGTCCGAAAGGTAATCTATTATTCGTCTACAAGTTTAGTTTGATTTAAATTTTTACGACCGATCAGATTAAATATCAAACAAAAATACCTGATTCGTCGCGCAATAATTTTTGCCAAATTAGCGTTGCTCCCCATCTAATCGACTAGCGGCATATTTATAACACCCTATCATCTCTATGTCGCCTGGATGAAAGAATGGTCGAAGCAATTAAGCTAAGACTGTTGCTAAAGATTGTGGCTGTAAGGCGTTAGCGATACTAGCTACAAAGCTTTTTGCTTTTGCAGTAAATGTTGCAATTAAAATTTGTACTTAACGAGTACCTTCGACTTGCAAAATAATCTATTAAGGTCCTTCCGTCGAAAGCTATAGTCAGCCCCAGTGGAACGCTGTTCGATTATAACATAATTTATCTGTAAAGACTAGCTATGCGGTTATGGCTGCACGAATAATAACAGTATCAACGGTGGTGATTTTAATAAAAAATCGTCGAAGTCGAAAACGACATTACCGAAGCCCACCCCCTCTTTACAGATAGTCGGGCTTGGTAATAAGGGCACAGATTAAGATTAAGATTAAGATTAAGATTAAGATTAA
>CAYVRA010000037.1:0-7425 GCA_964452965.1 uncultured Saccharimonas sp. (SeqCode) | reverse complement strand
CTTATTTATCACGGTTTAATCTTGTTAAGTGCCAAAAACCGCAAGTATCGCATTTATAAGCTGAAAGTTCTAGTCCGCTGTTTTGCAACATTTGGATTTCGGCGGTTTTTAGGGCTTCATCTTCACTGCGATATCGTTTTTTGCTGATGCAGGTAGAAATATTAAAAAATGTTTTTTGATATTTTGGAGTTTTATTTTGTCGTGGCATATTAATATGACCTTGCGTCATATGAGCATATTGGAGAAAAGGCAGGAAATAATTTAATACTAGCTTCATCAACTGCTTTTTTGGCGATGCTACCTTTAATGGCTATCAAGTCTATATCGCTACTTGCGGCATTTATACCAATAATTTCACCAGATAGGTTAATTACTGGGCCGCCAGAACTGCCAGATCCTAGCCCTTCTGTTAAGGAAAATGTATTATTAGAGTCTAATTTGCGTTGCCATGACTTAAATGTATCATTTGGCTTAATGTTTGACACCATCAAGCTGAAGTTTTGGTTATTTATATCTGGGTATCCAAGCGATATTACAGTCGATCCTAACTCTGGCGGAGTTGTATTAATTGCTATTGCCGGGGAGTTAACATATTTTGAATATAACACGGCTATATCGTGGTCTTCGTCTATAACGATTGGTACGGCTGGATATGTGCCATTTTTATTAACGATATAAATCGAACTTGCTCCGTTTATCACGTGTTGATTTGTAATTACTAGATTTCTTCCTATGAATGAACCCGACCCGCCTACCCCATCATAACCAGCGAATCCACAACGAGAAGCGGCTATTTTGACTATCGACGGTGCTATTTTATCAACTACGGATTTAAATTCTCCTGCTTTTGATGTATCTATGTTTGATATAGGGCCATTATCGTAAGATAATCTTAGCTTTTCAAATTGATTAGTCGATAGCTTTTTAGCCGTGTCGCTTATTGCTGTATCTGGAAATATTCTTGCTGCCGTAATCATTAATCCTGAGCCCTGCGCTAGTGATTGGACTAGCTCTAATGGTATATAAAACAGAGTTTGGGATAATAAAAATATAGAGATCAATGGCACTAATATCTTGTACGGCAGAGCCATCCCTTTATTTATATTAGATAATTTATTTTTTATTATTGGCTGAATTTTGCCTATTTTATTTTTTATTATCTTTCTTATTATGGCTACGCCTAGTCTAAATAAGATTGCTAGTCCAAACATGAAAGATATTGATATTGTTCCTATTTCTGTATAGTTGGCCATGTTTTTTACTATGGCAACTGATAATATTAGCCCTAATATATAACCACCAAATAAAGCTATTGAATTAATGAAGTAATATAAAAAGTCGTAATTTTTACGATTAATAAAAAATCTTATAGTTATCAAGATTATAACTGCGTCGATAATATACATAATCTTTATATATTATATACTAATTAAGGTGTTCATCGTGCTATAATACGCTTATGAATTTGAGCAATGAATTCACACCATTAATAAACTTGTTTGCTCTGCATCTTACGCATTGGGCCTAAAGCCCTTTTTATCTTTTTATATTATCTATATCTTAAATCTATATTTTCTAAACAATAGGAGTTTTATTATGTCCGCAATCGGAATACTTGGTGGCATGGGGCCGCAAGCTAGTGCTAAACTGTATAATCTATTAATTGATGGCTCAAAAGCCTACACGCCGGCAGCTGTCGATGATGATTACCCAGAAGTTGTAATCTTTAGCGTTCCAGTGCCAAATTTTATATCAAACAAACAATGCTTAAACAAAGCAAAAACAATGTTAGTTAAACGAGCGAGATCACTTGAGTTGTCTGGATGTATAATAAATGGAATTGCCTGTAATACAGCACATATTTTGTTTCGAGAAATACAGGCGTCCACAAAAGTGCCATTTTTATCTATACCTAAACTAGTAGCTGAAAAAATAAGATTAGCTGGTTTTAAAAAAGTAGGATTGTTGGCTACGCCTACTACATTAGCTTCTGATTTATATGATCAGGCATTGGGCGGTGGCAGCATCAACTTAATTCGTCCAGATATTAAAACAGCAGAGATGGTTGAAAAATATATCTATAAGCAACTGAATAGCCCACTAACGAGACTTGAACGGAATCAATTTCGCCAGCTAGTTAGCCAGTTTATAAAAGATAAAAAACTTGACGCTGTTATATTGGGCTGTACGGAATTACCATTAGTATATGGCGATAATGATAATCCAATGATAATTGATACGCTAAAAGTTTTATGTGATGGCTTATTAAAGGAATATTTTAAAAATAAATAGCTTTATTTTGCCAATAATAGGGAGAGTAGGGTTATCGTTATTGTAAGTGACACCACTGTACCTATTAAGATCATTATTCTAAATGATTTGGTTGAAAAGACCTTTATCCTACTAAAATCTAGTGATTTTATTGCCAACTCTAGGTCATCTTTGTTCTTTAATTTACTAGAGTGTCCAGGGCTGTCAGATATAAAATGCTGGGCATAGGGAAAGCAAGCGATTTGTGACGGTTTTTTTTCAAATAACCCAGGATACCAGGTATTTGACTCTAGATTTAAGCCTAGATTTGGTATTTTAAGTGCTTTTTCGACTTCGCCTGGTTCGAACTTAAGTGCAAAAATATCTGCTCCGTCATCAGATAAATCTTTTCCATATCCTATCGACAAATTACCTTCTAGCCATAATCTTTGGTCTAGGTTTGTCATGATGCCTTTTTTAACATCAGCAACAAGTGATAATTTATAGCTACCGTCTTTCTTCTCGATATCTATGACCAAATTGCCATTATAATCGGTCGCCATTACGGCTTGATTGATATTTGGCGCCGACAGGCCGTTTTTATTATCATAGCTGATTGTATCTGTTATGTAGTCGATAATTATCCAGCTTAGTAGGTTTGTTTTCTTGTCTTTTGCGATGATATAGAATTCAGTTCTGGTGCCCCAAAATGCGCTAGTGTGCGCACGTATGCAGCCAAAAATGCAGTAATATTTTGGTTCGTCACCTGAAAAGATTTTTGTTTTTATTAACTCAAAGCCATCTGGTAGTAATGATTTTGCTCTTTTTATATCAACGATTTCATAACAAAGAAAGAGACTGTATGGTTCGACTACAAATCCCATATAGGGAGTTTTTTGTGCCGAAGATTTAACTAATTTTTTTTGAATTGATTTTGGCATTAGCTGATTAAAATATTGCATAAAATGGAGTGTCCCAACGCTTATCGGATCGATTAATCGCTCTACGCCTTTTGTAAAATCTGTTTTATTCATGAGATAATTTTAGCATAATTGAGTTTATATTTTTTGACTTAGCTAAAGGATCGAGACTGTTGCTGTGTATTAATTATTACGTATTACTTGCATATATAATTATGTTATGTGATGATACTGTTTAGGACCTTAATAATTTAGTACTATACTTGAGAATGGCGTTATTTATTCATTATAAACACTGAACATATTACGCCGTTCTCAACTAAAAGTTGAAATCATCGGTATAATTATCGGTGAAAATTTTGTACGGCAAGAGGTGTTGTTATGAGATTTCCTATTCCACCCGTTTGGTACGAGATACCTAAAGCGCAGATTAAGGTTGTCTCTGAGTTCTTGAGACAAAATGGTAATAAGGTTGGCTTTACGGCCGATAATATCCCCATTCCGCCAGATGATTTTGTAGCCATAACGCCAACTGAAGTTTTGATGCTATCTGTGACCCTACCTGATAGTGGCGACATAAAAATGACACAGCGCAATTTTGACTCCAAGTGGAATTTTATAATTCCTCCTAATGGTTCTTCGAAATGGCGTTGGTCAGAGATGAAAAGTGATGCGCTTTCCCTTAAATATTCCAAAGGAATTCGTAAAGTTCCTGGGATTCGCTGGGTTGGTTTTGATCCTGAAGCTTATATTGGGCTGTCGTCGGATCAGGCTTTAGCTCAGAAACGTAAAAAAGGCATTACTATTGGTGGTGATGAGATTTTAGATGCGGCCATTGTGTTCCCTAGATGGCCAATATTCTGGAATTGTAAGGGCTGGCATTCTCCTAATATGTCGGCTTACCAGGTTAAGGACGGGTCTGTATGGCGATTATCGCCATGGCTTTGTTTCTGGGGCCGTGGTGAGCTCGACCTAACTGCTAATGCCTCCAGTCGCACACTTGAAGGTCGCTCCTCCGCCACTATCAGAGAACTGTAGTACTTTATTAAACCCTAGCCCCTTAAGTTATCTTGAGGGGTTTTAAATTACCGGGTGTGTTATCTTATAAAACATGTTATTATAATTATGAAATAATTCCGCTATACAACCCTCGCCAAACTCGGGCAATAAGAGGTTGCGGATTCAACTTAAAGAGTATTAATTTATAGGTCGAATAGATTAATTAATATAATATGGAGTATTTGTATGAAAGATACAAAAGAGGAAAAACATCAAAAAGACCTTGCGGCTTGGAAAGAGTACCGCGAAAATTATCAATGGCCAGTTCAACACTGGCGTGCTTGGGGTTCGTGGTTTAGCTGGGGCTCTCCTGTCGGGTTAGGGCTGTTTATATCACTAACTATACTTTCTGTCGGCCTATTTATTTGGTTAATAAATCTTTAATTATTGCTAGATAAAACGAAAATGCCACCGAGATGGTGGCGTTTTTTATTGGACTTTAGCTATTTTAATTAAAATATAAATATGTCATAATAGATAATTAAATAAAGTATAGTTAATAAATAAAAGTAATAGTAAAAATAGGAAGATTAATTTATGGCAGATTTTAACCAAATACTTAATCCTGGCGATATAGATAACGGGATAGTAAATGCTGTAATTGAAATACCGGCTGGGAGCAGTAATAAGATTGAATGGAATCGTGAGATGGCCGTTATGCAGCTGAATCGAGTAGAGCCGGCTATATTTGCAAAACCGACTAACTACGGTTTTATACCTCAAACGCTAGACGAAGACGGGGACGAGCTGGACGTTTTGATTCTTACGGACGAACCATTGCCCACTGGCTTGTTTTTAGAAGCTAAAGTTATTGGTGTTATGAAATTTGAAGATGATGGTGATGTTGATGATAAGATTATTGCAGTGCCAAATGATAGTTTTAGTAATAAATGTGAGATTACTTCATTAGATCATATTCCGCATAGTAAAATCTATCAAATTACTCATCATTTTAATAACTATAAAAATCATAAGACTCCTGGCTGTACTGTCGTTAAGGGCTGGGGTGATTATGATGAGGCGATAGATATTATTCGTAAGGCGATAAAACGCTGGGATGACACAATATCTTCATAATAATAAAAACACTACTTGCAAAAAGTAGTGTTTTCTATTAGAAATATAAAATAATTATATTATATTATATTATATAGTGCAGATTCTAATTGTGTGAGTCGCGCCGGTCTCTTTCGATTCCTTGCAATCAACCACTACAACGTTTAGTTTATGCTTATTTCTAAAGTAGCCTTGTTTTTTTAGGTCTTTAATCAGATCAATGCAGACATCATCACCTTCTGGAGATATATAACTTCGATTAGCGTAGCATAGAGATAATTGTTGGGCGGTTCGTGCTTCGCTGGTGACGCTAATGATTGTGCAGTTTGGACGATGTGTAGCTATATTTGCAGCTGTTGCGCCTGACTTGGTGCTTGCAATAATCGCATCTGCATTTAGTTGCTTGGCTATACTAATCGCGGCCACACTAACGGCATCATGGCGCTTCTCATTATTCAGTAATTTATCCTTTAATGGGGCGACAGGTTCTGAATTTTGAGTATATAATATAACTTTTTTCATAGCCCCTACTGTTTCGATCGGGTATTCACCATTAGCTGTTTCATCTGATAGCATTATTGTATCAGCGCCTTGCACTACTGCATTAGACACGTCGCTTACTTCGGCGCGAGTTGGCTCTGGTGCATGTTCCATACTTGCCATGGTTTGAGTTGCGACAATGCTTAGGCGCCCATACTTTCGGCATAGTTCAATGATGCGACGCTGAACTATTGGAACGACTTCTACTCCGGCTTCAACTGCTAAATCACCTCGAGCAACCATAACGCCGTCACTTGCTTTTACTATTTCCTCTAGTGTTTCATCAATAATAGCGGATTTTGTTTCAACCTTAGCGATTATATGGGCCGTTGATCCATTTGCTATTAATATCTGCCTCAATGCATTTATATCTTCTGCGCTTTGGATAAAACTTAACGCTACATAGTCGATATCACGAGTTGCTCCAAATTCAATATCGGCTATGTCTTTTGTGGTCAAAATATCACCGGCGAAGTCTGTATCTGGTAGATTAATTCCCTTGCGGCTCATTAGCGTGCCTGAATTTTTTACACAGACTTTGATTGCGGTTTTACTTATGATATCTAATACTTCTGTTTTGATTTTTCCATCAAATATATATAAAGATTCGCCCGGCTTAACTTTTTCCGCCAAGTTATATTGCACCGGTATTATTAGCCCATTATGTTCGGCCGCAAAATCAAGAATTAGCTCGTCTCCAGCTACAACTTCTGTGTTCTCGTTTAATTTTCCAAGTCGTATTTTTGGACCCTGTAAGTCTTGTAATATAGCTATTGGCTTGCCGGTTTTTTTGGTTACTTCACGTATCCAGGCGATTTGTTGGTCGCGCTCTTCGTAATTGCCATGACTAAAATTTAGCCTGAAACCATTGGCTCCGGCTAGTGCTAGTTGCTCTATTGTCTCAAGCGAATTAGTACTTGGGCCAAGTGTAGCTAATATTTTTGTTCGTTTAAAAAATATACTCATAAGTTATCGATTCTATCATAAAAATATGTTTTGGTCAATAATGATTTAACGTTTCTCTCTAGAAATAACAGATTCATAAAACTTTTAAGACAAAAATTAAAAGGGGTCTTGTGACCCCTTTTGGGTGTGGCGCTATAGATCTAAAAAACAAATTCCGTTATCATCGATTACGGGCCTTTTAAATCCTGCGAATTTTAGATAATGCGTCCCGCATGGAGCGTCCACCGTTATTTCCGCATCGGCTTCGTCGCAGTTGTTAAATTCAGGGAATAATAGCTCGACCTGATTTTCTTTAGCAGCTTCTATGAATGGTCGAAGCAGATCGCTTCTTGTTGCAGGTATAATTATCCCGCACCCTTCATTCTTAGCCCTGACAACGGCATCGGTATCGCAAGTGGACTCTGTAATCTCAGGCTCCAGTCCGGTGGCTTTAAGTATAAAATCTTTTAAGCTCTGGACCGGAATAATTGCGTCGCTGATGCTAATCCATATAAACCTGTTATTCAAGTTTATCGCCTCTTTTTTCTAAAAATTTTACCCGTAAAGAGTAATACTATTATTGTAACACTGTAATTCTATAATGTCAATAGTCCCGTAATAACTCACATTTGCGACAAAAAATAGAGGCATTTTA
>CAYVRA010000036.1:0-7668 GCA_964452965.1 uncultured Saccharimonas sp. (SeqCode) | reverse complement strand
TCTGCCAAAGTTAAATTCGGCATCGAATAATAACCACGATAAAACACCGACTTCCCGTCAATAACAGCCAATCGCTTAGTCATACTAATATTATACCTCAAACCCAGTAATATAATCTGCTAAACTAGAGGTATGATTCACAACCACAACGTAAAGATTTTGGCTTTTGTCGGCCTAGCAGGGTCAGGTAAAACTACAGCTGCTGAATATATAACTAATAAAGGCTACCCCAAAGTAAGTTTTGATAATGTAGTACTTGAAACTATGAAAAACCGCGGCATCGAAGACACAGCCGAAAATGAAAAGCTTTTTCGCGAGGAGCTACGCACTATAAACAGCGATGATTTTGTCGTTAATATAATTTTATCTCAAATACACGCCCTAATTAACGCTGGTCAACATCGGATTATTGTTGACGGCCTTTATAGTTGGACTGAATATAAAACTCTAAAACATGAGTTTTCCGGCGAATTAACAGTCGTAGCGGTTGTCGCACCAAAAAGATTGCGTCATCGCCGCCTAACCGCCCGTCCCGTTCGGCCACTATCACAATACGAAGCCGACCAACGCGACTGGTCAGATATCGGCGACCTAGAAAAAGGCGGGCCAATTGCCATCGCTGATCAATTTATAATCAATGATGATAATATGGATAAATTATACAATCAGATAAACGAAGTACTGGCCAAAATTGAATTTATTGATTAATAAACTACTCTTTTTTATCAAGAAGAGTTTCTTGCGTTAAGTGATTCACATAAGTTATTTCTTCGTTGATAGAATCAGATTCAATTGAAGCATCTTGAGTTGTCGCTTTTATCGCTTCGCGTTTTTTATTAAATTCTTTAATTTTATAATCATATGATTTGCCTATTGCTGTCTCTTTTTCAAAACTATTATCAGGTGATAATGAATCATTTTTGTCTGCAATCTCAGCTGTTAGTGTTAATGGTAAATCTTTTAGCCTATCGGTAGGTACTCCATAGTAACCAATTTTATCTGCGACTATATCTTCATTTGTAAAAGCTGGTATACCTAAAGGCGCATCTAGGTTTTTACTGTTATTTTCTGGCATATTTTTCCTTTTTTTGTTTTATTTATGTATACAATTAATTAAAGCACCTTTGTGTCGATAAGTCAATATTATCGCTTAAGCTTTATCCGAGGTATTCGTGGAGCTTCTTAGCATCTTTATGCTTGCGAAGTTTAGCTAAGGCCTTGGCTTCAATTTGACGAATTCGCTCGCGAGTCACAGCAAATTCACGACCCACCTCTTCAAGCGTGTGACTTTTACCATTTTCTAGACCAAAACGCATTTTTACAATTTTTTGCTCGCGGTCTGAGAGTGAAGAAAGAACAGATTGAACTTGCTCTTTTAATAATTGAGATGTAGCTGACTCTTCTGGCGTAACGCCATTTTCATCATCAATAAAATCACCTAAAACCGAATCTTCATCTTCGCCATCGCGGCCGATACCAGCATCTAGTGACGTAATGTCTTGCTTGATCTTGATAACGTATTCAACTTTAGCCGGTTCCATTTCTAGTTCTTTGCCCAATTCTTCAATAGTTGGCTCACGATTTAATTCTTGGGTCATGCGGCGTTGGGTCCGAAGTAATTTATTAATTGTCTCAACCATGTGAACTGGAATTCGAATTGTGCGTGCCTGGTCAGCAATGGCGCGAGTAATCGCTTGGCGAATCCACCAAGTGGCGTAAGTAGAAAATTTAAAACCTTTATCTGGATCAAACTTTTCAACCGCGCGTAACAAGCCAGTGTTGCCCTCTTGAATCAAATCAAGAAAGTCTAGACCACGGCCACTGTAGCGCTTGGCAATCGAAACAACCAGACGCATATTTGCCTCAGCCATTTTATCTTTGGCTTTTTTGTCACCAGCCACAACCCGTTGAGCCAAAGCTAGCTCGTCTTCAGAATTTAGTAACGGGATCTTACCGATTTCGCGTAGGTATAAACGAACGCTGTCGTCACTAGCATCATCAAAATATTGGCCTTTATTTAAAGTCTCTTCATCGTCTTCTTCTTCATCTTCATCTTGCAGATCTTCAAGGCCCGGCTCTTCTATTGATAGCAATGGGTTATTCACATCCTCTAATATGCTTGGGTCAAGCGCCACAATATCATCAATCGTCACATCTTTTAAGTCTTCAGTAATTGGTTTATCTTTTACCACTTTGGATCTCCTTTATTAATTTATTTAGGTCGCTGCGTATTTCATTTGCTTTTTCGTCATCACCTGAGACTTCTGCATCACGCAGTTGTTCAGTCAGGATGTCTTTTTGTATTTTTTTTGGCGTTGCGGAAACTTTGCGGAGCATCTCGGCGACGGAATAATAACGATCTTCGTCATTCCAGTCTGCAAATCGAGTCTCGGCGATCAATAACAATATTTTTACATAGTTATCATAAGTTTGCAACTGTTTTGGCATTTCTTTTATGACTTCGCTATTATTTTCCGCCAGATAACTAACTATCGCCTGCCTAGCTTCACCATCAAAAGATTTAGCGTCGAAAGTTTTTAATAAATCACGCGCCTGAACACTTTTAAGTAAAAATGCCAGTAAAATATCCTGATAAGAAGATGGGTCGGTCTCGATAATCGATTGCAAAACAGCTTTTCTATCTTTAAATGGCGCTTCGTCTGTTCTGTTTTTACCAAGTTTTATTTTCAAGGCTTCAACCGAAGAGTCACTAAGTTTAGCAATTTTCAGCAAATAATGTTCTTGTTCGACCGAATCCTGCAACATTCTGACGACATCCAGCACCGCAGTCGTAAATCGACGCTTGCCGGCCGCAGTCGTAAGGTCTTCACGTAATGAGTGCTGACCAATAATCCAATCAACCGCCGGCATCGAATTATTAATCGCCTGCTGCCAAAAATTAGGATCTTTTTTAATAAGCTCATCAGGATCTTTAGCACCATCGGGCATAGAAATAATCGAAAGCTCTACTCCAACATTTTGAGCAATCGGAATCGCCCGCTCGGTCGCCGCTAGCCCCGCCTTGTCACCATCAAATGCTAACCGTATATGGCTACTTAGACGAACCAGCGCCTTTAAGTGGTGCTCGGTCATAGCCGTACCAGCGGTTGCCACAACTTGGCAAACATCTACCTGATGACTACTGACGACGTCCAAATTACCCTCTACTACTACCGCATAGTCGTTAACTCTAATTGATTCTTTAGCCTGCGACAAACCAAAAACATGTCGGCCTTTGTCATAAAGAAGCGTTTGCGGAGTATTTAGATATTTTGGCGCATTTGGTTCATCATTAATAATTCGCCCCGTAAATCCAATTACATTACCAGTTCCGTCCATCAAAGATACCATCATACGACCTCGAAATAAGTCGCCACCAAAGCGATTAACTAATCCCGCCTGCGATAGTTCTTGTTTGCTAAAACCTTTTTTGGTTAAAAACTGAACTAGTGCGTCACTACTGTCTGGCGCATAACCGATTTTGAAATCTTGAACAACCTGCTTACTTAAACCACGCTTATTGAAAACATATTCCATAGCGTGTTTATTTTGAATTAAACTCTGTTGATAGTAATTAGCCGCCATTTCATGAGCTAATAATAACCGCTTCTTACGAGCTGCAATTTCTTGCGAGCCCTTATTTTCATAAAGTGTTAAATCAATTCCGGCCTTACGCGCCAAGTGTTCCAGCGCAGCTCGAAAATCAATCCCCTCCAACTCCATCACAAAAGTAAAAATGTCACCACCTTTATTAGATGAGAAATCATGCCAAATATTTTTATCAGGGCTAACATAAAAGCTGGGTGTTTTTTCAGCCGAAAACGGACTGAGGCCCCTGAAGTTTCGGCCAGCCCGTTTTAGCTGAATATATTCACCTATTACATCCTCGATGTTCAGCCTGGCCCTAACTTCCTCTTTAACGTCCTGCATACTGTCATTATAACTACTTAAAGATATAACTCAAAACGTGACCGCAAACACCCATATATAATTAGAGCGAACCGTTGATACCATAAGACAATAAAAAAGCCCTCGACTCTCACACCATATGTGCGAAGGTCGAGAGCAATGGCCCACTCTTTACCTTTACTCAAAGAACAAAGCAAGCTTTCCGTTACTGGCGTCATCATGCCATGCCTTCCATGACTTCAGCTCAGGAACCTTACATTGTTCAAATGCCTTGCGGACAAACGCTGCCGCCATATCGGCATTGTCGTTATGTCCAAATAATACAAGCCCGAGAGAACTAGCCGAATCTTGAAGGACTATATCCTCGTTTTTTACATCGGGATATCCAATTACATTAACTCCGGCTCTTTTGCGCATATGAGCAATTACATAGCCTACGATCATCAAAATATTAGTCGACTCGCCATGCCCTCCATGCGGAAAATTCGCATAAAAACTGCACAAGAAACGACCATATGTCGTGTTGAGCACAAGTAATTTGTTTTCATCTGCGATATAAATTGAGCTACCTTCCCAATTAGGAAGACCTATTATGGCATTGATTGGGTTAGCAGCCAGCGCGGCAAAATTAATTGCCCCACCGCGCGAACCAACACTAATGACCCTGCGCTTGAGATGCCCTTTTGGCAAATCAAAACGGATGAGGCATTCTAATTCTCCTCCTTTTTTCTGCCCATCGAGAATGAATGTCCCGTAGGAAGTATTGTACTTCTCGATTGCTTTAAGAACTAGCGCCACAATTACATCAACCTCCTGTTGAAATAGGGTGGTATCAGGTTCAACATAACACTCAAAGTTCTTGAGATTCTTCTTCTTCATACTACACCGCCTCTCTGAAATTTTTTATAATTTCCTAAGGCGGTAATTCGCCATAGGATAAGTCAATACCAAAAAATGGTACATACTTATCCTACGGCGCAAGAAGGTAAAAAATAGGTTGTAAAGGTACGTAATAAGTAAATACTTAGGAGTTTGTTATCTCCCCACTACATTTACTTACCTATATAGCTAGGTTGCTAATATCTATATTATACCACATTCTTATAGCGTGATAAAGTTTTTGACGGCAAGAATCTATATCAAGGAAGTTACAATAGACCGCCAGAAAGTAGCCTAAACTCCTTTTTGTTCTCCCATATATCTAATAAGTGTTCAAAATTTTCATCTGGCTCTAGCATCAAGCGTGCCAGGTCATCTATTTCGATCAGTTGATCCTCTTTTAGCGTAGGGAATGTGTCAAGACACACAAGCTTTGGATGATGACAATACACTATCTCGTCATTCATTAAGCAATGAAAATCATAAAACAACTCCCACGCGATTGGCATTAGCCCACGACAATCTGCAGCGTTCCAGAAATAATTTGGATCTGTTTTTCCGCTTCGAACATCCAGCCAAGCCTTTGCTGACCAGTCAAACTGTCCTTCAGATATATCGTAAGGATCGAGTTCGCCTATGTAGCTGATACTTCCATCAACGTCTATCGTTATCCATCGTCCTTCAGTATCACTCCAGTATTGGCTAATCCAGTGATCGTCACTTTGTTTTGGTTCAAAATACGAACCAAAACCAGAGCGCACTCTTGCAGGTATGCCTTTAGCTTTTAAAATAGATGCCACAATAATTGCATCATATCTACAAGTTAGCACAAGTTTATCTTCGACGCGGCGGTCAGGTATAAAACCGCGTTCGTCTCGTCGGTACAATTCCGCAAGCATTGCCGATGCAGTAGCCAGGTTGTCATCTTCCGGCTGTCGCCACCATGGCATCTTAGTCATATCGCCAAAGCGTAAATCTGTGTTTGAATCAGTATTGCCATCTGCAAGCGTAGTCCTGTGCACAAAGTTCTGCCTAACCAGTAGTCCAAGCTCTCGTATATCATCAGGCAAAGCGACGAGTAGCTCTTTGTATAATCCCGGATTAGTAAATGTACTAAACGAGAGATAATGATCGCGCTGTTTTTGGGCTAGTTGGCTCATGTAGTAATTGTATCATTCGACTGTTGAAGTATGCATAATATAGATGATAGTTAGCCTCAATGGCAAACAAATCTACTTTGGAGACACCAGATTATAGCTAATCGAAATTAAGCTTTTGATTTCATCATCTGGCACTTGTCCGGTACAAATAATCGTATTCCAGTGTTTTTTGTTTAAATGATAACCCGGCAAAACGGTTTCATAATCTTCACGCAATTTTTCGGCCAACAACGGATCACATTTTAAACTTAGCCGAAGCGGCTTACTGTTTTCAGCAATCAAAGCAAATATCTTACTGTCGTCTGAGCCATTATCACCAACTTTATAAACAGCCGTATCTTCGCCAAAAGGAAAATCCAGCCAAGTATTCGGGAAATTCAGTATATAAGTTTCAATTTCTTTATGCGTCATAATTTAATTATAGGCCACTATACGGCGCTTGCAAACCACCCAAAGTCGATTGCCAATTTAGGCGCTGCAATATGCTCGCCTGCTGGTCTGGCGTGGCCGGTTTATTTATTTTATCAGAGTCATTAGAGCCGACAATTCCAAATTTGTAAGACATATCTAGCTTTTTTAGATTTTGAGCCTTAGCGGTTTCTAGGCAATTATCCTTAAATGCTACGCAAGTTTCACCAAGCGCTAGCCAGCCATTTAGGCTATTTGAATTATCGTTAGCATCGCTCATTAAAACACTCAACGCCGCCGAACGAGTAACTTCTGAATTAAATTGTTGGTCAAACATAAAATTGCCCATCGAATACAAAATTAAATGTCCCTTATAACTTTCCGTTGTCTGAATCCAGTGCGGATGATCACCAACAACCATATCGGCGCCATTGTCTATCATGCTGCGATAAACGGCAGTTTTTAGCTCATCTGGCGCCGACTGATATTCGGCCCCCATGTGCGGCATTGCGATAACTGGCATATATTGACCGTACTTTTGCATTTCAGCCAAAGCCTCCTCTGGCGGAATCTTGAATACGCCATGAAAGCCACACATCGCAACCGGTAATTTGCCTTTTGCAATTGAATTATCATTATTTTCGATAGTCACCGGCAGGCCAATGACCTCACAGTTGTCACTAACTATATAAGGATCGTAATGTCCAAAATACTGGATGCCGTTCTCCTCCAAATGTTGTTTTGTCTCAGCAAACCCCTCAATTCCCTGATTGTCGGTATGGTTATTTGCCAGCGTCACAGCCGTAAACCATTTTGCAGCCTCGGGTAGATAATTTGGTGAACAATTAAATTGCAATGCTGCTTCTTCCTCGGCCGAAGTCATGTTGACGCTACCAGCAAGTGGGCATTCTAATCCTGATATCCAAGCATTATATTGTTCACGGTTAAACTCATTTAACCTTGAAAACGGGTATTGGTACTGCAACGGACTAAGCATCGACCAGTCGTTTATATATCTTCCAAAGTAAATATTGCCAGTGAACAAAACATTTGACGATATGGATTGCGGCTGCGGAGTTTTTATAACATTATCTAAATCACTATCTGACGGAGCAATTGAATTTTGAGTCATCGGCCATAAAATTAAAAATGCAGCCACTAAAGTTGTAACTAGGCCTAAAATTAACCACACAACCCATTGCCGCCTGCCGGTTTTTTTAATCTCCAACATTATAACTTCATTATAGCGCTATTTTAATTTTGAAAGGTAATATTTAAGTTCTTCAATACTACCACGAATATCATCAAGTGC
>CAYVRA010000035.1:0-7716 GCA_964452965.1 uncultured Saccharimonas sp. (SeqCode) | reverse complement strand
TTACAGACGAAGATCTTTGCGAATCCCTTGACCTAGCCTGCACTTCAGAAAAAGAGATAACGCCAATGGTCGCCAGTATACCCATAACGACAATCACAGAAATTAACTCAACAACAGTAAAGCCACTTGTGAATCTATTATTAATTTTATCTGAAGTATTCATTATTTATCCTCCTTGGCGCTATTAACTCTAATTAATCATTTTGCTTCAAT
The DNA here is from genome assembly GCA_964452965.1 of uncultured Saccharimonas sp. (SeqCode). Taxonomy (GTDB): domain Bacteria; phylum Patescibacteriota; class Saccharimonadia; order Saccharimonadales; family Saccharimonadaceae; genus UBA1547. The sequence goes on along the minus strand of CAYVRA010000035.1, from coordinate 7,503 downwards.
GATTTACTTTATGACAAAAGAATCAGTTATTTTTATGGCAGAATCTATTAATTTTGGTTCGTCATTGCGACATAAGACCTTAATAAAATAGATCTTATCTTTGCCTAATAAAATGACCGACCTAAATTTTCCTGAATCAGGCAGGTCGCCAGAAATAGTCCATACATCAATATCGCCTTTTTTGGTTTTATCAACAACAACATTCGTTTTTACTAACGAATCACTAGATCTATATTTTTCTATAAAATCCCTAGATGTTGTTTTGTCTAAGTAATCAATATACCTCGATCTAAATACATTTTCTACATCTTTAAAGCCAATACTAACATAAGACCGGTTTTTCTTATCTTTAAGATCTGACTTATAAAACTCAATCTCACCAGTCGAAGACTCGCTCTTTACATAAGATTGCGGAATAGTAATTGAATATCCACTATTATCATACTGCACCAAAGAAATAGTATTAAAAATAAAATACCACAAGGCAAAACCAGATAATAACAAAAACAACAACACAGACCCAATAATAATTAAAATTTTAGATTTTGTTGATTTAGGTTTTTGTTTCAATTCAACTAAGTTTTGTGCCTCATCAATATTTTGCATGTCCATAAGATACCCCCTACCTTAATAATACTAGGACTATTGAGACTTTAAACCTAAATGGTGCTTTACGCGATCAACTACATCACCAATAACAACTTGTGATTTAACCAGATAATCATCAACACCAAGCGATTCAGCACGCTCTTTGTCTTTTGGCTGGCTTAAAGCCGTCAACATAATTACTAAAATGTCTTTGGTTGCTGGCGTATTTTTTAATATATCAAGCACATCAAAACCGCTAACTTTTGGCATCATAGCGTCTAGTAATATAAGATCAGGTTTAAAATCGATAGCTACAGAAAGAGCTTTCTCGCCATTGTTTACTTCTTTGACCTCAAAACCTTCCATCTCGAGCCTTGTTTTATAAACGCTTGATAGTGCTTCGTCATCTTCAACTAGTAAAATCTTCTTTTTATTCATCTAACTCCTATACTACTACATATGGCAGTAAAAACACAAGCAATTAAAAACCAAGTAATTTTTTAGCTGCATCCAATTGAGTATCAAAGCCCTTATCAATATCAGCCTGAGTCAAAGTCACGGTAATGTCAGGCTCAAAACCATTTTTATCTACATTAATATCATTAGGCGTATACCATTTAGCAATCGTAACCTTTAACTCTGCTCCGCTACTAAGTGATGCCAATTGCTGCATGCTCCCCTTGCCAAAGGTCTTTTCGCCAACTAATTTTGCGGCATTATTATCGCGCAATGCACCAGCCACGATTTCACTAGCACTAGCGCTGCCGCCATTTACCAAAACTGCCGTTGGCATACCATTCAAAATGGCGTTATTCCCAGTTGTAATTATATCCTGGACTACACCACCTGATTTTTGGGTCATAACCGTCTTATTGTCTAACCACAAGCCAGCGACGTCTCTGGCTGCGTCAACATAACCGCCGCCATCACCACGAAGATCCAATATTACAGCTTTGACATTTTGTTTTATAAATCCCTGGGCCGCAAGTCGCGCTAAACTACCAGTTTTTTCGTCAAAACGGCTAATTGTCAAAATGCCAACCCCATCAATAACGCTACTATCGACACTGGGGTTATTTATTATTGCTCGAGTTATCGTAAATTCTTTTATCTCACTACCACGCTGAATGGATAATTTAACTGTTGTGCCAGCATCGCCACGAATATTACTAACAGCCTTATCAACCGTCCATCCATCAGTTGATTGATCATTAATACCTAAAACAATGTCATCGGCGTTAAGGCCGGCTTTTTCGGCTGGATTATTTTTTAATGCTCGTATAATAACAACTTTATTATTTTTTATGCCAATCTCGGCACCAATGCCGCCACCAATGTTACCAGTCAAGCTGTTGTTAAAATCAGTTACCTCTTTAGAACTCATGTATATCGTGTAATCATCGCCTGCAGCCGCGACCATTCCGCGACTAGCGCCTTCGATTAAAGACTTTGTATCCAGCGTGCCATCAAAATTGCCAGCAAGCGCATTATATGTCTCCTGTAACGAGCTTACGTCCAAACTACCCGCATGAGCTTTGTAGCCAAATACCGGGCCAATCGCTGCCGTAATTTGATATTTATAATTTCCAACCACAAAACCAAGCCCAACCGAAAAAGCGATTATGATAAATAATAAAGTTGGCGATATTGGTTTTTTTGATTTTTGACAATTATTTTCAGAATCGGCACTTTTCATTTTAATATGTTGCATATAACCTCATTATCATTTTATTTAACAATTTGCACATAGTGATCAAAAGCATTTACTGACCACTCTACTAGGCTGTACATGCCATAACCAGCACCATAATCAACATTATATTGGCTAACTTGAATAACCATACGACCATCTTTCATATAAGGGTCTGTTTCGACCCATGCAACATGACCAAATGGCCCACCATCCATTACGGCTATTGACCCGGCATGTGGTTGCCCATCACCAACTCCAAATTTAGCTTGTGCGTTAGAGGTAAAACTTCTTCCATCACCCCATTGCGGATAAAAATTAGTCGCCTTCGCAATTTTCCAAGCAACATAGCTACTACATTGACGACACCCATAACCAAAACCATCACCGCCGCGACCATCCGCGCCACCAGTAGAAAGATAGCCTTGCATCGGACAGTTAAAATCATTCCAGCCATAATCAGACAATAATCCACCATCTATAACCGATCCGCCACCCGTCCTGCTGACAGCAGCACGAATAGCCGCCTGAATAGCTCTCGCTTCAGCTATTTTAGATTCACTGCCCTTTATCAGATCCTGGTAAGCAGATTCTTTCCCCTTAGTCTGCTCGAGTAGCCAAGCTTGTTGATTTTTTTTAGCAGTTAGTTGATCGCGTTGAGATTTTTGTTCAGCTAAGACTTTTTCGATATCTAATTTTTGTTGATCCAGTTGTGCCTTCAAGTCTTTAATTTTTGAGATTGTCGATGTTAATTGGCCCCTCACTGAACTGCGATATTCTTGCTTGTCCATATAATCGCTTATATTATTACTACTAAACAACATTTCTACTGGCGTTATATTATCTTCGACATACATATTTGCTATCGTAATGCCCAGGGCATCTTTATTATCGCTAATCTGCTTTTCGGTATCAGCAATTTTTTGAACCAGCTGATCATATTTTGACTGGCTGATATTTATTTGCGTCTGGAGAACAGCTTCTTGGTTTGCTAATTGCTCAAGTGCAGATTGAAGAGTAATCGCTTCAGCATCTAATCTTGCAGCCTCGGCTTGATATTGAATAATGTCATTTTGCAGCGCTGATATTTGATCATCATATTGATCAGCCGCAACTGGCTTGTTAATTATCTGCAAAGGTGCAAAAATCATCAATACCGCAGCTGAAATAAATATTAAAATCTTTTTATGAGTTTTCATATCTTCAAATGCCTATAAGTTGCAAATAGCGAAGAAATAATGCCAATCAGCGAACCTATGACAATCATCCCAAAAACAAATAAGGGAGCGCCCTTGATTATAAGGTCGATCGTCGGCTGAACTGCAATCTGATAACTTGTCAATAAACTAGCCGAGCTAAATAGCGCCCAAGTTCCAGCGCCAGCTGCAATTATTGCAGCTATTACGCCATAAATACTTGCCTCAACCAAGAACGGGCCTCTAATAAATGCTTGGTTTGCTCCAATTAATTTCATCATCTGAATCTCTTCGCGACGATTAAATATAGCCATACGAATTGTGTTAAAAATTATCAGTGCCGATATAATCATAAATACTGTCCCAGCCGCGATACCAGCTTTTTGCGCAAAATCCACCGCCCTAGCAATTGATTGAATTGTATTGCGTCTTTCGCCTGCGAATGAAGGCTTGTAATCAGGATTTAAATGATCTTTTAATGCCGCGTTATCGTCAACAAAATTTTGCAACTGCGCGGTATTATTTATATCATTAACTACAATTCTTAAAGTTGCAGGATTTTTATTAGCAGCCTCTTTTATAGCATCCAAAACATTATTATCCGCTTTATTTGCCTCAATAATTTGATTACGAGCCGATTCAGCACTTATATAACTAACAGACTTTACCGATGATAGCTTTTTCAATTCGACAATTATATTAGCGGCATCTTGATCAGTCGTATCGGTCTTTAAATAAATCGACATATCAACTTTATTTCTTAAAGCTTCAACTGTATCGTTCAAGACATTTTGGGCTACAAAAGTAGTAAATATAATAAGTAGCGTAATTGTCATAACGGCCGTAGCCGCAACTGATAGCCAAGAATTACGGAGAAAACTGTCAAAACCATATTTAAACATCCTAAGGAATGTCAAAAGTTTTCGATTATTGCGTTTCGGGTTATCTTTTTTCATTGTTTATAACTCCCTTGTGCTTGATCGCTAGATATTTTGCCATGATCAAGTGTAATAACGCGTCGCTTTAATTTATTTACTATCTCAGCATTGTGAGTCGTCAACAGAATTGTTGTGCCATATTTATTAATTTTTTCTAGCAGTCGCATAATATCCCAACTATTTTTTGGATCCAAATTCCCAGTTGGCTCATCTGCAATCAAGATTTTTGGCTGACGCACAACCGCCCTAGCGATAGCTACGCGCTGTCTCTCGCCACCAGATAATTGATGAGGAAAACTTTTTTCCTTGCCTGTCAATCCGACCAACTCTATAACTTTTGGCACAGTGCTTTTAATTTCATGCCTAGTCATACCAGCAATCTCTAACGCAAACGCAACATTTTCAAAAACAGTGCGTTGTGGCAATAATTTAAAATCCTGAAAAACGACACCAATTTTACGCCTAAGCATTGGAATGTTTTTATCTTTCAAGGTATCGTAATCAATTCCGCCGACCACAATTTTACCGCTAGTTGGTTTTTCTTCACGAGTTAAAAGTTTAAATAAGGTTGATTTGCCAGCACCGCTGGTACCAACCAAAATTACAAATTCACGCGGCTCAATGAATAAACTGACACGATCAAGCGCCGCTTCGGTACCTTTTCCATAAGTTTTTGTAACCCTATCTAACAAAATCATATCTTAAATAATTATAACATAAGCTTTAATTTTGTTGGTCTAAATAGGCTTCAATAAAGCCGTCAATTTTTCCACTTAATACACCTTGTGCATCTCGATCCTCATATTTCGTTCGTGTATCTTTAACCATAGTGTATGGATGCAAAACATAATTTCGGATTTGCGATCCCCAATTGGCAGATTCGCCAGCGTGCAAATCAGATATACTTGAAGTATGCTGTTCAAGCTGCAGCTGGATCAATTTTGATCGTAAAATCTTCATAGCTGTTTCACGATTTTGCAACTGAGACCGCTCATTCTGAATCGCCACAACAATACCAGTCGGGATATGAGTGATTCGTACTGCGCTATCAGTTGTATTTACCGACTGGCCGCCTTTGCCTCCAGCTCTATAAACATCAATTTTTAAATCTTTTTCGTCAATTGCAACTTCTTCGGGTGTTTCAATTTGTGGCAAGATTTCGACTAATGCAAAGCTAGTTTGACGCAAATTATCACTATTAAATGGACTAAGACGGACTAAACGATGAACGCCATTTTCACTGCGCAATTTTCCATAAGCAAAGGCCCCATCAACCTCAATAACAGATGATTTTATGCCCGCCTCTTCACCAACCGAGCGTTCAACAATAGTCGTTTTCATACCAGACTTTTCAGCCCAGCGTAAATACATGCGCTCTAACATTTCTGTCCAATCCTGGGCATCGGTTCCGCCAACACCAGCGCTTAACCTGACAATCGCATTGTGATCATCAAACTCGCCGTCAAACATCAAATCTTTTTTAAGTTTTGCAAAATCATTTTCTAACGCATCAACCTGACCCTTAAATTCGGTCTCCAAACTTTCATCACCCATCTCAATCAATTCAGTTATATCTGCCGCTTGAGCGTGTAAAGTTACCCAGGGATCGATCATATTTGACAATGCCGATAATTGCTTGCTTTTTATTTGCGCATCGCTTGGATTATTCCAAATTTCAGAATTGGCCAATTGCCTAATTAAATCATCAACTATCGCCTGTTTTTCAGTAATCCCAAGTCGCAAATATGCCGAATCAATTTGCGCCAGTAGTTTTTTTATCTGTTTTAATAGTGTTTGCATAATATTAAATTAAAGCGCCATAACAGCTGCCTGAAACTGGTCGCCTCGATCTGCATAGTCTTTAAACATTCCAAATGATGCGCAAGCCGGGCTAAGCAGAACAACACCGCCAGGTTTTGACATACTTTTAGCTTTATCGACAATCTGTTTCATGATTGAGTTTTCCATAATTTCAAAACTATCAAACCCAGCCGCCTTGCAATAATTAGCAATATTTTTTGCCTCATCACCGACCAAGATAGCTTTAATATTTTTTTGGATATTTAACTCCTCGGCCATTTCACTAAAATCCCCACCCTTGGATGATCCACCTAAAATAACAACCTTCGGCTCATCGAATGACTTAAATGCTGCGATCGCTGCACCAGGTATCGTAGCAATGCTGTCGTCATAATATTTGACACCATCGACCTCTCTAACAAAGCTTAGTCGATGCGGCAAACCAGAAAAAGCAGATAAACCGCTAGATATAACACCTGTGTCCTGAGTAAAATACCAAGCAGCATCAATCGCCGCACAAGCATTGTCCTGGTTAAATTTGCCAATGATTTTCAAAGCATCTGTTGAACAAATAATTTGCTCACCGTAATAGAAATCGTCGCCATCAACATGAGCAGCCGCCAAATCAGGATATGCGGTTAATTGAGCTCTGGAATTTTCAGCTATATATCTTGCATATTGATTAGATTGATTATAAATCAAAATATCACCCTCGTTTTGATATTTAGTCACATTAGCCTTGGCCATAACATAATCTTCCATACTAGTATGGACATTTTGATGCTCTTGCTCAATAAACAAAACTACCGCAACATGAGGCGATTTTTCCAGATCCCACAGCTGAAAACTGGACAGTTCATAAACAACGATATCACTTTGTTGAATATCGCCCAAAACATCAAGTGGTGGTTTGCCAATATTTCCCAGCAACCAAACATTTCGTCCAGATCGTTCCAATATACTGGCAATTAAGCTGGCCGTTGTACCCTTACCTTTACTGCCAGTCACGCCAATTATCGGCGCTGGGCACTTATCAAAAAATTCATTAGTTGCCGACCAAATTTTGCCATTAGTTTTAATTTTATATGGTGCTAGACCGGCTGTACGAACAACTAAATCGAAATCAGCCAAATTTTCCATAATATTTTCACCAATAAGAGTTTTAGCATCGCCAGGCAGATCTCTTTCAGGTTTTTTTTGATCGACTATCGTTACATCGTTGCTTTCGTCAATTGACCAATAATTATAGTTTGATTCACCCTCTAGACCATAACCCGCGATTGCAATTTTC
>CAYVRA010000034.1:0-7779 GCA_964452965.1 uncultured Saccharimonas sp. (SeqCode) | reverse complement strand
AAAACCGTTTCGTGGATTTTCTTTAACAATTCGGTCTGCTGGTAGATCAACTGGTTGACCCTTTGCATTTTTTTCTACTTTTGCAAAAAAGTAGATTGTCTGTTGCTTGCCACCACGAAGCGTAACTTCAGTGCTGTGCAAATAATAAGTAATACCTTTTGAGTTTATGTGCTTGTAAGCCATATCCCTATACCTCCTGTTAATGCTATACGAGACTAGATTACACGGTGACGACCACAGTGTCAACAGTTAAATCATCTTGTGACGATGAATCAGCCATTTTAAAATAGCAACAAAGATAATGCGAACAACTATCATTATGGTTAAAATTATACAAACTAGAATCGACCAACCAGCAAAATCTGCCGACCAAACTGGCGAAGCAAAAGAGTAATGATAGAGCTCGGCTTTAGGTAAGTTTACCGACTCGGCAAGGTTGCTAGCCGATGGATATCTTGCCAATTCATCAGTGACACATTGCACATAAGCCGTCGACCAACCGATAAATTTCGGGGCACAAACATCTTGAACTTTTTTGTAAATATTACCGTTTGGATTAGTGTCTAAAGAAGCTGTGTTGTACGCCTTTTTATAATCTCTCTGGTACGATTCTTCCAAATAAATACCGTTGCTCATTTCAGTATTCATATGGTCGGACATAAAGCGTTGTAGGTCATACAACCTATCTTGAATAACTTGATTATTACCAACTTTATCCGCAGCCTTAACTGCTTCAAATCTTTGCGTCATCCCAATATTATTCAGCCTTAAAAAAGTGGCGGAAATAAAGCCCATCAGCAATAAAATTGCGACCAATTGCCAGGTTTTAACCTTTTTCAAGCGCCTAAGATGCTGTTTATTCAATTTATCGTCCGTCACTTCTGGCCCACCTATATTATTAAATCTAGTATAGCATGACGATTATTTTTTATAGATGTCAAAGCGAGCTGAGCCAATCAAAAGAACAAAGCCAGCGGCTATAAAAAAGAATATATTCAATCCTGAAACGTCACCAGCCATAATCACACAAATTAAAAGTATCCCGGATGCTAAAGCTGCTCCAAAATTCGCTACAGCATCACAAACACATAAATATAAAATACGATGGCCCGAAAGGTCGGCCGTATCAAATACACCTCTCGTAAATGACATGTTGTAGCCCATAGTGGCCGCCTCATTGGCTATATTGGTCGCCACAATCGCCGCTGGGGCACCAGCAAAAGGACGAAAGGCGTGCACTAGAGCATTAGCCATAACGCTAAATTTTAATAAATCTCCGCCTCTGCGACTATCAATTAACCTACCATAAGCATATGATGCAATAATTGCGGTGATTATAGTCACCGATGAAAGTGCCCCAAGATTAACATAAATCTCCCAGCCAGCACCAGGAAAAATAACAATAATTATAAATAGGTGCCAAGCCACACCAGTTGTGACGTAATCAAAGCCAACACCGGTATTAGCAATAATTCCTCTTATATTTGCCATCCAAGGAAAACCTTCAAATTTTATCTTTTGTCGCAGCCTGGTTGGTTCGATTGATTTAAATAGCGGCAAGGCCGAAGCAATAAACATTAGTGCCGATATCCATATCACGGGCTGAAGTCCAAAGAATAAGGCAACAAGTCCACCGATAATAGGACTAAGGCCAATAGCAATCTTTTCCAATATATTCATAATCGCCAACTCTTTGCCGGCATGATCAACGTTCTTAACCTTTGAAAAATCGACCATATAACTTATCTGATAAATTGAAGCCGAAAAAGCCAGTAAGATACCCCATACAATGATGCTATATATACCAAACATCGGCATAAGCCCAAGCGCAAACATAGCCGGCGCATAAAGTAAGTCGCTAGCAAGAATACCGTGTTTTGGGCCAAACTTAGCAACAATATGACCGGCAAAAAAAGAAATTGGAATCTTTATTAAATAGTAACAACAAAAGAAACCCATAATGAAAATCAAACTATAGCCATCCTCATACATATAAACTGAGGTAAAGCCAGAGACTAAGCTAAGCGCAACCGTACGAACGGTTCGAGACATATAAAGCTCAGCGATTTCGCTAAATGACGCATAACGCCAGAAATGGCGACGCTCTAAAATTTTATAAATAAATGATTTAAACATATTTTTATCTTGGTTATGCTAGAATCTATTACAACACAAAAAAGATTAAATATGAAGTGTTATAATGGTTTATATGAATATATATTTTTCTGGCATAGGGGGCGTTGGAATTGGGCCATTAGCTGAAATTGCGCTTGACGCTGGCTATGATGTCTTGGGCTCGGACCTGGTCGAAACAACCACAACTGCAGAACTTATTAATCGACGCGTTAAAGTAAATATTGGACAAGATGGTAGTTTTTTAAACGAACAGCATAAACTAAAACCAATTGATTGGTTTATTTATACCGCCGCTCTACCCCAAAATCATCCCGAGCTAGTCTTGGCTAAGAATCTTGGTATAAAATGCGCCAAACGCGACGAGTTATTGTCTTTTATTATCAAAGATAAAAACTTAAAATTAATTGCTATCGCTGGCACCCACGGCAAGACGACGACGGCCGGCATGATGGTCTGGGCAATGCAAAAACTAGATATACCAATAAGCTATTCCGTCGGCACAACATTCAGTTTTGGGCCAAGTGGAAAATTCGACCCCAAAAGTGAATACTTTATCTATGAGTGCGACGAATTTGATCGAAACTTTTTAAATTTTCAACCATTTTTATCACTCATAACCACCATAGATTATGATCATCCCGATACCTATCCGACCGAGAAGGATTATCTAGATTCGTTTGCTAAGTTTGCTCAACAAAGTCAAAAAATTATCACCTGGCAAGATCAACACAATGAATTGTTTGCCGCTATAGACAACATAACAACATTGCATAATTCCGACATCAACGAAGGCCTAAAATTAGCCGGAGAACATAACCGCCGTAACGCCTCATTAGTTCAAAAGGCGATTCTAGCACTTGAAATAAATCAACCCACAGACGACATATTAAGTGATTTTCCTGGCGTAAGTCGACGCTTTGAAAAGCTAGCTGATAATTTATACAGTGACTACGGCCACCATCCAGTCGAGATAGCCGCGACCTTACAAATGGCCCATGAATTATACGATGATATAGTTTTAGTTTACCAGCCACACCAAAATGTTCGACAACACGCTATCAAAGATCAATACACAAATCAATTTGAGCTAGCTAAAGATATTTATTGGCTACCGACATTTATACCAGCTGGCAATCGCGATGATCACAGCCTAGCGATTCTTTCACCCAAAGAGCTAACTAAAAATATCACCAACCAAATCAGCGTCCACATAGCCGAACTAGATGATAAATTATGGCAAACTATTCAACAAGCCAGGCAAAATAACCGCATGGTGCTTTGTATGGGTGCTAGCAACATAGATGCATGGGTGAGAGAAAAACTATAACCCTACTGAGCAATTGGCAAATTAATTCCAAATGAATCAGGATTTAATGGGTCACTCTTAAAAGCGGCAGCAAGTTTTATTTTATCGGCATGCTCATCATACAAATCTTTAAATTCGTCAATTGCTGACTGGTCAATCGAGCCGGTTGTAGAATAATTTTTAAACTCGCTACTGCTATCAATCGTTTTATCGCGAACATCAACATAGCCAGGTCGACTCAGGTCAAGCTGAGCAGCACCACTAGCGCCATAAAGATACAGGCTAACTCCAACCAAACCGCCAGATATTAAAATTGAAGCGATAATCATCGCCAAAAAACGATGCTCACCCCAAAAAGGAGCCTTAATATCAACAATTAAATCTTTTTCTTTCATTATCTACCCCCAGCCGATAGATTTTTTGATTCAAAATCCGAAACAGCTGATCTATATTGGCTAATCTTGTAATCCAGGCCGGTAACGTCATTATAGACCTGGCCGCGCTTAGCCCTGGTTGATACAAGCGAATCATAAAACTCACCTGGCTGATTGACGCAATCTATTTTAATAGTCGAAGCTAAATTTTCTTCATAGGCTATGTAGTCAGACCTAAAAGTATCTAGCTGAGTTTTATAACTATTGGCCGCAGCTGAAAGATTATCAATATTAAAGTTATTGCTTGCAACACGGCTATTAAACCTATCCATCAACCTAGTCGAGACTAATTCATAACGCTGACCCATATTAACGCGCAATAAAGCATCGCTGACCAGTAGCTGATTTAACGTTTTTTTGATCGACAAACAATTAGTCTTAATTTGAGTAATTTGTTGCTGGCCAACCGATTGAGCCGAGACTTTTGTAAAAATAGCCATAAAAACAATTAAAACCATCACAAGACATAAAATCGTAATTTTAGTCTTTCTATACATAACTAGGGCACCAAACGATTAATGTCGCGTGGAAATAAGCAAGCTTCTTTAACATTTGACAGACCGACAATCTTTTGAACAAATCGATCAATACCAAGACCACAACCGCCATGTTGAGGCAACCCATATTTAAAGCCTTGTAGATAATATTTAAAGCCTTCGTGCTCAACATCCAGACCGGCATTTTTCATTTGCTCAATCATCTTGGCATAATTATTCTCACGCAATGGAGTAGTTGATAATTCAACTCCACGGAAGATTAAGTCACCCCATAAAACCGTATCAGTGTCATTATCAAATTTATGGTAAAACTTGCCCGCAACTTTTGGAAAACGAGTCGCAAAAACTAGATCCGTACCAAGCTGCTTGCGCACATAGTCACTAATCCAACGCTCCTCGTCTGGCATTAAATCCTTTTCGGCAGTAGTGTCAGTTTTAGTCGCCTTAGTGTACATATCGTGGATCTCAGTAATTGTAAATCTTGGAACTTTACCATCTTCAGATAATTTTAGTTCTGGTGCGTTAAGCGATTTCAAGTCAGCCGCATGCTCTTCGTAGACTTTCTTCAAAGTATATTGCACCGTATCGCCCACCATATCCATAACTTCCTCGTGGCCTTCTACAAATCCCATTTCAATATCTAGCATTGTTAGTTCAGTCAAATGACGAGTCGTAGCGCTTGGCTCGGCACGATACGAATGGCCAATTTCATAAACTCGTTCAAAGGCGCCAACCATAATTTGCTTATAAAATTGTGGGCTTTGGGCTAAAGTGGCAGTCTTGCCAAAATAATCTAATTTGAAAACCTCGGCGCCACCTTCAGTTGCTTCGGCTAATAATTTAGGCGTGTCAATTTCAACAAATTCATTATTATGTAAAAAATCACGGATATGGCGCGTAACTGAGGCTCGAATTTTAAAAATCTTTTGCTCTTGGATGTTGCGAATATTTAAAACTCGGTTTTCAAATAAATTATCTAAGTGCTCGGATTTATGTGAAATCGGTTTGTCGATTTCAATTGGCGGTTCGTCGATTACCGGAACTTCAACATACACCTCAACGTCATGCAATTCTACCCCTCCAGGCGCTCGATCGTCTAAAACAACATTACCAGTCAAGGCCAAAACCGTACCGATGTGCAGGCCTCGCAATTTTTCAATTTGATCTTTATTTTCAATCAAAGTCTGCACCAAGCCACTTCGGTCTCTTAATGTAATAAAATTCAAACCGCCAAGTAAACGTTTTTTATGCAACCAGCCACGAACCGTAACTGTTTGGTCAATATTTTTGGATAATTCTCGGACGAGTGTTCTTGTCATAATTAATATTTAGTGTAACACTCTAACACCTATAAGGCTAGACGTCAGAGCTATTTTCAGATCGATTTTTATGATTGCTATTTCGTAAAGCCACAACACGCAAATCATCGTGCGCATCAAATTCATCAATAATTTTTCGCCCCAAGAGCGCCTCGATAACATCTTCCAGCGACAATAAGCCAACAGTCTCGCGAAACTCATTAACAACTACAAATAAATGATGTCGAGTCTTTAAAAATGCCACCAAAGCATGGTTTAAATTTTGATTTTCGTTTATATAATAAACTTTCGAATCCATAGCCTTTTCAGCCGTAGTCGATTTTTTAATATCAAGCGCCAATAAACTACGTAAATTTAAAATACCAACAACATGGTCAATATCCCCTTTTATAACCGGCAACCGGCTATGGCCAATCTTATGAAGTTCATCGAGTATTAATGGTCCTAGAAACTCGGTGTTTTTTATACTATTAATCACCGATCTAGGCGTCATAATCGACTTAACTTTCTTATCGCTAAAAGACAACCCGTTAATAATCAAGCTTTTTTCTTCAAACGTTAATAAATCCTTAGATTCATCGATTAAATGTTGCAGCTCTTGGCGCGAGTCAATACCTCGATCGTCATTATCAACCGGCATACTACTTAAAAGCCTCATCAATAAAGGCGCATTTTTAATAAACTTAATTAATTTTTCATCAATTTTGTTATATCTTTTCTGGGCTATTCTTTTAATAAAGCCAATCTGTGATAATCCACCATATTCTAGCGCTACAAAAACCGAGATCAATACGCCGATAAACCAGCCTAGAGTTGCGTTCAATAATAACACCAAAATAATCAGAAGGAGCGCGCTAATAACTTTTTGCAAGGATAAGACATCGCCCAAAAGCTTCTGCCGCTCTAATGTTTTTTTAGCAGTTTCATGTCCCATCGCAACGCGACGCTCTAGCTCAAACAAGCTTAGTCTGCTACGTTCTGGCCTAATAGCCGTCACAAATAGCAATAAGATAAATACTATAACGGTTAATGATAATAAGAATATAAACATTATGCTTTTATTGTATATCATCTTAGCGACACTGTCAGCTAGCGCTAATATTTGATATAATCAGGTAAATAATTATAAGGGGTATGTTTTGAATAAAATTAAATGGATTATATTTGCAGCCATCGCTATCGGCGTGCTTGGTTTATTAGTTGTAGCATCGAATGGATCAAAAATTGATCTAAAAAATGTCGACATCAATGCCATACAAACAGGCAACGACAAAAATGGTAATATTGGCGACTATATCTATGGCAAAGTTGACAGTAAAGTAACCTTGATTGAATATGCCGACTATCAATGCCCAGGATGTGCCAGCGAACACCCAAAGCTTAAAGCCATATTGAAAGATTATAAGGATAAAATTAGGTTTGTTTTCCGTAACTTCCCACTAACTACAATCCACGCTAATGCTAAGGCAGCAGCTGGCACCGCTGAAGCCGCTGGCTTACAAGGCAAATATTGGGAAATGCATAATAAAATCTACGAAAATCAGTCAGCCTGGTCTAGCCTATCAGATAGCGAACGTACCAGCTTCTTTGCAAATTATGCCAAAGATCTTGGTCTAGATGTAAATAAATTTAACACAGATATCGTATCGCAAGCTGTCAGTGATAGTATTAACTATGATAAATCGCTGGGAGATAAAGCTGGCGTTAAGGGCACCCCTAGTTTTTATCTGAACGGCACGAGCCTAAACGGCGACATTAACGACCCAAATAGTAGCCCTACCTGGGGCGACGATGTTAAATTCAGAGCCGCAATTGACGCCGAACTAGCAAAGCAATAAAAGATTATGAATAATCGAAAACACCCCGGTGCCTTGGGGTGTTTTCATTTTTTGTTTACCCCTCGACAAGCTCGGGGCGGATTTTGTGAGTCAAACGACTCTTACTGTTGCAAATACAGTTGCCATTCGGCAGGCACCACATCCACTGCGATCTTTTTGCGCCTTGATGGCACAAATTCGATTGCTATTGGCATGTGATTTATTTCACTCCTTGTACTATGTACAGCCTCACACGCTTCGACCTTTAAA
>CAYVRA010000033.1:0-7849 GCA_964452965.1 uncultured Saccharimonas sp. (SeqCode) | reverse complement strand
TGGAATTATCTAATGTATCGCCGCTTTGTGTTCAAGACTGAACAGGCGAATCAACTTGCGAAATAATCAAGTGGCGATCATAGCCTTCGCCCTCTGAAACAGTTTGAATGTCGCTATATTCACTGGCAACCTGATGCACAATTCGCCTGTCGGCGGGGTTAAGATTTACAACCCGTGGACTACCCGTCTTGCGAACCTCTTCAATCCATTCAACTGCTTGCTTAGCTATGCGGTCAGCTCGTTGTTTTTTATAGTCCGCGATATCGATATTAACTCTAGTTAATTCGCCCTCTTTGTTGCGCAACACGGTTGAAACTATATATTGCAGACTTCGTAAAGTTTCAGCATTACGGCCTATAAATAGGCTATTAAGCTCGTTTGACGGCACTGATAGCTCGATAACATCCTCATCGCAGGTTGATGAAACGGTTATATTGGCTCCAAAAAATGATAATAAGTCTTCCAGATACTTCTGTGCAAATTGAATTGATTGTTCTTTGTCCATCGTAAAATCTCCTTATTTTTTAAACTTTTTCGAAGCCGTATCCTTCGCGACAATACGGGTGATTGTGCCCTCGGCGGCCATCTTAGCACGGGCTTTGGCGGTTGCTTTTTTACCTTGTGGAGCGTCAGCTTCGTCAGCAATTTCTATCATCTCGTCAGCATCTTTTTTCAAAATACTGCCTTGTTGCAATACAGCCACTATATTTGAAACCGTATAGTAAAGGGCGATTGCGCCAGGTAGGCTAATCATAATAAAGAACATCATAATTGGCAAAAACTTTGTCATCTTGCCCATTACAATTGCGTTCATTTCAGTCTGATCAGCTTGCTTGCCATCAGCAGCCTCAGCCATAATGTCGCGTAATTTCTTTTTGGTTGGCTGTTGGGGTGTGGTCTGTTTTGACATAATATACTGCGTAACGGCAGATATAATTGCCAAAATAAACAAAATTATATTAACGTTAAACGGGTTAGAGGTGAATGCAGCCTTTGTTAAATCCAAAAAACCAAGCATTTGATTGTTAAAATTATCTGGATTAGTAACAATAGCCTTGATTGGTTCGAAGCCTTTCATAAAACCATAAGTAAACATGTCTATTTTGTCGCGATGAATTGTAAAGAATTGGATAACCGTATAGAGGGCAATAAAGATAGGTAACTGAATAAATAATATACCAATAGACCTAAATGGGCTGACATCATGTTTTTTGTAAAGCTCCATCATCTGCAAACTTTCAATCCGTTTATCACCCTTAGCTGCCTTTTTAATCTTGACCAGCTCGGGTTGAAGCTTTTGCATAGCCTTAACCTGATGAAGTTGCTTTTTAATTAGCGGCCACATCAACAAGCGGACGACTATTGTAAAAATTACCAAGGCGACGCCAAAATCTCGTCCCGGAATTAAACTATAAATCCCAAGTAGCAAGTTAAATATTGGTTGAACAACAATAAGATCAAATATATTCACAGATAAAACTCCAAAACTGCTATTATTAATATAATTATAACAGATTTATAAAATCTTTTTGCAGACGCCTGAATTATTTTTTGATAATCCCCGCCTGATCCATCATTTGACTTATTTGCGATATTATTTCTTCGTATGGAACAGTTAGTAATTCGCTAGACGAGACAATAATAGCTATATCAAAAACACTTGAAAAATTAGGTAATTGTTTCCTAATATATTCATAGACTCGCCTACGGATTCGGTTGCGGCCAACAGCGCTTTTAAGAACTTTTTTACTGACAATCACCGCAATACGAGAATTTTTGCGATGCTTATTCTCGGTCATTTTTAATGTAATCATTCGTGACCTAAAAGCCTGCCCGTTTTGATAAACATAACGCAAACTGCCGTGACCATGAAACCGATTAATAAAAGATATCATTATTTATTAATTATACCCTATCCCCTAGCCTATCTGTTAAAAAATAACTCCGCTATATTAACAGCGAAGTTATTTTTCTGTATTTAATAAAAAATTAAACAGTTAATTTAGCACGGCCCTTAGCACGGCGTCGTTTTAGGACTGCCCTACCGTTCTTTGTTGCAACACGCACGCGGAAACCATGAGTAGTAGCACGGTGGCGAGTATGTGGTTGAAATGTTCTTTTTGTTGTCATATCTGTAATAGTGTACAGAATAAGATGCTTTTTTACAAGTCATTCCTTGAATTTTATTGATTTGTGTTATCTAGTATTTAAATACTATCCACAATAATCTAGTTCTTTTCCACACTTTTATTGAGGTGGCGTATAATTGTGTATAACTCACACCCTATACCGCCCTGCCTTTTATATTATCTTTAGTGGTTGTGGAAAACTTATTTATTATCTATAATTATAGTTAGTAAAGAGTTTAGAGGGGTTTATAAATATTATGCATAATGCTCTATGGCAAAGTGTACTTGGTGAAATTGAATTAATGGTATCACATGCCACATTCACTACTTGGTTTAAAAATACCGAGTTAGTCGATCAGAATGACGACTTACTAACTATCGCTGTCCCTAATATATTTGCAAAGAAGCAATTTGAGGTTAAATTTAATGACCAAATTAAGGGTGTGTTATCTAAAAATGGCGTCAACCCAAAACAAATAAACTACATCGTTAATATATCCGGTAAACATACTCGCGTAAATCGTGAAACAACCGTCGGCTTATCACCAAAAATAACAGCTGATGAATTAATAGCCGACAACCAAAACACAAAGCCAGCCACTCAAATCACCGGCGGGCTTAACCCAAGATATACTTTTGATAATTTTATTGTTGGATCAAGTAATGATCTTGCATACACCGCCAGCCAAGCAGTTGCTGACAATCCTGGTGTTAAATATAATCCACTATATTTATATGGTGGTGTTGGGCTTGGCAAAACACACCTTATGCAAGCGGTTGGTAATGAAATAATTAAGAAAAATCCAAGCGCCAGGGTTTTATATATCAGCTCTGAAACATTTGTTAAAGAGTTTTTAGATCATATTAGATTCAAGAAAAAGGGTTTTTCTGATAAATATCGTAATGTTGACGTCTTAATTGTTGATGATATGCAATTTATTGCTGGTAAAGAAAAAACTCAGGAAGAGTTTTTTCACACCTTTAATCACCTACATCAAAATAATAAACAAATTATTATTAGTAGCGATAAACCACCAAAAAGTATCCCAACCTTAACTGAGCGTCTACGTAGTCGTTTTGAAATGGGTATGACAATAGATATTCAAATGCCAGATTTTGAAACTAGGTGTGCAATTTTAAATATTAAAGCATCTCAATCTGGGATTAATTTAAAACAAGAAACAACTGAATATTTAGCTAATAATATTAAAACCAACATCCGCGAACTTGAAGGCGCCTTAAATCAATTACTTGCATACGCCGAGATGCGTGGTATAGAGCCAGATATATCAACCGCCGAAGGTTTAATTGGAAATATCCGCAATTCCAGGCCACAACATATATCAAGTAAAAAAATTATTGATCAAACCGCAAAACACTTTCAAATAAATGTATCTGAAATTTGTGGAGAAAAACGCGATAAACATATTGTTACACCAAGACAAATTGCTATGTATTTACTTCGAAGTGAATTACACCTTAGTTTTCCTAAAATAGCTGGTGAGTTAGGCCGAAAAGACCATACAACCGCTATTCACTCGGTTGAAAAGATTGAAAAAGCTATAAAACTTGATTTTATGATTCGTGAACAAGTTGCAGCAATCAAGGAAAAATTATATGCCTAGTTGTGTAAAAAATGTGCGCAATCAGCGATTAAATAGTAGTTTAACTAGTGGGTATATAAACACAGAATTTAAAAAATTTAAAAAAATCTACAAAAATTGGTCAAAAGATAATTTTTTCCAACAATTATCACCCACTTTAACAACTACTATATCCACAACCCAAAAAGCTATATTTAATCTGTTGAATAATATTTTTACACACAATCCACAACACCTATTAATAAGACTATTAAAAAGAATTTAAAGAAAGGAAATAATAATGGAAATAATACTAACTCAAGAAAATCTAAATCACGCATTAACTGCAGTTAGTCGAGTTGCTAGTAGTAAAACACAATTACCAATTCTTGGAAATATATTACTTCGCACTGATGGAAAACGTTTATTAATTGCAGCAACAAATTTAGAGATCGCAATAACTCAATATATTGGTTGTAAAATTATAAAACCAGGTGCAATTACAATACCAGCTAAATTAATATCTGAATTTATATCTAATTTACCTAAAGAACAAGTTGAATTAAAAGTTATAAATGATAATTTACATATAAAAAGCGGAAAATACAATTCAATAATTAATGGTTTTATAGCTGATGATTTTCCTGAGCTTCCAACAATTAATGAAGATTCTTCAATTCAATATAGTATTAAGGTTGAAGATTTTAAAGAAGCTGTATCACAAACAATTATAACGACTAGTAGTGATACTACTCGACCGGTTTTAACTGGTGTTTATTGGCATTCATATCAAGGTAAATTATATTTAGCTGCAACAGATGGTTATAGGTTATCTGAAAAGTGTTTAATTGATACAAAAAGTGATGTATCGGCAATTATTCCAACTCAAACCTTACAAGAAGTTTTGCGAAATATTAATGAAAATTCAAATGAAATTGATATTTTATTTGATGAAACTCAAGTACGATTTAGAATTAATGAGATTGAAATTATTAGTCGCTTAATTGACGGTAATTTTCCAGATTATCGACAATTAATTCCAAATTCATCTGAAACTAAAATTGTAATAAATAAAGCTGATTTTATTAGAATTACTAAAATATCTGGTTTATTTGCCCGTGAATCTGGTGGTAGTGTTACTATTACGGCTAATAAAGGTAATAATAATATTTCAATTCACTCAATCGCCTCTCAGTCTGGTGAAAATACATCCGAAGCTGATGCTGAAGTTGATAATGATGGTCAAATTACTTTAAATTCGAGATATTTAAGTGAAGCTTTATCAGTTGTTGATGGTGAAAAAGTTGAATTTAGTTTTAGTGGTAAAATTGCACCCTGTATATTAAAATCAACTAATCCAAAATCTGATTATTATCATATAATAATGCCACTAAAGAGTTAATTTATAAAAATATGGTGGTGATAAAAAACCTATCAGTCCAAAATATTCGTTCGCACGATAAATTTGAGATTGAATTATCTCCCACTATTACAGTAATTACTGGTAATAATGGTAGTGGAAAAACTTCATTGGTTGAGGCTTTATATATTGCGCTTCAAGGCACCTCTTTTAAGGGTAGCAATAATGATGTTTTGCGTCATAATACCTTGTGGTGGCGCATAAAAGTTGATTTTGACGATAAAACTAAGCGAACTATTACTTTTAATTCAGAGTTAAATAATAAAAGAAAGAAATTTATAGTCGATAATAAAGATATCTATAGATTAGTGCCAAAATATAGATATCCAGTGGTTTTATTTGAGCCTGATGATTTAAGATTGTTGCACGGCTCGCCCGCTAGGCGTCGTCAGTTTATAGATAGGTTTATTTCTCAACTTGATCCTGTGTATTTAAATTCATTACATAAATACGAACGGGCTTTAAGGCAAAGAAATAATTTACTAAAAAAACAGTTTATTCAAAAAGATGAGTTGTTTTCTTGGGATATTACTCTTAGTGAACACGGTGCTTATATTATTGAAAAGCGAATAGTCTTTATTGAACAATTGAATAGTCATTTAAATGAAGCTTATGATAAAATCGCTAAATCTGGCGATAATATATCCGTTCACTATTCACATACTTATATTGGTGATATAAAACAAAAATTATTAAATGATTTAAATTTACACCAGGATCGCGATCGGATTGTTGGTTTTACTAGCACTGGACCACACCGACATGATGTGGTATTCCAATTTAATGATTCACCCGCCCTATCGACCGCCTCACGCGGTGAGGTGCGAAGTATTGTATTGGCGTTAAAGTTTTTAGAAGTTGATATAATCGAGCAAATCACAGGTCAAAAACCAGTTATATTACTAGATGATGTTTTTAGTGAATTAGATGAGATAAGGCAAAATCAATTACTTGCTATTAATAATCAAACTATTATTAGCTCTGTGAAATTACCTGATATTTGTAAAAGAGAAGTTACTGCTATTGAACTTTAATTGATTTTTTTGACGGAAATTAGGTTGTTATCTATTTCAGGGTCCATATTAATATCGAGTCGAAATTCTCTCCCGTCGTCTGTTGTTAGACTAAACCAATAATTCCACGGAATGTTGTCAATCGAGTTTATTTGGTTATTGTCGATTGTGGCCGTATATGATTTATTATCTTTATATTTTTTTTGATTATTATAATCAAAATCACTAAGTTTTATATAATCTGCTGTAGTATCGGGGCTATTACTAATAGAGATATCATATAAGACAGAATATTTAAGCATTGATAATATTTTCGTTGCATTGGATTCGCCAACTAAATCATATAAAATGCCACTATTTAAAATCGCTACACTGTTAACTGGAGTGTAATCCCCTCCTGTTCCGCCTATATTATTTATATTAGTCGAATTGTCTTTGTTGTTTGTGGCTATATAAACAACAGATATAATTATTATTAGTAATATAAATATTATTAATAACATTGTTTTTTTATTAATATTTAGTTTAATTGTCATTTTTTTTCAATACTCCACATTCCTTTTAGATGACCTGTTTTTACCTGCCCTCTTTCTACTGGTCCATTATATGTTGTCGTAAAAACCGATTCGTCCCAAGCTTGATTACTTTGTTCTTTATTTAGCCTGCCCCCGCTACTAGCTATATAGATTTTACCGTCAGGGCTGTATTTACGCATAACCATAATATGGCCTCCATTAGTAAAAGGCGCTCCTTGCCAAGAGAATAAAACAAGATTACCATTTCTTAATGATTCCTTAGCTTTGTCTAGATTTGTACCAATAGATTCAACATTAACTTTATATTGGTTTTCGATAACACTCCAATTCCAGGAACTGCCACAACTTCCACTGTCGACACCACCATTAGCGGCGTAAAACTTTGCCATATTTTCCGGATTAACCGATTTATCGCCAGTTAGGGTTGCAACTATCATAGCTAGTGATGTTGGTCCACAACCACATTCTCCAATTCTTCCAGCCCCAAACATCTTTTCTTTCCAATCGGTGGATAATTGGTCGTAAAAAACCATTGCGTTAGCGCCATCTAAATCCCAACCATATTCGCCAGCAGCTGATGGATTACAATTAGAATTAACTCCTACACTAGCAGTATCTCCCGTTGGTCCAGGTGTGACATTTTGATCTGAGGCCCACTGATATGTTAATATGTCGCCGGTACCGTTACTCATTCCTTGCTTAAAGTCTAATGCATCTTTGGCGACTGGTGGAAAACCAGCAACGCGTCCAGTATATTCAGGCGGAGTTCCTTTTTGTGGGTTTACCCAACCAAGTTTTGGATTATTATTACTCGATTTATCTACACCAGTCCATGGTGCCGGCCCGGCTTCAAGAGCGACAGCGTAAATACTTTTACCATTTGTTTGATTTGTTACAAGTACTATCCTTGGTTTTTCTGCAAACCAATTATATTGTTCGTTGTCAGTATCTCGGCTGGTACCGTTCCAGTTCCATGATACATAATTCCAACGCATTGTGATGTAGTAGTCCTGATATGCCTTACCACGGGCAGCATGCTGACTAAAGGTTACTTTTCCGCCAGATGGTATTTGACCACTCGCATTTATCGATTCTTCATTACCAGCCCTACCTGTTGTTGCAGGAAGGGTGTATTTTATATCGGTATTATTTGTTGTGTCTGTACCAA
>CAYVRA010000032.1:0-7928 GCA_964452965.1 uncultured Saccharimonas sp. (SeqCode) | reverse complement strand
TGAAAGCGTTTTTGCCGAAAAGGCCAACGCTGACGGCGTGAACATAGTAAAACCAAGCGCGAACTTGGCCAACATATTCGACGATAAAATCGCCAGGAAAATTAGCCTCAAATTTTTCAACATTCTCAAATGGATAATGGAATTGCGCAAATGGCATCGAACCACTTTCAAACCAACAATCCAAAACTTTATCGATGCGGCTGTAGCTGACGCCATCAATTTCGAAAGTAATATCATCAACCCATGGGCGATGATAATCTTCCAGTTCGACGCCACTTAGATCTTTTAATTCTGCATAGCTGCCGATAACTTTGATATGCTCATTACCTTCATCGTCTGTGCCTTTCCAAACTGGCATAGCAGTTGCCCAAAAACGGTCACGAGACAAATTCCAATCTGGCGCTTGTAATATCGTGTTTTCAAAACGACCATTTTTAATATGAGACGGGAACCAATTAATGCCAGCGTTTTGCTCGAGCATTTCGGTGCGCTGAGAATCAACGTCAAAGAACCAACTTGGATGAGCCCGATAAATTAAACGATGATTCGTACGAGGATTGTGTGGATATTCATGACGGATATATTCAATTTTCCAGACGATACCATTTTCGTGTAAAGTTTTAGCAATGATCTTATTAACATTCCAAATATCCTGACCAGACCACTGACCTGTTAGATATTTACCGTAATCATCAATTGTATGAGCAACAGGAATTTTATTGGCACGCGCCAAATTAAAGTCATCCTCGCCATAAGCTGGCGCAATATGTACGATGCCAGTACCGGCTTCGGTCGTGATAAAATCAGCATGCCAAATTTTGTTGGCATTTTCTAAAATTTCAGAGTCGCTAAATACCGGCTGATAAGATTTGCCGATTAGATCTTCAGCGTTGATTGTTTTGATAATTTTATAATCAAGTTTATTGTGCTTTTCATCAGTCAAAACTTTGTCGAGCGTATCTTTGGCAAGTATTAAATTCTCACCATTAACCTCGACCTGAACATATTCGATATCTTTATTTATAGCTAGTGCCGTATTGCCAGATAAAGTCCAAGGCGTAGTTGTCCAAGCTAAAATATAGGTTGGCTTATACCAGTCATTGCCATAGAGCATAGATTCGATACTTTCAAAATCAGCGCTAGCGTAGTTGCGACATAAATCAAGAATTAATTCCTCATTTTCTTTTGACAACTCATATCTAATAATTGACTCGTCTTTGCTTTTAAATATAAAGATTGCTTGATCGCCATTGATGTATTCATTCCAAAAACCAGGTTTTAGTGCAGTTTTTATAAAATCTTCATACTCACTTAATTTAGTCTTTGGGATTATTAACTTATAGCTACCGCTATCAGATAAGTCGCTAATCGTAACGCCTATTTCTTTTAGCTTATCACCAACATCACCAACGCCCATTAAATAGCTTTTTGGCTCATCAATTAATTTAAATTTTACAAAAACACTTGGATCGGTAACTTCGACGTAGGCGCCGGTATCCATGGTGACTTCGGCTTTTGATAGCGGTGTTGCCCACTGTGTGTCGTACATCAAGACTCGTTCGCCCTCGTAAATTTTACCTTTTTCGTACAATTGTTTGAAAGCCCACCAAACAGATTCCATGTATTTTTTGTCCATGGTTTTATATCCACCGTTAAAATCAACCCAGCGACCAATTCGATCAACCGTACTCTCCCAAGCGTTTCCAGTCGCCACCATGCTTTCGCGAGCAGTTTTAATGTAATCCTCTAAGCTAATTTTTGTACCGATATCATGTCGGTCAGTAATACCTAATTTTTTCTCAACATAATTTTCAGCTGGCAGACCATGACAGTCCCAGCCCCAAGCTCGCTCGACTCGCTTGCCTTTCATTGTTTGATAACGAGGCACAACATCTTTTACAAGGCTAGAAAGCAACGTACCATGATGAGGCACGCCCGTAATAAATGGCGGGCCATCGTAAAAAACATACGAATTTTCAATATCGCGACTGTCGATTGATTTTTGAAAAGTTTTTTCAGATTTCCATTTCTGGACTAGCTCCTTTTCATATTCTAGCGCCCTACGACGAGTGTTTGCTTTGAATTTCATTTTGTTTCCTTTCTATAAAAACAAAAATCCCTATTTAGTCACTGGAATCAGTCTTCGCATAAAGCTACGACCGACGGTACCATCCAGTTTCCAAAAAGAGATTCTTTTTAGCGCTTAATTTCCTTGAAGAACATTCGCGGTTGATAATCGCTAACCTCAAAAAGAGGACGTTCAGTTTATTATTATAGTCAGATATGAACCTATAAGCAAGTTTAAATAATCTTATCTAAATTACTTTGTATTATTATTGGGCAAAAACCAATTATTTCGTCTTTTAATATCCCCTCCGGAATACTGTTATAAACAAAAATTTTTTTGTTTAATCTGAAAGCATCATACATCTCCAGGAAAGTAGCACCGCCAATATAGTTATCAACCCCATTTTTAATGAAATTTAAAACCAATACTGCATCATTATTATTTATAACATCCTCATTACGTCTAATCATTTCAGATTTAAATTTAGCATGCTCTGCCTCGCCTAATTGTCGATACTTATCTTCGGTCTGTGGATCATCATAGCAGTTAGGCAGCGTTATTTTATGCCCTTTCAGTTCTAAATCTCTCTTAATATTTGGAATCTCGCTATAAAATTTTTTACTACAAATTAAAAATATTTTCATAAAAATTAAGCGAATAATCCATTTCCATATTTTAAAACGATAATTGCAATTATTATTACAAATATCAGCGCTAGCAAAAATTTATCATAATCTTTTTTAATAAAGTTTTTAGCTTTTTTGGCTATTTTTTTTGAAAAATACAGATTATCTTCACAAATATTATATTTAGTTATCGCAAAAAACATCACGATTGTCGACGCCAAAACCAACATACACCAAAGGCAAAGCGCACCAATAAGCGCCGTACTAACATAAAACAGACCTATTGCAAAAAATAGTGACCCGACAGCTAAAATTTGAATTGCAAACATAAATTTTTTTGGCAATTTGGTGCCAATTAGCAATAAGATTGCCAACAACACGAATGTTGGCTCAAAAATCATACCCAAAAAACTATTCGGAAAGCCCAGTAATGATGCATATGAGCTTTTAGCAACCGTTGCGCAATTGACGATTACATTAACGCTGCACCCAAAAACGGCATCTGGATTTTTTGCCAGTTCAACTGCCTCAACCGACAAAACAAAAGCAGCAATTAGCGCCAAAACGGAAGTTATTAAAATCGTAATAAAAATCCAGCGATTAGCTCGCAACTCTTTATCGCGATGCATAAAAAAGTCTTTAATTTTGTCCAACATAATAACTAACCTCGCTTATTGTTGGCAATGGTATGCCACGCCAATAATTTTGCAACCTGCTGTCGCTACTTAAGACAATAATCGAAGGATATTCGACAATATCATAACTTTCGCAAAAACGAGACCCGTCCAAAGAGTCAGGATCCATTGTTTCTAAAGTATGACCGGTTTGATATTCAAAATCGCGCAAAAAATCCAAAACAGTTCTTTCGTATTCTGTTTCTTTTTTATAAATAACCACCACGCGCATCTTACGTTTAGTCCTTGGTTTTACTGTTAAGCCGCTGCTCTAAAATTTTAACGAAATCGTCTAAAGTTTTAAATTTATAGTAAACACTGGCGAACCGAACATAAGCAACCTCATTACGGCCGACTAATCCATCTAGCACCTGATCGCCAATCTGTTTTGAAGTTATTTCATTCTCGCCAATCGCATAAAGCGCATCCTCAATCTCGTCGATCATTTCTTCAATTTCAACTTCTGATGAAAAGAATTTACCAACCGAACGTTTAACCGCAATTGATAATTTATCACGGTCAAATAACTCGCGATCACCATTTTTTTTGATAACTGCTAAGTTTGGTCGCTCAACTCGCTCGTAAGTAGTAAACCTTTTGCCGTCTGGAGATTCACGGCGGCGGCGAATCGTAACGCCATCACTAACTTCGCGAGATTCAATTACTCGACTATCGCCAATATTATATTTAGCCATTTTAATTAATCCTTTTGATTCTTTTTGCGACGACGCAAGAAAGCTGGAATATCAGATTCATCCTCGTCATCAGGTTGATTCCAAATATTATTAGAATCATCTTCGTTAAAAATTGCTGCTGATTCTGTATGATCTAGATTTAAATCAATATCGCCAACCGTTTCATCACTAACTTGGGAATCTTCTTGAACTTCTTTTTCAGGAGTCTGATTTTTGTCTGATTGATGGAAATAAGCCGAATCAAAACCAGTCGCAATAACAGTAATGATTAATTCGTCTTCCATTTCGGCTTTTAAGGTCGCACCGAAAATAATATTTGCATCTGGAGAAACCGCGCTAGTAATAATCTCAGCCGCTTCTTGGATTTCACTCATGCTCATATCATAGCCACCAGTAACATTAAATAATACGCCCTTAGCACCATCAATCGAAACTTCAATTAAAGGTGATTCGATTGCCTGTTGAGCGGCCAATGCGGCACGATTATCGCCACTGGCGCGGCCAATACCCATTAATGCTGATCCAGCATTGCTCATAATTGCACGAACGTCAGCAAAGTCCAGATTAATCAAACCATGCTCAGTAATTAATTCTGAAATACCCTGGACACCTTGTCGCAAAACATCATCAGCAATCTTAAAGGTTTCAAGTAATGGCGTTCGACGATCAATTGTTTGCAAAAGCCTATCGTTTGGAATCGTAATTAGCGTATCGACGTTGCGGCCGAGTCTTGATATACCCCATTCGGCATTTTGACGTCGTTTTTCGCCCTCAAAGCTAAACGGCTTTGTAGCTACCCCAACAACTAAAATTCCAAGTTCACGAGCAATTCCAGCGACAACATGCGCCGCACCGGTACCAGTTCCACCACCCTCGCCAGCTGTGACAAAAACCATATCAGCACCTTCAAGTGCTACTTTTATTTCTTCACGAGACTCGTTAGCTGCCGCTTCACCAACATTTGGATCAGCGCCCGCGCCTAGACCGCCAGTTGTTGATGATCCAAGATGAATTTTTACATCAGCCCTGCTGTTATGTAAAGCCTGGGCATCAGTATTCATTGCAATAAATTGGACGCCAGTTAGACCAGCTTCTTTCATACGGTTAACGGCTGAACCGCCCGCACCACCAACACCTACCACTTTTATGCTAGCAAAAGTTTGTATATCGCTTGGTTTTACTTCAGGCATGTTATATATTATCTCCCCAAATTTATAATCTTATTTATAATTATAACACTTTGGCGTAAAAAATCTATATCCTAAAACGCCCAAAGAATTTAGAGATCTTACCGCCACTTGCAAGTGTCTTTTTAGTCTTGAATATACTACCAGGATTTTTGCTATTTTGAACGCCAAGCTCAGAGTCAATCAACATCAAGCCAATCGCGGTTGCAAATTGTGGCTCTTGGATATTATCAGTCACCGAACCATAATCATCGATATGGCCAACACGAGCTGCTAGTCCAAGTGCATTTTTAGCATATTCAGCAATGCCCTTAAGATGAGCCGTGCCACCAGTTAATACTGCGCCATTTGGCAATTTGCCGGCTCTGCCAGCTCGCTGCAGCTCTTTGTTTACCATACTAAATAATTCTTCTAACCGAGCTTCAACAATCTCGTCCATATCGGACATGCTAAAATTATGAATTTGATCATTATATTTCAAACTAACACCGGATGGATCACGATTAAACAAAGCTGAGGCATGTTCGATTTTCAGTTTTTCGGCTATTTCTGGATCCGTTTTCAAGCCAATCGCTAAATCGTTCGTAATATTAATGCCACCGATCGGCACAACGGCCGCATATTGCAGGTCACCCTCTTCATAAATAGCAATATTAGTTGTCGAGCCGCCAATATCAATCAAAGCAACGCCATTTTCAATCTGCTTCTCACTCAAAGCCGCTCTAGCAGCGGCAACTCCGGCCACCACGACAGACCTGGGCGCAACATTAGCCTTTTCGGCTGCTTTTTGCAAACTATCAAGATTAGGCTCTAAAACCGAAACAACATGAGCATCAACTTCTAGCCTAGTCCCATTCATGCCAATTGGGCTTTTGATATTATCCTGGCTGTCTAATTTATAGGCATGTGGAACAAACTCCAAGATTATACGATTGGCCGGTATTTTACCGACCGTAGCAACCTCTTCAATTCGAGCCAAATCATCACTTACAACTTCATGATTAGGACCGCTAACAGCCACCATGCCATCAGCATGAGTACTAACTATATGAGAACCATTTATACTGATTGTAGCCGCATCAACTTGATAACCACTCATCCGCTCGGCTTCAGCCAAAGCTGCATCTATCGCCTGAGCTGGGCCTTCAAGATTAGCAACCGTACCTTTTCGCATACCACTATTTAGGGCAGTTCCTACACCGATAATCGTAGGTGTCCCTGTTGTGCCATCAATATGACCAACAACACAACGAACAGTCGTTGTACCAATATCTATTCCTACCGCATACTTAGATATCTCTTGCATAACATAAATTATATAGCTTTAAGACCATTTTGGCTACAGCCGCAAGTAAGCTAAAATAAGTATTATGAAAATCGGCATATTTGATAGTGGTATTGGCGGCAAAGCTATAGAAGAAAAAATAAAAAAGACATTAAATAAAGTTGAGGTAATAGTCGTTGATGACCATAAAAATATTCCTTACGGTAGCAAACAGCCATCAGAAATTATTGAATTAACCGATATTGCACTACAGCCACTATTAAAAGAAAAATGCGAAATTATCATTTTAGCCTGCAATACAGCAACAGCGATTGCTATTAATAGTTTACGTTTAAGATATCCAGACCAAAAGTTTATTGGCATCGAGCCAATGATAAAAACCGCCGCCAAATTAACCAAATCAAAGATTATTACTGTTTGCGCTACGCCGGCCACACTTGGCAGTGCTAGATATAAAAAATTAATTAAAAATTTTGGATCTAACTTAAAAATAATTGAACCAGACTGTAATAATTGGGCAAAAATGATCGAAGATAACCATGTCAATCACAAACAAATCAACAAAGTAATTGAGGATGTATGTAGTCAAGGTGCTGACGTTATAGTTCTAGGCTGTACGCATTATTATTGGATTAAAAAGCACATAAACAAAGCATGCAAAGGCCGAGCTGAGGTTATAGAGCCATCAAAAGCAATTTGCTGCCGCGTCAAAGACTTATTAAAGTCTTGTTAGGATCTCGGCACCATCCTTAGTTATCAACACCGTGTGTTCAAAGTGAGCCGCCAAACTTCCATCACGAGTTTTAATTGTCCAGTTATCAGCATCTGTCTTGATAGCTTCGCCACCCAGGGTCGCCATAGGCTCAATCGCAATAGTATCACCAGGTAATAATAAATCACCGGTACCCTTTTTGCCGTAATTAGGAACTTCGGGTGGTTGTTGCATTTTTTGGCCAATACCATGACCAACTAATTCACGAATTATACCTAGCTTGCCTTCATTTAATACTTTTTCAACTGCTGCCGCAATATCACCAGTACGAACTGGGCCTTTTATAGCATCAATCCCGGCATATAAACTGCGCTCTGTGAAATTAAGTAAATGTTTTTTAGCACCAGTTGGCGCTTCGCCAACAACCATCGTAAAAGCACTATCAACCTTCATACCCTTATAGGTTATAACTAGATCAAAACAAACTACATCACCCTTCTCAAAGGCATAATCAGTCGGAATACTATGAACAATTTCATCATTCGTCGAAACACAAATTGCATAAGGAAATTTAACCTCTTCGGTTTTATAAGTAACCTCAGCACCAAGCCTCTTGATTTCAGCCTCAACCCAGTCATTAGATTCCATCTCAGTCATACCGACTACAACTTGTTTTTTTAA
>CAYVRA010000031.1:414-8223 GCA_964452965.1 uncultured Saccharimonas sp. (SeqCode) | reverse complement strand
AAGATGCTCATATAATCGGCCAAGAAAATCAAAAAAAGCATTATCAACCGTTAGATGGGCAGACCCGTGTTCGATCAGCATCACTTGTTTTTTCTGTTGCTTGCCAATTATTGCTCCAATCAAACTTGTAAAATAAAACCGCGTATTAACAATAAAGACATCAATATTTTTGCTCTTTATCTCTTTAACCAATGATCTGTATCTTGCATTGAGTTTTGGAATTGGATAACGGTTCTTAAATAT
The DNA here is from genome assembly GCA_964452965.1 of uncultured Saccharimonas sp. (SeqCode). GTDB lineage: Bacteria > Patescibacteriota > Saccharimonadia > Saccharimonadales > Saccharimonadaceae > UBA1547. The sequence continues at coordinate 7,980 of CAYVRA010000031.1, read as the reverse complement.
ATTGAAAACAGGTAGGCGATAAATTGTTCGTCCGCCAATAACTTCAATATCTTTTGCGTTACTGTAATTAAAAGTCACTATAACAATCTCATATCCTAGTTTCTTCAACGCAGCAGATAATTTATCAGAATATCGCTCGACTCCACCAACATGTGGCGGGAAGAACCCCAAAAAAATACCGATTTTTTTATTCTTGTAACTCACTAAAGCCTATCCTCTTTTTTGTTATCTATTTTTGCTTCAAGCAGCGCCATCTTACGCGCTAACCTAAATAATGCATCTTTGTCTTTTTGTCGTCCAACATAATTATTCAAGGCGTAGCTCAAAAATGCTAATATTGATAGATATAGTAGAAGGTCAGTTCCACGCCCGACACCTACCAGACCCGCCGCATAGCTTACAATATCTGGGAATATAACTGCCCCGATTGCCATCAGTATAAATAAACAAAATATTATCTTTTTCCAGGCTTTTATCTTGCCGGTCTGTCTTGCCAGTGTTAATGAAATTACAACCGCCAATATTACTATTACAAGCAATATTTTTATTATCATCTTTTTGTCCTCCCTTTAAATAATAAATCGAACACTATGTTGATCGCATTAATAGATGATTGACCCCTTGACTTTGAATATTCCGTATAATCAATCGTCACTGGTAATTCGGTATATCTATATTTATTTAGTTTGATTATCTCGAGTATTTCGGAAGCATGTGCCATATCAGGCAAAGTGATTTGCATCCCTTCGGCAACCTTACGATTAAACACCCTTAGGCCATTATGAGTATCCGTTAATTTCATACCCGATACGATGTTGCTAAAAATAGTTGCTAATTTCAAAATTAATCGTTTCGACCTACTCATCCCAACCGCCGAGCCAATAAACCGCGAACCCAGCACTATGTCTACATCGCCCTTAGATATTTCATTTACCATATTTTTAACGTCACTAATCCGATGCTGCCCGTCTGCATCAAAAGTCACAAAATAGTCGACAGGCAATGTTCGAGCGAACTCTATTCCAGTCTGCAAGGCGGCCCCTTGCCCCATATTAATTGGGTGATTAACCAAATAAGCATTGGTTTTTGATATTTCTTTGGCAGATTTATCTTTGCTGCCATCATTAACACAAACAACATATTTGAAATCTTTTAGCACTTCATAGATATTAGCCCTAATCACTTTTTCTTCATTATAGACCGGTATAATTACTGCAACTTTTTTATTCATATAATCAATCATAGCAAAAAGCCATTGCTACTAATAGCTTAGCTCTGTCGGGATTTCTTTAACTTAATGGACTTTTTAAAATTAATCTTACCAAATAGCGTTTGTAGCTTTTCATTCATAGCCAACAACAAGATGAATCCTAGTGCGACACAGGGGAAAGTGACATATGCATATCTATCAATAATTGCGCCCAACACATCATTAAACATAACATGCAAGAAGCTGAACCCTAACAATATCAACACCAATTCATATGCCCAAAGTTTTAGTTCATCTCGCTTGAGCTTTTTTAACAGTCTCCTATACGCAATAACGGCATAAACCAGGGCAACCGGTAACAACATATACAAAACGAGATACAAGCCACCGTGCATTATCCCATATAATTTTATAACCATCAGCATATCCTTATTAAACTCATTCTTTCTATACTCAAGCCCTGGGTATGTCATGCTGTCACGTGTCCAAACGGCCATATTGGCTGCGTAATCGGTATACAATAAACCAATTGAGTGATTTTCATGCCCTTGGATACTAAAAGACCTGACAGGGTACAGCACACCTACATGAGCATCGGCGTTATATCTATATAGCCCAGCAATTGCAAAGTAGTTCGAAATATATGAATCCAAGACTAGTAATGGGTATTTCGCCGAAACCCTAGCCCAAGCATCAATTGCTTCTTGTGTCGTTAATGATTCATGCGCCTGAAATATCGGGATTGTATCTATTTGTACCCCACTTGTATTTAATATATTTAACAATTGCACACGCTCGCTACCACCATTATCCTTAGATGAGATTATCTGTCTCGCTCGATCTTTATCGGCCTGTGATAGAAACTTATCAGCATCAATCTTTGCAATATCTACATCATCACTAATAGTTTGACGGGCGTTACTAATGCCATCAATAATTCCACTACTAATGTATTGATTATCAATACTATTTGAATCATTAGCGATTGCCCCACTTGATATTAAAAACGAACGCCAGCCTGATATTGCAAAAACTAAACATAAGACGCAAACTGCAATCGTCACAATGCGCTGAACAATATTCTTCAATTTGAAATCTCTCAATATCGATATAACACCTGCAATTAATAATGGGAAGATTGCAATTGTTAAATAAGGTTGTTTCAAAAACCACATAAAGATGAATAGAAAGATAAAGATAAGATTATAAATAATATATTTAATCTTTTTACTAATAAAATCTATCTTTAGCCATCGCCAAGCTAAAACACAAGAAACTAGCGCAAAAAAAGTCGCCACATATTCAGTCAGTAATGCATGATAATATCCGAACAAGATTGGGTTAATAGCAATATTTTTAGTTTGCAAATTTACATTTAACATATTTATAACTTTTTTTAATACTACAAAGCAGATGATCAAAAGGCTGATGAAAAACAGGTATGCCCCCATTAAAATCCCAAACATCACACTACCAAAAAACAAGACTGACAGATACAAAACAATAGGCAACGACGGCCCTCTTAATGGGTTCCAGGATGCAAATGAATCCAGCCCATTAAATATCTTTAGATAATTATAATAACCAAGTGAATCCGGATAGACAGCTATCGGAACCGCGAAAAATAAAATTGTTATTATAGACAAAACAACACAAACCAGTATTGTTTTTTTGTTGATTGATTTTTTAATTATATCTATTACATTTTTCATTTATTTGTCTCTGCCAAAACCTGTTGGTATAAATCAAAATACATTTTCTCAACTTTTTCTATATCAAACTGATTTTGGGCTATTTTTTTTGCTTCCAAGCCGTAACTATTTACGAGATTATTATCAAGTATCTTTTTTGCCGCTAAATAAATCTGGTTAGGTTTGGGCCACTCTAGAAATAGCGCCGATCTATTATCACTAACCAAAATAGGTATAGCCCCGGCTTTTGTTGCTATGACTGGCTTACTAGCAGCAGCAGCCTCTAGGACGCTAATTGCGAAGCCTTCGGTTTGCGACGGCAAAACAAAAATATCACCCGTTGCCAATGCCGCCGGCACGTTATCAGTTCGCCCCATAAATTCTACGAAATCCCATTTATTTTTTTTCACTAGATCATCAAGATATTTCTTATAATCTTTATGAACCTCTTTTCCATATATTAAAAACTTAGTTTTAGGATAATCTTTTATCAACCCATAAAGTCCCATCATCGCATCATCGATACCTTTACTTGCTAACAATCTACCAATATAAATAAAGACCGGGTTTTTAATATCAAATTCCTTCTCGCCAGCCTCAAAAAGTTCAGTATCAATCGCGTTTGGAATAACCACTATTTTCTTACTGTCAAGTTTATAGGCCGATTTTAAATGATTCGCCACTACATCAGAAACGGCAATAGCTTTTGATAAAAATTTGTTAAAAAAAATATTCTTTCTGCCAGGCAAAATCATAGTATCGTGCGAAGTAGTAATAACTGGAGTTTTAGTTAAAGCCCCCAGCACCTTTGCAAAATCTTCCCCCTTAAAAAGATGGCCGTGTATGATATCTGGTTTTATTTTTAGCGCATAATTTAATAAGCCAAATCTAAAATTAAGATCAAAACGGCTAAATAATGGTGCAAAAAGATTATATTTAAACTCTTTAACTTTTATATTTTTAGCTAATTCATCTACTAAATGGCCATGGCCTTCAAGCGAAACGATATATATGTCCAGGTCATCTCTTTTTGCTAAATTATTTAACAATAAAACCAGCATCTTCTCGGCACCACCGACTTGAAGATTATTAATAATGTGCATGATTTTTATTTTTTTGGGCATTATTTCAGAAAATCCTCAATCGATTCTTCAACTGCATTTTTCAAAACCGGCAAGTAATTTTTTATTTCCTTTTGGATATCGTCGTAATTTTTAATCACCTCGTTAATTTTTTTACTTATTCCAATAGGGCTATCTATTGTTGAAACTGTCAGCCATGATTTTAATCTAGGATTTAATGAATAAACATCGGACGTATCACTAAGTAAACATGGGACACCATATTGCATACTTTCAATCGCCACCATTGGGAAGCACTCTGTCATACTGACATATGAGTTTATGTCTATTTTTTTGTATAACTTTAAAAAATCGTCTTTTGGCAAAATGCCGTGAATTTCAATCCTATCCTGATCGATAAAAAAGTGATCTGTTATTTCATTAACATGAATTTTTGAATTTTTTATCATTAACGAGCCAATAACCTGGTTTGTGATGTTTCGATACCATAAATTATTGCCAAATACGCCAATATTTATTTCGTCTTTATTGATATTTTTAAACTCATGCTTTTCTGGATAAAAGCGATTCATTACAAAAAATGTATTTAATCCTTGAGACTTAAAATATTCAGCCAAATCTTTTTTGCAAAAACCAACTTTTTCAATAATGCCATCTTTGGCTAATTTGATAAATCTTTCAAAAACATAATTTTCGGCAGGATATACATCAAACCAGATAAAAGCCGAATGAACAAGGACAAATATTCGCAAGTCAGGATCAGCCTTTTTTAACTCCTCGATTAACATATCGTGACCCTTAGCATAGCCACTAATCAAAACTTTTTTAGACGAGTATTTTACAACTTCAGCTGCTAATTCGGCTGCTTTTTTACGAGTATAAATATTAGAGATCTCGACTATATCCGGCACCATTTCACTGGTGGCTGACATTACGCCTCTGAAATTAGGTGATGCTATTGCAATTATATCTGGTTTTTTGTTTTTAATTTTAAAAATAATCGTAGTGTGCCTTAATCCAAATTTAGATAATATTTTTATAAAAAATCTCATAATATAACCAAAGTAATAGACTTTAGATAAATTAGAATATAATGATTTTATATAATTATTAGTCATTTACTCTTTATTCTACACTAGCTTATAGATGCATCAAAGTATATAACTTTAATATCGAACAAAACCCCTTATAGGAAGCAATATTATTGTAGCTATCTTTCTTGCGTGTTATCATACTTTGCAGTATGGCTATTGAGACCGCTAATCAACATAAAAACTATTTAGATGTTATTAGAGTTTTAGGTTGTGTCTTTGTTATTTTTATCCACATAAGCGGCAATTTTAATAATGATATTTTACAATTTAACACCAAGACTTATTACATCGTGCAGTTCTTAAGGGTTATTGCATTAATGGCAGTACCATTGTTTGTTATGGTTAGTGGTTGCGTGAACTTGGGTAGGCCATTAGCAAAAACTAGGCTTAAACTAAAAATATTTAACCTGGCTCGTCTTTATATGGTTTGGTTACTAATCCCCCTGCCTATACTAATAATATCCAACTCTTGGATGGACTTTTCATGGGACACAGTTAAGTTCATAATGGAAAATTTAGCTAATTATTCATACCACTTATGGTACTTATTAATGCTTATAGGTTTATATTTATTAACTCCTGTATTAAACCGATTTATAAAAACAAAACATATATTGATGTATATTATAAAGATTTATTTTGTTTCGCTTATCATTTTGACGGTTGTTGATGTGCTAAGAGTATTTAATATATTAAACTTGCAAGTGTATGTTATGGATTATCGATTTATATTCCCGGTATTCCTTGGATATTTTCTTCTTGGATATTATATAGACCACTACAATATAAAGATAAAATTAAAAAATTTGATAATTGCGACATGTATCTCTTTATTGCTAATTATTTTCATTACAGCTTTTTTACCCATGATAGTCATGAAGCCTATTAAATTTGACTACAGAAATACTATAATTTATTTTGTTTTAGCACCTGTGCTATTTTTGTTAATTAAGAAAAAGATTAACATACGTACTAAACTTATAAATAGTATCTCTAAACATAGCTTTGGCATATACCTAATACATTTACTTTACGTGAATATATTATATTTTAATCTACTTAAATATATCCCGCTTCATCCTTTGATACTAATACCTGTATCCACAGTGTTTGTGCTATCATTATCTTATATAACAGTTTACATTTTAAGTAAGATACCGCTTATTAAGAAGCTAGTTAGTTAATATTTTTATCAAATAAATTTTGAATTATTTCTATAACCTCCGGATTATCGATAGTCGTGAGATCTTGATCGAGTTTTTCATTATGGGCGATTAGACGCAGCGTTCGTCGCAATATTTTACCACTACGTGTTTTCGGTAATTCTGAAACAATAACGAGTTTGCTTATTTTTATAATTGGCCCTATTTCTTTTGCAAGAATTGTATTAAGTTCGCATAACGTTTCTGATTTGTTTGACATATTACAAGTATCTCGTAAAATAACGTAAGCAACTATACTCTCGCCCGATATCAAGTCCGGGCGACTTACGACTGCGGCCTCGTTAATATTTTTATGACTGACAATCGCTGATTCAACCTCAGCACTACTAACTCGATGGCCAGATACATTCATTACATCATCTATGCGACCAGTAATAGTAACGTAACCGTCCTTATCATAAAATGCGCCATCACCGGAAAAATAAACAAAGTTCTTGCCGTCTATATTCTTAATAACATCAAAATAATTACTTATATACCGTTTATCATCTTGCCACACAGAACGAAACATTGATGGCCACGGCTTCATTATACATAAATAGCCAGTCTCACCTTTTTGCACTGGTTTGCTATTGATATCCAGAATCCCTATATTTATACCCGGCAATGGCAGTGTCACTGATCCAGGCTTAGTCGGTGTAATTCCTGAAATCGGTGCTATTATATGGCCACCAGTTTCCGTTTGCCACCAAGTATCGACAATCGAACATTTATTATTGCCGACAACATCATAATACCATCGCCAAGTTTCGGGGTCTATTGGTTCACCTACAGTCCCTAAAACTTTGAGTGAAGAGAGATTGTATTTTCTAGGCTCGTACGGCCCAATTTTACGTAATAACCTTATAGCAGTTGGAGCAGTATAAAATTTTGTAACTTTATACTTCTCGATAATATCCCACCATCTACCAGCATTAGGGTATGTTGGGACACCCTCATATATCAATACTGTAGCCCCGACTGCAAGTGGCCCATACACCCCATAAGTATGCCCTGTAATCCATCCAAAGTCGGCTGTGCACCAAAAAATATCATCATTTTTTAAATCAAATACAATCTCAGCCGTATACTGTGCCCATAAAATATAGCCTGCAGTGGTATGCTCAATCCCCTTTGGCTTACCAGTACTGCCCGATGTGTGCAAAATAAATAAAGTATCTTCGCTATCCATCAACTCTGATTTAAATGTTGACTTTTGCTTTTTTATAAGAGTTTGATAATCATAATCTCGTCCTTCCATAAAGGATATTTCTTGATGATTATGCT
>CAYVRA010000031.1:0-404 GCA_964452965.1 uncultured Saccharimonas sp. (SeqCode) | reverse complement strand
CTTGATTACTAAAACCTTTTTACAAGAGTTATCCGTAATTTTATCAAGCGCCTCGTCTACGATTTGTTTTAACATATATGGCCTGCCGTGACGAAAAGAGCCGTCCGCAGTAATGACGGCCTTTGCCGTTGTGTTAATAATTCGTTCATGTAAAACTTCTGCTGAAAATCCACCAAATACTACTACGTGTATAGCGCCAATTTTTGCGCATGCCAACATAGCAAATACCGTCTCAGGTATCATTGGCATATAAATAACTACACGATCGCCCTTGTTTATATTTAAATCATTTGATAATAAGTTTGCAAATTTATTTACGGAATCGGATAGCTCTTGGTAAGTTATTGTACGATTTTTCCCCGACTCCGATTTACTATGCTGTCAGAATTACCGATGATTCACCC
>CAYVRA010000030.1:0-9250 GCA_964452965.1 uncultured Saccharimonas sp. (SeqCode) | reverse complement strand
ATTTCGGCTGAGGTCTTGGGTCGATTATTGCCTAATCTGACTCCAAAAGTATTAGCTGGTATTTTAGGTGATTTACCTGGGGGGCATTTTTTTGCAGTTAGGTTTGGAATTAGTGCAAGCTTTTTACAGGACTTGGCGTTAGATAACGAAAGTGATATGCCGGCGGTTTGGCAAGAGTCTATTAATTTACGCGATATAACCGGCAGTAAAAATATATCAGCTGTTGTATTGATAGTAGCCTTAATAAAATGTAATCCTAGTAGCCAAAATATAATTAGTCGATTGCAGCTTAGTTCGGATGATTTGGTTGATGGTATAAAATGGTTTAATCATCTTCGTTCAATAGTCGAAGAGACTCGCAGGCCAAAATTAACTGGCGGAATTGCCAGGGACTGGTCTTTTGGCTGGACTCCACTACTTAGCCGTTTTGGTCAGAATGCCAGTCAAAATATTGATAGCGTATCACTATTAACCTTGCCATCTCATGATCAAGCGATTGATAAAATTATCAATATTTTTAATAAGAATGGTCGTCAAAATGTAGTTTTAGTCGGCCCATCGGGAGTTGGAAAAACCAGGATTGTTCACTCTTTTGCGTCAAGATTGGTTGATGGCAAATCCAATGTTCCGCGCAGCCTTAAATACAATCAAGTTTTTATTTTGGATGCCTCGTCATTAATCGCGGCGGCACCTGAAAGGGGTGGCCTTGAAAAGCTAATACCTCAACTTATAAACGAAGCATTGAAGGCAAAAAATATGATTATATGTCTGGATAACGCTCATCTTTTCTTTGAGGAGGGTATTGGTTCGGTTGATATCTCTAACGTTATATTACCGATTATTGAATCTAGCCAGCTGCGTATGATCTTGGCGGTTGACGAGCAACGATTTTTACAAATTAGTATGCGACATCCCGAAGTTGCCAATGCTTTAAACCAAATAGCTGTCGAGCCTTCTAGCCGAGATGAAACGATTGCGATTATGCAGGACAGGTCAGTTTTGATTGAATATCAAAATAATGTAGTTTATATGTATCAAGCTCTACTTGAGGCTTATAGATTAGGCGATAGATATGTTTTTGATTTAGCTATGCCAGGCAAGGCATTAAAATTAATGGAAGCAGCTGCTAATTATAGTGAAAATAGCATAGTTAGCGCTGAGTCTGTGCGACAGTCGATCGAAAAGACACTCGGTATTAAAATTAGTGTTGCTAACGAAGAGGCTGATCGCAAGAAGCTACTTAATCTAGAGGATTTGATTCACCAGCGAATGATTAACCAAACCAGGGCTGTTGGTGTGGTTAGTGACGCTTTGAGGCGCGCCAGGGCGGGTGTTCGCAATCAAGATCGACCAATCGGCACATTCTTGTTTTTAGGGCCAACTGGCGTAGGCAAAACTGAGCTGGCAAAATCTTTGGCCGAAGTTTATTTTGGCGGCGAAGGCAAAATGGTTAGGTTGGATATGAACGAATATGTCGAGTCGGGTGATGTGGCGCGCCTGGTGGCTGATGGGGCGGATAATCCAAACAGTTTGACGGCACAGGTTATGAAGCAGCCTTTTAGTGTTGTTCTGCTAGATGAAATAGAAAAAGCTCATCCAAATGTATTATCAGCTTTACTGCAATTATTAGATGAGGGTGTTTTAAGAGATATAAAAAACCGTGAAGTTAGTTTTCGTGATGCGATCTTAATTGCTACCAGTAATGCTGGTGCTGACAAGATTCGTGAACATATCGAGCGTGGTATCGATATTGTCCAGTACGAACCACAATTCATTGACGAGCTTATCAGTAGTAATCAATTTAGGCCAGAGTTTTTGAACCGTTTCGACGAGATAGTGATTTTTAGGCCACTTAATAAACCTGAGTTATTACAGGTTGTTGATTTGATGATAAAAAGCGTCAATAAGACTTTGGCTTTACAAAAGGTTAGTGTTAATGTTGCACCTGACGCCAAAGATTATTTGGTTGATCATGGTTATGATCCACGACTTGGTGCGCGTCCAATGCGTCGAGTTGTTCAAAAGGCGGTTGAAAATACTGTCGCTAAACAGATGTTATCTGGCAATGTTGAGCCGGGTAGTGTAATTGAAATTAGTCTAGAACAAGTTCAGCAAATATTAGGATCGGTTTCTAAATTTAGTTTAGAGCCAGGTGCCACCGTAGAGCAAAGCACCGATAATAACTAGGGTGTTAAATATGAAATAAAGTCCTTGATAAACTAAGACGACTTTTTCTTTATTAACGATCGAATACCAAATCCACACCACAGTTAAAATATTAAAACCAATCCATGTCGTTAGTGATACATCGGCCGCATTTTGGTTTTTAAATATTATATAAGCTTGGGGTAGAGTGAATAATGGTTCGATTATAGCTGCTGCAAGTATAATCTTATTAACAAAAAAAGTACGCTGATTTTTATGCTTATGGTTTGCCATATAAATATAATAACAGAAACTATTAGTTCAATCCGAAGGATTAAAATAAAATAACCATCTTTCGATGGCTATTTTATTATGGTACCCCGGGTTGGAATCGGACCAACGACCTTAGGCTTAGAAGTCCTCTGCTCTATCCACTGAGCTACCGGGGCATAGCTGATATTATATCAGATTGAAGTGGTGCTAAGAATAGGAGTATAATTAATTTAAAGGGGATTTAAAGAATGAAATTGAAGTATAAAATTTATTTTTCAATCGCAATTTTATTAACTGTGATTAGTTGGTTGATATCATTATATTTTTGGGACAAATTACCATCTGTAATTCCTGTTCATTTTGGTATATCTGGCCAAGCGGACAGTTGGGCTGATAAATCGTTTTGGTATGCGTTTCTGCTGCCAATGTTGCAAACTTTCATGACTGGTATGTTTATATTTTTATATTACAAACCCCAATATACTAACATGCCGTCAACTATGTGGCTGATAGCACTTGATAAAAAACACCGTGATCGCGCCTTTGATTTAATTCGTAGTATGATGGCCGGGACTATTATTATTGTTGGCATGTTATTTACTTATATGGCTTACGGCATGAATAATTCGGCACTTAATAGTTCAGATGGATTATTGCCATGGGTTATGATTACATTCCTGATTATTCTGTTTTCATGGATTATTTATTGGTATATTAAAATATATAAAGAAACTGGCTTATCCGTAAAAGATTTTAATAAAAAGGAGAAAAAATAAAATGGCAAATATAACTGATAATGGGCCAGCACCGCTAGTTGTGAATATTGAGCAAGATACGATTGAGAATACTAATTACAGGACAACACTTTGGACTGGAGTTAATTTACAGATTACATTAATGTCAATTGAGGTTGGTAGTGATATAGGTCTAGAAGTTCATGATACACACGATCAATTTTTGCGTATCGAACAAGGTATAGCAAAGGTCTCTATGGGTTCAAGTGCTGATCAACTACAAACTTGGCAAGCAAGTGCTAGTGATGCAGTCGTTGTTCCTTCTGGAGTATGGCATAATCTTGAAAGTGTTGGCGATGTGCCACTGAAGGTTTACTCGATTTACGCACCACCACAACACCCACATGGTACGGTCCATGTTACGAAAGAGGATGGTGAGGCTGCCGAAGCCACGCAATAACAACGAATAATATGAAAATTAGAAGGTGTGCTTAATTAAATACAGTATCTTGCACACCTTTTAAATATTCGATTATTGAACATACATATATGCACTGTTAAAATAGTAATATGAGAGTAGAAAAGCAGCAGGCTATTAATCTTAGGAATAATGGGATGTCTTATAGCCTAATCAGTGAAAGATTAGGTATTAGCAAGAGTACTTTAAGCAATTGGCTTAAGGATTTGCCTTACACTCCAAATGAGCAGGTTTTGTTTCGTATCCGACATGGACAAGGGTCGTACGGCTTGCGTCGTAAACAACTTAGAATAGATGAGATATCGGCGCTAAAAGCACAGGGCGTAGCTGAAATCGGAGAAATCTCAAAGCGAGATTTATGGATGATTGGTTTGGGCTTATGGATCGGTGAGGGCTCAAAGACTATGGAACAAATACGCTTAGTTAATTCAGACCCCAGGGTTGTAAAACTTTTTATTCGCTGGTTGCGTGAAATTTGTGAGCTGCAGGATGATAATATAACAGTCTCAATGCATTTATATCCAGACTCAGATGAACTTTTAAGTATGAAATATTGGATGAATATCACAGAACTGCCAGAGAGGCAGTTCAGAAAAACACAAATTGATAGACGCCTGGATAAGAAGTTGTTAAAGATTGGTAAAACTCCAAACGGCACGCTTCATATTACAGTAGTGAGCAATAATGATTCCAGTAAAGGTGTAAGGCTTTATAGGAGAATGATGGGCTGGATATCAGGGGTAATTAAATAATAAGTATTGGTGCGGGTGTGGAGAGTCGAACTCCAAGCACCTGATTGGAAGTCAGGTATATTAGCCGTTATACGACACCCGCATACTTTTATATTATAACAATAATTAATATATTTTCATAATAGTTTTTATCTGTTACAATAACAAAGTCAAACTATAGCGTATGGCGAATGTAGCTCATCTGGTTAGAGCGTCGGGTTGTGGTTCCGAAGGTAGAGGGTTCGACCCCCTTCATTCGCCCCAAATTAAGATAAGGCCTTCTCGGGTCTTATTTTTTATAGTATCTATGGTATCGGTATATGTGTTAGATTATCGTGTATAATAAAAATATAAATTAATAAAAACAAAGGGGTATAAAAATGAACGGTTTTGATGATATGTTTAAAAGCGTAAGTGTTATGATGATTATAATGCCAATTATAGGTGTCCTGTTCTTCTTGGCTATATTGACGTTTATAATTTTGCTTATTTTTAGTCCAAAATTTAAAGCTAAATTAATGGGCAATCAGATCAAAGCTGTAGAATATACTGTCCATGATAATAAAGATAACATAACTCATATCGGCTCAGACGTTGGCGATATAATTACTAATACTGGTGAGAATATATTAAATAATAATGAAGACAAACTGAAGGATATCGCTTCTAGGAGTGCAAAGGTTATGGAAGGTGGAATTGAAACTACGGCTGGAGCCATAACAAAAGGCGTATCGAAAAATATTGATAAAAAATAAAAATCAACAGATTAAAGGAGCTTGCAGTGTATAAAGATAAATTTGAAATGATTCTTCAAAAAAATGAAGAGATAAAATGGAGCGGCAATGTAAATATTGTAGCCAGTGTAATAAAAAGCCTATTTGCGGCATTGTTAGCAATTGGCATACCTATTTTACTTTCTTCTATACCAGTTGGTCTTTTGTCTGGTGATAAAAAAGGAGTTTATGACTTTCCGGCTTTAATATCAAATGCCGGGATTTATTATCTGCTTATATTGTCGATTATATTAATTTCTACTTCTATTGTTTCAATACTGGGTTCTGCAAATACTTTTTTATGTATAACCGATAAAAGAATCATAAAGAGGTACGGAGCTTTTAATAATAAGTTTATCCATTATTCATTGAAAAATGTCGGTACGATCAATGTAACCGGAGGTTTTTTTGATAATAGGGGAGCCATGGCTAGCGCGAATTTATCAGTTGCGATAAAAGATTTTGCAAGCAATGAAAACAGTTCGGCTGCTCTTAAAGTTGTATCTCTTCGTGGGGCGTATGATGCATATAAACTTTTAAGTAGCTTAGTCGAAGGAAATAATGAAGTCTTAAGAGTTAAAACAGAAAAGTAATAGTTCAAGATGATTCCTAGAGTTCGAGTATTAAAAATTGCTGAAAGACCTTTTCATACTAGTGCCTATCCCCAACCGGTAAATGCTGGTCGGGTTGGGGGTGTCCTGACAATGTCTTTTGAAAGACGTCAGCAGATTGAACAAAATCGCCAAAAAGTAGGCGGATATAGGCACTCAGCACTGGGCAGAGCGGTTAGTGAATTTAAGCCAAAAACAGTTACGGGTTTGACAAATTCCGGGCCTACAATGCCAGCTGAAGCGCCAAGGCCATATAATCCTTACGGATAATTTAAATCTCGCGTAAAGTTTCGATTTCGGCACCAAGCATATTTAGGCGGTTGGCAAAATCTTCATAGCCGCGATTAATTGAATAAACATCGCGTAGTGTCGAAACGCCAGGCGCTGCCAGCATCGCTAGTAATATAACAACCGATGGTCTCAGGGCTGGTGGTGCGATAATATCGGCTGGTTTCCATTTTGTTGGCCCCTTGATATATACACGATGCGGATCAACTAGCTCGATATTGCCATTTAGTTTTGATAATTCGGTGAAGTAAATTGCGCGGGTTTCGTATGACCAGTCGTGTAGTAGTGTGCGGCCTTTGGCGGCCGTGGCGATTAGGCCCAGTAGCGGCAAATTGTCCATATTCACACCTGGGAATGGCATACTGTGTAGCTTGTCTTTTGGTGCGACTAATTTAGAATCTAGTAGTTTAATGTCAACTAGGCGAGTCTCGCCGTTTTTGGCTTTATATTCATCGCTGATTTCGTACTGTAGGCCCATACCTTTTAATATTGCCATCTCGATTTCAATAAACTCGATTGGGGCGCGCTTAACGGTTATTTCTGAATTAGTGACAATACCGGCGGCAATTAAACTCATTGCCTCGATTGGATCTTCGCTGACCCAATACTCAACATTGCGGTTAATCGTGCTAACACCACGAATGCGTAAAATAGTTGTGCCGATACCTTCGATTTTAATACCTAATTTTTGCAGGTAAAAACATAAATCCTGAACCATATAATTTGGACTGGCGTTGCGTATTATAATTTCACCATCATAAAGAGCGGCAGCCATGATAACATTTTCGGTTGCGGTGTCGCTACGCTCGGTCAGTAGAATGGTTTTATCTATAGTTTTTTTGCTAACGACAACCTCGTATGAATCGTTCGTGGCGGTTACTTGCAGCCCAAATGGGGCAAGGCCGGCCATATGTGGCTCGATTGTGCGGTTTCCTAATTTGCAGCCACCAGCAAAGGGCAACTCAAAACTTTTATATTGTTGGATTAGTGGGCCAAGCAGCATAATGACTGATCTAGTACGCCTGGCTGCCTCGGCATTAATATCGGCAAGCTTTAGGCGGGCTGGCGGTGTGATTTCAAGGTCATTACGGTTATTTAACCAACGGACTCTCACGCCAACACTTTGCAAAACTTCAATTATTCGATTAACTTCTTCGATGCGAGCGACATGACGCAGTATGGTTGTGCCGTGGTTCAATAAGCTGGCACATAATAATCCAACAGCGGCATTTTTGCTGGTTTTAACTTCAATTTCACCTGACAGCTTTTTACCACCGTTAATTCGGAAATTAATTTTGCCGGGTTTATTTAAACTAACAATTTCGCTTGACAAAACGTCGCTGATGCGGGCCAACATCTCAAGGCTGATATTTTGTCCACCTTTTTCAATGCGATTTATGGCGCTTTGGCTGGTTTTTAGGGCGTCAGCTAGTTGACTTTGTGTCAAGCCTCGTGCCTGTCTGGTCTCTTGAATGAGCATTCCAATTTTAATCTTATAGTCTTCATTTGTCATATTACTTATGATATACCTGTGGTGATATAAAATCAACAGATGGTATAATGTAATTAATGATTAAAGATAAATTAGTTGCCGAATTAATAGCAGGTGAAGAGAAGCGTCAAAAAAGCGTTATTAACTTGATTGCTAGTGAAAATATTGCAAGTGATGATGTTCGCGAAGCCTTAGGTAGCGTCTTTACTAATAAATACGCCGAAGGTTATCCTGGCATGCGCTATTACGGTGGTCAAGAGTTTACAGACAAGTTGGAGCAACTAGCGATTGATCGCGCCAAAAAGCTATTTCGGGCTGATCATGCCAATGTGCAACCACATTCCGGTGCGCCAGCTAATGATGCTGTTTATAACGCTTGGTTAGAGCCAGGCGATACGGTTTTGGCTATGCGATTAGATCATGGCGGCCATTTAACACACGGTGCAAAAAACACCAGAACGGCCAAATTATATAATTTTGTCCATTATGGTATCAAGGATGTTGAGACGGGCGAGATTGATTACGAACAGATGCGCGAATTGGCATTAAAACACAAACCAAAAATAATTATTGCTGGCTTTAGTTCATATCCACGCAGCCTAGATTATGCAAAATTTGTTGAAATTGGTAATGAAGTTGGTGCACTGTTAATGGCAGATATGGCACATATGGCCGGGCTAATCGCAGGCGGCGTAGCTGATAACCCGCTTGACTTTGGTTTTCACGTTATGACGATGACGACGCATAAAACTTTGCGTGGCCCAAGGGGTGGCATGATCTTGTCGATGGGTAAGGTTAGTAGCCCGCTGAAAGCGCCGGAAAAAACAATTGAAAATATTCCGACCCTGATTGATCGATCGGTTTTCCCTGGTATTCAAGGTGGCCCACATATGAATGTGATTGCTGCGAAAGCTGTTTGTTTGTACGAGGCCGCACAACCAAGTTTTAAAAAATATATTAAAGATGTAGTTAAAAGTGCAAAGCTGCTGGCCGAAGAGTTAAAGAAGCAAGGTTTTGTGGTTGTAACTGGCGGTACGGATAATCATATTGTTTTGGTTGATGTCTACAAAACTTGTGGTATCGATGGTAAAGAGGCTCAGGAGCGACTAGAAAAAGCTGGAATTATAGTAAATGCTAACGCTATACCAAATGATCTATTGCCTCCCTATAGGCCAAGTGGGGTGCGTTTAGGGACGCCAACCATTAAGACTAAAAATTTTAAAAATGATATTGAGAAAATTGTCTATAATATAAAAAGGTTTTTAGCTACAATATAAGTGTTGTTATCGATAGGTAAATAAAAAGGCAGAATCATATGATTCTGCCTTTTGTCTTTATACGTTTTTTAGCATCCAGTTCCAGTTATTATAGTTTTAGGTGCTGGAGTTGCTTCTGAGAATCCCCAGTATGTTATTTTTGCTCCAGTAAAATTTGGGGCAGTGCCACAAGGTACATATCCTATAGCGTTTTCGCCAGTGTCTGCTGTTGGCGCTTCTGCTTTTACTGTTATGGCAGCTGGTAATGTTGTGATTCCAGACGTTAATGTAGCGCCAGATATAGTTGGGTAGACACTTTTATCTGCAAAATAAGTATCGGCTGCGACTTGTACGCTATTAGCGTTAGATATAGCTTTAGCATTTTTAGCTTTAGTGGTTACTTGAGTATAAGAGACAAAGGATATTGCAGCTAAAATAGCGATAACCACGATAACAACCAAAAGCTCTA
>CAYVRA010000029.1:0-9776 GCA_964452965.1 uncultured Saccharimonas sp. (SeqCode) | reverse complement strand
TTTGCTATAATTTGCCACTGATAGCTTATAAAAAATAGCGAATAGTAAAAGGAAACTTATGGCAAAAAAGAATACGAAGCGAAAATTAATTGGTATGGTCAGTGAATTATCTGGTCACCGTACCTATTACACAACCAAAAATACTCAAAATACTACTGAAAAATTAGTATTAAAAAAATTTGATCCAATCGCTCGAAAACATGCGACCTATACTGAGACAAAGAAAAATCTTGGCCGCAACGAAGTCAAAGAGCGCAAGGGTTAAACCAACTCTGCTTGATTATCCAGATGGGCTGCTAACCACAGCCCATTTTGTAACATTTTTTCAAGTAGCGATGGAGTAATATGTTGGCTGGTAGAATATATATACAAAACATGCTCGTTTTGCTCGACCGACAGTGGCCAAAGATGCGCACCTAAAACCCTGGCTGAATTTGCCGGTATTAACCGTTCTAATTTAATAGTCATATTTGGTCTGGCGCACATTTTAAAACGACTAATAAAATCCATGCCATAATTTTCAAATGTACCTAGATGAATCTGATGAATAGTCGGAAAAGTCCTAAAAAATATATCGTAAGGCTTATCATCGTGACCCTTGGCGCCAATAAAAAAATGTGGCAAATCCTGTTTGGTTTTAAGATCAAAAGCCATAATTGTCCAGTTTTGAACTTCAATTTCACCAGAACTATTCCAAACAGTATCGCTGCGATCAACAATCATAACATCACGATCGCTAAACGTACCAATACAATAATTATCATCCTGATGCGACTGCGAGACAGTAAAGCCACGTATGATGCGATGCTCATCAGAGTTTTGATTAACATAACCGATATAAACCAGGCCGATTTTTTCAGCAAATTTACTAATTATATGACGGCTACTATGACTTTTATTAAAAATTTTATGAATATTATAGGCAGTCAATTTGATCGTCGCTTTTAGCGAATTAATCATCGATTAGTATCCTTGTCATTTATAAAATCTAATAAAGTCGATAGGTATTCGGCATGAGTCCAAGTTAGTGGAGCGGGAGATATGATAGTGTTTGTTATTGGGTCGAGCTGCTCGGCCATAACGCCAGTGCTGAGGGCATGAGATTTTGCCCAATCCAAGATATCAAGCGCTTTATTATTCTCGTCATTATCTAAATAATATTGAGCTAGCCAAAATGATGTCACGAACCAATAATTTCCAGTTACGCTAGAATTAGTGCGACGATAATCGTCATTTTCGTAACGAGGCAGGCCTATAACACCGCGATTAATCCCAAATAATTCCTTTATAGTCTCAACCGATGATTTTACTTCGTCACTATTTGCGTCAAACAAACCAAAAGTATAAGCGCCAAAAACAGCCGAACAGTCAACCACATCGTCCATAATTACGCGGCCATTCTTTATATTCAGCCCACGATAAAAAACTTTTTTATCTTTGTTATATAAATATTTATGAGCAGCTACTTTTATATCATCAGCCACCGAACGCCACCGAACGCCATTCTTACCATCCTTGGCCTCGACCGCCAAATCTGATGCCGCCAGCAATGCCGCATAAGTGACAGCCGTAGTGTGGGTACTAGTAATAAAAATCTGTTCCCAAAGGTCATAACTCGCCCTAGGCAACCCAGTAAGTTTATCGATGAACTCAGATAGAAAGTTTGCCATCGGCACAATCATGTCTTTGTAAAATTCTTTTAGTAATTTTGGATCTGGATTCATCTTATAATATTCATTAAACATATAGATTGGCAGAGCTGTTTCATCCTCTTGAATCGGCGGAGCAATAACACCGTCGTGAACATATGAATGCCAACTACTTCCAAGTGCACCATCAGCACGATATTTGTGCATCATATAACCATCTGGGTGTATACCTCGTTTTGTAAACTCAAAAAACCTATAGGCTTCATCTTTGTATCCCATCCGAATCAATGGCCATAAGGTGTAAACACCGTCACGAGGCCAACTGTATCCATAGGCATCGCGCGAATAATTCAACATTGAGGTATCAGTACTTGCAATGATTGCACCTCTTTTGTCAATTTGGGATTTTATAATCATAACACTCTGCAAAAAACCGTATCGATGATTTTCTGGTAGCCTATCAATAATATTGTAGGTCGGTTTTAGCCATTCATTCCACCAATCAGCCGTTCGCTTCATATAATACAAAGCACCGTCGTGTTGCATTTGTTTATGAATATCTATAGCTTCTTTATTCGATTTTCCAGCCGCCACCCAATATTGAATTCTTTGCGAACTACTAGCTTCAACATTAATCTTAAACCTAATAGTTGAATCAACTCGGCCATGTTCGACATTATTCATCGTCAATTCGCCATCGGCCGCATCAAAATAGGTACCTTGTCTGCCCTCAATGCCAAATAAGCCAATAGTATGCTGGTCAAACGGTTTTTTGTCGTATTCGCCAGAAACGACAAAAGCTCTGCGACCACGGTAATGCAATATGGCATTTTCGTTTGGTAAATATTGAGCCGTGTCCGTGTTGCTACGCGAATCACCAATCACAAATGCCTGGTGCATAAATAGTCTTATCTCACGTCCTTGCGGACGTAAGTTTATAATTTGCATATTACGGACAAAAGCGCTCATATGCGAATCAACAAAATCATCAAATTCTATAACTACACCCAAGGCCTCATTTTTGGCTAAAATATGACCGATTAAAGCGTTATTCGGATAGCGATAGCTAAAAGTCCATTCACCAGGATTATCAAGCCAACTAAGCGTGCCATCAATCCAAATACCAATTTTATGACGTAAATTATTACCAGCCGAATGATTCTCAAATCCTACATAAGGATAATAAAAATCATGAACCATACCAAATTCATTAATACCAACATTCATCTCGCCGTTACTAAGTATTATTGGCCTAGCCATTTAATCCACCACTATGGTGGTCGTGATGCAATCGGTAGCGCAAATCCCTAACCACATTTAAGTAGTATAAAAAGGCGTCATATGGCGAATTGTAAGGGCTAAAATAGGCGTGCACATCACCATCAGCAAACCATTTGGTGCACATATAATAAAAATTGTCAGATGTCTGCAATTTGCGCCAATCGTTAATTAACTTCTCATCACCAGTGCGTAATATATCATCTTGCAGCGCATAAATATAATGTAAAGCTTCTTGTTGCATGCTGTTACCAGTCCAGGCTGTTAAATCTCGTTCTGTATCCGCCCATGTGACAGTTTCAGTCATGCTGATCTCAGCCACTGGCTCAAATTCATCAATCGCGCCTGAGACAGTATAAAATGTGTTGCCATTATTTTCTAGCCACTTACCGACAAACGTCTCATAAAAATCAAATATACCAGTATCGTGCCATTGGTGTTCGCCAAAAGTTTCATAATCCATAAATAAGTTAACAATAGAATTATTATCAGCCGCCATATTAACCCATTCGTTATAACTATCAGCCGAAAGTGGCCAACTCGCCCAATCTTTGTCGCTGAAACGGAAGGCGACATCATCGCTAAGTTTATAATTTTTAAGAAGTAATGAAATATTTTTTGTGCCAGCTGGCCTATACATCATATTTGGACTGCGCCATTGTAAAATCGGATCCCAACCCTCAGCAAGTATCCCCTTAAAGCCGTAATTTTCAGCCCATTTTGCCATTTCGTCATTATACGAAAGTTCAGTGTTTCTAAAAACGCTAGTTTCAACACCAAATAACTCACGGATTTTATCTTTATGAATTTTAACCTGATGTTCAAATTCTTCTTGGCTATAAAAGAAGGCGAGCGAGTGATAATAGGTTTCGGATACAATTTCGACCCGACCGGTATCAACTAATTTTTTAAACCCATCAATTACATCTGGTGCCCACATCTGAGCCTGCTCGATAAAGGTGCCAGTAATACTTAGCGATAATTTAAAATCAGGATGTTTGTCTAATAGCTTAACTAACATAGCGTTCATTGGACGATATGATTTATCAGCCACTTTTCTGAAGACCTGCTCATTTTTATCATCATCAAAGTAATCGTGATTTATAGCAGTATCAAAAACACTATAATTTCGCAACCTATAAGGCTGGTGAACGTGAAGATATAAGACTATGCCACGCTTACTCATACTACCAGGCTCCTTTTCGCAGTATTATAGATATTCAAGCACGACTTCGCAGCATCAGACCAAGATATTCGTGTATATTCTTTTTTGACATTTTCAGTTAAAGATTCACGCAAAGCGGTTGAAGTAGCGATACCTATCATCTGATCAGCCAAGACATCTTCTTGCCAAAAATCATAACGAAATATGTTATTTAAAACTTCACCGACGCCAGATTGACGGGTGATTATTAAAGCATTGTCATGATGAGCCGCCTCTAACGCTGTTAATCCAAAAGGCTCACTAACAGAGCTCATTACAAAAATATCAGAAACACTATAAGCATCACGCCATTGCTTGCCGCGTACAAAACCAGTAAAGAAAGTTTTGTCTGAAATGCCCAAATCAGCCGCTAATTTAATCAGCTCATCTCGTTGTTCGCCATCGCCAGCCAATAAAAAGACCAACTTGTCGTACTTTTCACTAGCTCTGGCAGCTGCTCGAATAAAATGAAATAGACCTTTTTGAATCGTAAAACGGGTGATTGTCGAGACAATCGTAAAACCTTCATCCTTTAATGCTTCCAGATACGCATAAGTGCGGTTATCATATTGATAACCATCATCTAAATCACCAGCATCAATCGCATTATGGACGACCTCTATCTTATTACTAGGAATACTGTATTTATCCATAATAATATTTTTAGTAATGCCACTAACAGCAATTATCCGATCGGCCATCATCAAGCCGTTATATTCAATGTCGTGAACCAACTGGTTGCCATTATTGCGGCCTGATCGGTCAAATTCAGTAGCATGAACATGGACTACCAATGGACAGCCCGTAACTTGTTTAGCTCGCACGCCAGCCTCCATAGTCAACCAATCATGACAATGGATAACATCTGGTTTGACTTTTTTTATCAGCTTTTCGACAAATTTTATATATTGCAACTGCACGCCACGCATACTACTTAAATCACAAGCGCCTTTTTTTGTTTTATCATTATAGATATCGTAAGCACCCAACATATAACGATTTTCAGGCAATATCTTGGTCGCGCCGTGAATAGTCATAAAATCAATACCAGGATGTTTAGCGGTATAGGGAACAACGAAATCAATCTTAGCGCCGCTAAGAGATAAGGCCTTAGACATATGATAACAAGCTACGCCTAGTCCGCCACTGTTATGAGGAGGCAACTCCCACCCGAGCATCAATATGTTCATACTTATTTAAGTATAGAACGATGCTAATGCTTTTACAACACTTTTACTAGACAAAATAATCTGTTACAATATTCTAGTTACCAAGATAAAGGGGCATAGTACAACGGCTAGTACATGGGTCTCCAAAACCTAGGATCGTGGTTCGATTCCTCGTGCCCCTGCCAAACAGGACAAAATGAAAATAACAGATTAGAATTGGTTCGGTTATTCCGACTATAATCTAATCTGTTTTATATTCTGTCAAATTCGCCCCTGTCAAAAAAGTTCTATTCCTGGTGCCCCTTTATGTATTTTGAAATAGTATATAAGATTGGCGCGATTGTGGCGCTAATATGGCGCGATTGTGATATAATCATAAGTATGTACAAGCCATCATTTGATACCACGCCAGAACTAGTCAATAAACTAACGCAGA
Source organism: uncultured Saccharimonas sp. (SeqCode) (assembly GCA_964452965.1). Classification (GTDB taxonomy): domain Bacteria; phylum Patescibacteriota; class Saccharimonadia; order Saccharimonadales; family Saccharimonadaceae; genus UBA1547. Next base: position 4,040 of record CAYVRA010000029.1, on the reverse strand, counting down.
TAGAGAATATCCGCGCCCAGGTTGATCATGGTAATATTTTACCTGAACGATTAGTAAATCTTCGTTATCGTGCATCAGTTGAGGCAACCCTCTCATCGACATCAATTGAGGGCAATCCTTTAGATATTGAAGAGATTGAAGCAGTTTTAGCTAAGAAATTAGTTGCTCGTTCCGCCTATCATATAAAAGAAGTTGAAAATTATAAAAATGCACTAGATCACATATCAACCCGCAAACAGTCGGGGAGTGATGTTACAGTTGATGATATTCTATATATTCATAAATTAACAACGTCAGAGTTACTACCAGATGAAAAATCAGGTAATTGGCGCACTGGTCCGGTTTATGTGGTCAGTTATAAAGACGGAAAGCAAACTATTAAGTATACTGCTCCTGCCGCAAATAAGATTATGCCGTCAATAACACAGTTGCTAACTTGGCTTAATGGGCCTGCTAAACAGTTATCTCCGGTTGTAGCAGCGGCAATATTACACCTAGAATTTGTATCAATTCATCCATTTTCAGATGGAAATGGACGTACAACTCGACTTCTTACGCTCCTTTATTTAGGGCTGCGTAATTATGACTTTAAAGGAGTGCTTGTCCCGGATAACTATTATATTGCTGATAGGCCAGCGTATTATGCAGCCATAGAAAAATCACAAGGTAAAACTTATCATTCAAAAGGCCTAAAAGTAGATTCCTGGATATCCTACTTTACTACTGGTATATTATACGCTGCTCTTGAAACACTGGAGGCAATTACTTTAGCAACAGTTAGCGATATATCGATTCGCGGAGCAAAATTATCAGATGACGAATTATCAATAATTAGTTATATTAACCAGTTTGGTTCAATATCAATTGAAGAAGCTTCAGGATTTCTCAACCATCTGCCTCGTCGCACTATACAAAGACGCCTACGCGGACTGGTGGATGCTGGATATATAAATACCTCAGGTGAAGCCAAAAATACAGTTTATATAGTCAATAAACAGTAAGTTCTATAATCGACCACAAACCACTACTAATCAAGTACAAATAAGCCAAAAACGTGAATTTACCTAAAAAGCACTACAGGTTCACGCATTATTCGCTAAATACCGTGAATATTCTTATTAATTATCCCGCACAAGTACTTGCTAACAAATTTAGCTAGATTGTAAATAAAAAAAGAGAAGCTTCCTTAGGCAATTAACCGTTTGGGGCACTTCTCGTCTTTGTAATTTATAAATAGCATAAACAAAGAACTTATGTCAAGAAGGGCTAGTTTATTCCATCACAATAAGTTCTGCAATCGTTCAGAAGCCCCTGCCAATTTCAACAACAGATAATAAAAGGTTCCATAAAATATTTTATGGAACCTTTTTGCTTATGCTTATCTGTTACGATTGTTCTCTTCCATGTGAGCGTGATAAATCTTATATATTTATTCTTATGCTTTGAGATTATTCATTGTAGGGTTATTTTAAAGATACTATGAATATATCAAAACTATCATCAGCCACGAACGAAGAAATGAGATTGTTCTTGATCGAAGAAAAGAAGCAAGCAATAAAAAAGAATCTACCTTTTGCAAAATACATAAACACTAGCAAAAAATCAATCGCTACAACTAAAAAGCTTTGTGAAAAAATTGATAATGAAGCCGCAAAAGAAGGCACTGACTGGATTCACTATTTAGCAAAAGATGATGACATGCGAGATATACTGATGCGTATGATGAAAGCCGAGATAGAGTACGCAAAATATCAAAAGAATATTCAAGCCTAACATCAAGCAAAAATCGTGAATTTAATCAAAATCTACTATATATTCATGATATATTGACAATATAGCGTGAATTTGATACAATCATTAGCATGATAAGCGAATTAACAAAATCTAAGATAAGAACTCTAAAAAAAGAATATGAAAAGCTAAAAGATGGCAAGGAGTCGCTTTTAGCACTTCTTCGTGAAGCCGAGTTGCCAGAATTAGTCTATAACTCTAATGCTATAGAAAACTCAACATTAACTCTTAAAGAAACTGAGCGAATCCTACTTGAACAAGAAGTAATGCGAGAAGTATCAGTTCGTGAGTTATTTGAGGCAAAAAATCTAGCTAGAGTACTAGAATATTTATCTACCCGACCCAATATAGAACTATCAATTGAAAATATATTACTGCTACATAGAATGCTAATTGGTGGTATTAATGATAAGATTGCCGGCAGGCTAAGACAAGCGGGTGAATATGTTCGAGTCGGATCATATATAGCGCCAGCACCAGAACATGTTAGTGATCTACTAAACAGTCTAATTAATGATTACTCAAGCAATCATGACCAATACTTTATTGATAATATCGGGCATTTTCATGCCGAGTTCGAACATATACATCCATTTTGTGATGGAAATGGTCGGATAGGTAGAGTATTAGTTAATATTCAATTAGTTGCTTTAGGGTATCCTCCAATTATAATTCGCAATAAAGGCAAGCATGATAGCTACTATCCATTGTTTATTAATTATCAGGATAAAAAAGACTTTGACGGTATGTCAGAATTGTTTGCACTTTCTCTACAAGAATCATTAAATAAAAGAATTGCTTATTTAAAAGGACAAAAAATTGTAAAATTATCTGATTACGCCCGAAAACAAAACTTAGCAATTAATAGCCAACTAAACGCCGCTAAACGCCAATCTATACCAGCCTTTCGAGAAAAAGGTATTTGGAAAATAGGCGAATAAAGCACAAAACTAAATATTAGCATCGTCATACAAATCGAGTTGATTAATTTTTTTATACATCAATAATAAACTAGGGTATAAAGTGTTCCATTTGCTATCTACTAGGTCTGCCATACGATTTTTATAAGTCTACCTCTTTTGAGTGTAGACTTATTTGCAATGAATAGGCTCGGTTGACGATTAAATTCTATTTATCTCTTCGCCAATTTTAATTATTTCACTGGCGAGCATTTGCTCTAATAAATCAAATTTTTGCTGAGTCTGGGCTAATCCCAGATATTTATAGTAAGCACTGCGACGCTCTTTGGTGATTATTGGAGGCACTAAGCCGTGCTGCAGCGCCAATGCAAACATAATTAATCGTCCAGTTCGGCCATTACCGTCACTGAATGGGTGAATTTGCTCAAACTCAGCATGTGTTTGTGCTAATAGGCCAATTAGGTCGCTATTTTCTTTGTTTAATATGTCACAAGCATCTTTTATTAATTCAGGAATCTTTATAAAGTTAGCTAATGGAACATTAGTACCAGTAATACGGACATTGTGATTGCGCCATAAGCCAGCGTTACTAATAACCCCATTCATTAATCGTAAATGTATACCGCAAATCAAATCGGGAGTCCATTTTAAGGTTAGATCTCGACCCAATTCATCCAATATATAATTCATAGCTACTCTATGATTTATTGCTTCTCGTTGTTCAATTTGGGTTCGATTGGACAGAATTTTATTATCAAATAACACCTCCTTAACATCATTCATTGTCATAGTCGAGCCTTCAATAGTATTAGTGTGGTATGTTAGATTTAATGTAATTCTGTCTAATAAATTTGTGTCTGATACTAATTTTTTTACAGTTAACTTATACCATAATGCTTGGTTTTTAAGACCATCCAAATCGGATTTATCAACTGCCTCCATCCCTAATATTTCTTCTGACACTGATATAATCGCCTGCTTGTTAACTTCACGCCGTGGTTGGCTTTTACCATTAATCCAACTATTGAGCGTGGGGAAGCTAACTCCTAGTTTATTAGCTAGATTTTCTTGTGACCATCCAGAAGCTGCCATAATTTGTTGTAATATCTTTTTATAATTCATAAGCATATGCTACATAACTTTATAAGGTTTGTCAATACTGTATAAAGTTAATTCAAATTCATTATAAAAATCTATTAGACCATAAATAGCTCTACGGTCGTTCACAAGCTCCTGCCATAGAGCTTATGTTTAAACGGAGACGTGGTGTATGTCTCCGTTTTTTAATATATAATAATTTTATGAATTATAATCCTTCAGCAAAACGAA
>CAYVRA010000028.1:0-10589 GCA_964452965.1 uncultured Saccharimonas sp. (SeqCode) | reverse complement strand
TCTATTGAAAGGAAGTACATCACGGATATTGAAGCCAGAATCTTGAAACGCGCTATTGAGACAGATAGTCTGTCACACGCTTATTTACTAACTGGCCCTCGCGGAGTCGGTAAGACCTCGGTTGCTCGAATCTTGGCTTACGAAATCAATAAATTAGAATATGATGAAAATGCTACTAATTTAGATATTATCGAAATTGATGCCGCCAGTAATAATGGCGTTGAAGATGTTAGGGATTTGCGCGAAAAAGTCCAAATCGCGCCAGTCTCAGCCAGTAAAAAGATTTATATAATCGATGAAGTTCATATGTTATCAAAGGCCGCTTTCAATGCGCTGTTAAAAACACTCGAGGAGCCGCCATCTCATGTCATTTTTATCCTAGCAACAACTAATGTTGAAAAACTGCCCGCAACTATTGTTAGCCGTACGCAAAGATTTAGCTTTAGGCCAATTACCATCGAAGACGCCGTAAAGCACCTGGATTATATCGCAAAAGAAGAAAGTATAAAAATCAACGACGAAGCTTTAAGATTAATAGCCCTTCGCAGCGACGGCAGCTTCCGCGACAGCATAAGCTTACTGGATCAATTATCCAGCCTAGTTGATGCTAACAGCTCCGAGATAACAGCTGAATTAATCGAGGAATCACTAGGCCTAGCACCGCAAAAAACCATAAAACAAATCTTGGAAGCGGTTGAAAATCATAATATTAGCGAAATTGTCAGTAGTCTTAAAAACGCCTTCGATAAAGGCGCTAGCGTAGCAGTATTAGTTGAACAAATAACAGGTTTAATTCGCGAAGAAATCGCAGAAAAACCACACTTATTCCCGTTGCTAGATTCAATCCTAGACGTTCCCAAAAGCCCGCAACCACAATTAAAGTTATTAAGCGTCCTAGGTATGGCATCGATTCAGAAAACAACACCCAAAACAGTAGCACTACTAGCGCCAGTTATGGAAGTTAGCGCCTCGGTTTCAAAGCTTAAAAAACAAGCAAAAACAGAGAAGATTATAGAAGAAGAAAAAGATACAACAAATCTAACAAACACAAGCAAAATTACGAAGAGCAGTGCATCAAAAGGCGACCAAAAATCACCGACTAATTTAGAAAAAAACATAACCACAAACTTTGACTGGAATAAATTAATTGATTACACTAAACAAAATTATGTCGCCCTTTATAGCGTCCTATCAAAATGTAATTATGAAATTAATGACAGCGAGCTGAATATCTATACAAATAGTAATTTTTACAAGAAAAAACTCGATGACCCAAAATACAGTTCATTAATCAGTAAATGCATCCAAGACATTGGCAGTTTTGAACTTAATATCCACACAATACCCACACCACCTCCGTTAAAAAATAGCCAAGCTGCTGCCATTGCTGCTATCATGGGCGGAGGAGAAGAGGTTGCGCTAGAGCCCTCAGTTTAAAGAACTATGACCACAAAAGAGGTAGTAGCAGGGAAGGTCCCACCACAAAATTTAGACGCCGAGAAAAGTTTACTCGGTGCAGTTTTAATTGACGAAGAAACCTTAGCAGATATTTCAGAACACGTAACGGCTAAAGATTTTTACGAAAAAACTCACGGAATTATTTATGGCGCCATGATGCGTCTGTACGAAAGACACAAACCTGTAGATTTATTGACGCTAACAGATGAATTAAAGCGCAAAAAAGAGCTTGATTTAGTTGGAGGCTCGGCTTATTTAACCGATCTAACTAACTATGTGCCAACCGCCGCCCATGCCGAAGCCTACGCTGAGTTAGTCGCCCAAAAAGCTGTTCGTCGAAGATTGATTCGCGCCAGCGGCGAAATATCTGAACTAGGGTATGACGAGGAAACAACGACCCAAGAATTACTCGAAAAAGCCGAGGCTGAATTATTTTCAGTCAGCGACCAATCATTGAAACAAGACCTGGTTAGCATCGAAACTATCTTGACCGAAAGTTTTGATCGTATGGAAGAGCTGCATCGCAACAAGGGGTCTTTGCGCGGCGTTCGAACCGGCTATCGCGATCTTGATAATATGACCGCTGGATTACAACGAAGTGACCTTATTATCCTGGCAGCTCGTCCTGCAATGGGTAAAACTACCCTAGTTACCAACTTGGCTTATAACGTTGCGACCGTCGCCAAACAGCCGGTACTGTTTTTCAGCCTCGAGATGAGCAAAGAACAACTAGTCGACCGTATGTTGGCAGACGCGTCAGGTGTTGACGCTTGGAATATTCGTACTGGTAATTTATCTGATGAAGACTTTGGCAAATTATCCGAAGCGATGGGCGAGTTAGCCGAAGCACCAATTTTTATTGATGATACACCTGGGCTATCAGTTCTGGAAATGCGCACCAAAGCCCGCCGCGCTATGCATGAAAATCCACTAGGTCTAGTTATCGTCGACTACCTACAACTAATGCAAGGTTCGGGACGAGACGGCGGCAACCGTGTCCAAGAGGTAAGTGAGATTTCGCGTGGCCTAAAACTTATCGCTAGGGAATTAAATGTGCCCGTTATAGCATTATCACAGCTGTCACGATCTGTTGAATCACGCAGCCCGCAAATCCCACAACTGGCCGACCTTCGTGAATCTGGATCAATCGAGCAAGACGCCGATATCGTTATGTTTATCTACCGTGAAGCCTATTATAATCCTGAAACTGAGCGCGAGAATATAACCGACCTAATTATCGCCAAACATCGTAACGGTCCAACTGGCAAGGTTGAATTATACTTCCACCCAGAGCGCCTACGCTTCGTATCACTTGACCGCAAACACGACGCCTAGAATAGCCTGGCTTATAGAAAATTAAACAAAGGGTTATTCTATAAAAATAAACTTTGCGGTGAATGACGCCGGCCGCTCAATCATGTTATAATTAAACACAAATATGAGTAATCTACATATTACTGATTCGTTTTTTTATCGCCACAGATATCTTGTAGGCTATAGTCTGGTAGCTATAGGCTTGATAGCCGTATTATTATTTGCTGGGTTTTATTTACCAGGCGGCTTATCAACCGCCGAGATGCAATCAGCCATCAAAAGTGATTCTATAAATTTTTTCGATTTTAATACTTTTGCAATCACAAACCTACCGTATCATATGTTACAAAAACTCAGTTTGAGCATTTTTGGACTGTCAATTATCAGCATAAAACTACCATCAATAGTCCTAGCTTTCTTTTCAGCGATCGGCATGTCGCTTCTTTTGATGCGCTGGTTCAAAAGAAATATCAGTATTTTAGCGTCACTAATAGCCGTAACTACTGGGCAGTTCTTATTTATCGCCCAAGATGGTACACCTGGAATATTATATTTATTTTGGGCAGTATGGTTGATGTTGCTAGCCGCAACTGTAATAACAAGGCCAAAGCGCAAAACTATTTTAAAAATTAGCTTTTTTATTATGGCAGCACTCAGCCTTTATACGCCACTTAGCGTCTATATTTTGATAGCAATGCTAACATCAACACTATTACACCCACATTTAAGATATTTATTCCGACAATTATCAAAACCAAAACTAATTATGGGGTTAGTTTTTGCCGCTATCTTGACCATACCGCTAGTTATGGCCTGTTGGAAAGATATAAGCCTGGCGTTGACATTACTTGGCGTTCCATCACAATTACCTGATTTTATGACAAATCTTAGCTCACTAGGATCACAATATTTTGGCTTCACAAGGCCAAAAGGCATAACAATGATAACGCCTGTTTTTGCACTGGGTTCAATGTTAATAATAGGACTCGGAATATTCAACACCATAAAAAACCATTCAACTGCCAGAAGCTACGTAGTCCTGACCTGGATGCTGTGTTTAACACCGTTTATAATTTTAAACCCAAGTTTTAATATAATAATGTTCTTGCCTTTGGTTTTATTGCTAGCATCTGGCCTAAAATATCTACTTTCTTACTGGTATGACCTATTCCCGAACAATCCATATGCTCGAATTGGCGGCCTGATACCAATCATTATACTTGTGGGCGCACTTGTCGTCTCTGGCGCCGACCGTTATTTATATGGATACAGATACGATCCAGATATTGTGCCCTTATTTTCGCAAGATATTAATTTAATACCAAAAGACACTAAAAAATTAGTAGTATCATTAAACGAAATGCCATTTTTTAGCCTGATAGAAAAATATAATAAAAACATAAAAATCAGCACTGATATTGCAACCGACGATGAATCTTTTATGGTTACTAAAGAAGCCAAAAAAGATTTCGCTGGCTATAAAATAGACAAAATCATCACAACCTCAAGTCAAAAAAATAGTGACCACTTTTATTTATATAAAAAGGCAACAGATTGAGATATAATTAGTAAATAATAAAATAGACCAAGGAGTAAAATTATGGCATTTGATCAAATAAAGATGATAAATCAGTTACGAAAAGCTCAAAATGAACTAAAAAAAGAAGTTGTCGAAGTTGAAGCTGGCGATGGTGCCGTCGTAATACAAATTACTGGCGAACTAAAGATTAAAAAAATTAATATCAATCCCGAACAAGTCGATCTAGAAGATATTGCCGAACTTGAAAGATGGCTGGAAATTGCACTTCGCGATGGCCTAGCCAAGGCTCAAGAAATAGCCGCCACAAAAATGAAACCACTTATGGGCGGCCTAGGCAGCCTCGGACTATAAAGGAAAAACCTTGTCACGATTATTACCATCGGCATTAACAGAAGCTATCGAGGAAATCGGACGCCTGCCCGGAGTAGGCGAAAGGACAGCAGAGCGCTATGCTTATTTTTTATTGCGCGCCGATAAAAATCTTAGCGAAAAGCTAGCGGGCGCTATTAGTAGATTACATAGTGGCGTCAAAAGTTGCCCAGTCACTTTTGCCCTAATAGATGCCGACGAAAATGTATCTAACCTTTATTCTGATTCAAGCCGAGATAAAACAACTATAGCTGTAGTTGAGGAGCCACTCGATATTGTCGCCCTAGAGCGCACAGGGCAGTTCCATGGCACCTATCATGTACTTGGTGGTGCAATTAGCCCAATTGATGGGATTGGACCCGAAAAGCTTCATATACCCGAATTAATCGGACGAATTAAAAATGATAATGTCCAAGAAATAATTATTGCTACTAATGCTAGCGTTGAAGGCGAATCGACTGCCATATTTTTACAAAAACACGTTCTTGACGCCGGCATAGATATTAAAATCACTAGATTAGCGCGAGGCATTCCAGTCGGAGTTGACCTGGAATATGCCAGCCAAATAACATTAACACACGCCCTAGACGGCAGAAGGGCATTCTAAAATGTACGAAAAAGCTAAAAGTCTAATTAATGATGCTAAAAAAATACTGATAATTCAAGCCGAAAATCCAGACGGAGACTCTCTTGGCAGTGCCTTAGCGCTGGAAGAAATCTTAGGCGACCTAGATAAAGAAATATCTCTATATTGCCCAGTTGAAATCCCAAAATATCTTCGATACATAAAAGGCTGGGACCGAGTTGAGACTAAATTCGATACAAATGCCGATTTAGCGATTATCGTCGATACGACCGCCGATGTTTTACTAACTAAAACTATGGAAACACCTGGCGCCAGGCATTTTTTGGAAACTCATCCTGTTTTAGTCATCGACCACCACAAGACCGAATCAAACTTAAATTTTGAGATAACTTTATTAACCGAAGAAGCCGTCGCCACTAGCGATTTAATATATAAATTAGCAATTGACGCTGACTGGAAAATAAACCAACAAGCAGCTGAAAATATGTTAGTCGCATTAATGAGCGATAGTCTTGGCTTCACAACTCAAAATGTCTCAACCCAGACATTTATGATTGCCAGCAAATTAACCGAACTTGGCGCCAATAGTTCCATAATTGAGTCTCGTCGTCGCGAATTTATGAAAAAAGCGCCCGAAATATTGAAATATAAGGGAATTTTGATTGAACGAATTGAATATTTTTTGGACGGCAAATTAGCCTTAATCCGTATTCCTTTTGAGGAGATCCAGCAATACAGCGATAAATACAACCCAAGCGTATTAGTTCTAGACGAAATGCGCCTAGTCGAAGGCGTCGAAGTCGGCATAGCTATCAAAACCTATCCTGACGGACGATTAACCGGTAAGCTACGCAGCAACCTGCCAATATCGGCCACAATCGCTGGATTTTTTGGCGGCGGCGGACATGATTATGCAGCCGGCTTTCGCGTTTATGAACCAATTGATACAATAATCCCAGAGCTACTGGACGCCACAGATAAAGCTATAAAAGAGATAAATGAAAATGCTAAAATTTTATAATACATTAACTGGTCATGTTGATGAATTTGTATCGCAAATTCCCGAAAGAGTGTCCCTCTACACCTGCGGCCCAACAGTTTATGACTATCCGCACATTGGCAACTGGGCTGCATATATTTACTGGGACATTCTAGTCAGAATATTAGAAGCCAACAACTACAAAGTCACTAGGGTTATGAATATAACCGATGTTGGCCATTTAACTAGCGATGCCGATAGTGGCGAGGACAAACTTGAAAAAGGCGCTAGGCGCGAAGGTAAAAACGCTTGGGATGTAGCCAAATTTTACAGCGAATATTTTTTACAAGGGATGAAAAAACTAAACCTAATCGAGCCACAGCATATAACCAAGGCCACCGAATATATACCGCAACAACTTGATTTAATTCGAAAACTAAAAGTCAAAGACTACACTTATCAGACTAGTGATGGTATTTATTATGACACTTCAAAATTCATCCAATACGCTGATTTTGCACATCTTGATTTATCTGCTCAAAAATCCAGTGCTCGAGTTGAAACAAACCCCGAAAAACGAAACCCTAGTGATTTTGCGCTATGGAAATTTTCTCCAGCTGACGAAAAACGCGATATGGAGTGGAAAACACCAACCGATTTATTAAAAAGTAACGATAACGGCGAGGTTATGGGATTTCCTGGTTGGCACCTTGAATGTAGTGCTATGGCGATGAGCATCCTGGGCAAAACAATCGATATTCACACTGGCGGTATAGATGCTATACCAGTCCATCACACCAATGAAATTGCTCAATCTGAAGCCATAACCGGAGTTCGATTTAGTGATTATTGGCTACATAATAACTTTCTAAAAGTTGATGGCACCAAAATGAGCAAGTCATTGGGTAATTTGTACAAAATTGAAGACCTTGAAGAACGAGGTTTTAGCCCAGCTGATTTTCGTATGTTAATACTGCAAGGTAATTATCGAAATGAAGGTAATTTTACATTTGAAAACCTACAGGCTGCTAAAAATCGACTAAATAACTGGCTAAATTTTGCCGCATTGCGCCATCAAATTCACAATAATTCACTAAACAAGGATAAGGCTGTATCTTTTTACGCAACATCTCAGGCCATCAAAGAAGCTGTCGATGATGATCTTGGAACACCAGCGGCACTTAGGATTATCGATGAAGCTTTTTCAAAACTATCCACCGCTGTGCTGGTCGATATTGACCGACCATCATTAGTGCAATTATTAGAGACAATCGATTCACTTTTAGGCTTCGAGTTAATAAATAGCTCACCGGATATTACCGATGAGACAAAGCAGATTATCCTAGAGCGCAACCAAGCAAGAATTCAAAAAGACTGGAAAAAATCAGACGAGCTTCGCAATAAATTAGCCAATGGAAAAATAATAGTCCGCGACTCGTCCAGCGACAGTATTTGGGAATACGATCTCTAAACTACTGGCTTAATCTCAGGCTGATCGTGAAGTTTTGATTTTGATAGATAGTTATCAAGCAAAATCCTGATGCAGCCTGCAATTGGAATCGATATAATACCACCCGCTATACCAAACAATACAATCCCGAGCGTTACCGAAATTAATATCACCAAAGGTGATAAATTTAATTTTTTTGACTGAATTTTTGGTCCTATAAAATTAGCCTCAACCTGCTTGTAGACTATACAGATAGCTATAAAAATCAGACCTGCCGTCGGGCTATTGATGGCTAGCGCAAACCCCATCAAAGCAGAGCCAATAAAAGCACCGAAGAACGGGATTAAAGACATTACAAAAACAATCGCAGCCGTGGGAATAACCAAACTAACAGGTGTATTCATAGTAAGGCTAAGCATAAAAACAACAATACCAGCAAATAATCCGGCAATAGTAGATATAGTTAATTGTCCAGCAACGTAACTAGTTACTACACTATACATACGTTGCACTATGTCACGATGTTTAGACATAGTGACTTTGTTATTATAAAGACCCCAAATTTGCTTTATCCAACCAGGACCCTCAACTAACATTAAGAATGTTAAAACTAGAACGATAATTATCGTAGTGATAAAGTACAGCACCGATCCTATACCAGCTATTAAATTAGATCCGATGCCAGATGCAAAATGAGTAGCGCTACTCTTAACCGAGTTAATTACTTCATCAACTTGCGGTTGTAAATTATAATTAGAGATCAAGTCTTTAAATCCAGAATATTGAATAGAAGCAGAATCCAAGAGTGAAGGAAGTGTATTAATAAACTTTGATGTCTGTTCTAAAACTGGCGGTATAACTAAAAATACCACCGCGCCAATAATTGAGATTACAACAGTATAAGCAATAGCCGTACCAGCCACTCGACTTTTACTATTTAAGCTTTTAGCAATACGACTAACCGATGGATTTAAGGCGGTTGCCAAAAAAAATGACAAACCAATTATAGCTAATGCTGGCCAGGCGCTATAAATTGCAAAACCAGCCAAACCAAAGCCTATTACAACTAACCAAAATCTGATAAAGGTTTTTGTATCAATATTTATACTATCTTTCATATTAACTATTATAACATTTTAAAAATCTTAGAATTTAATCTTGACGATTTCTAATTAATTTACCGGCATCACCAGCAATTTTCCATTGAAGAACCGCCACCGCAATAACCGCGATTAGTATTGGCCAAATATTAGCATAAGATGGAGTAGTAAATTTAAAGAACTCACGAATAAAATCAATGCCAAAACTCGGTAGAACAATCAAAACGGTCGTCAAGAAATATAACCCAAAAGCGATTCTGGTTTTATGGGTATATTTAATATAAAACATCCTTGGCACTAAGAATACTAAATAAATTCCAAAGAAAGTAGCAATCAAAACGGTCGTAGTTACAACTCCCATTAAATCTCCAGGGTGCAAAACATGTAAAGATACATAAGATATCGCAACCATTAAACCAGACAGTATAGCTATTGGCATAACCGCCTTTAAAGTATCTTTCCAGAAGAACTTTGGTGAAATGCGTCGCATTGGCTGAGGAGCAAAAATCGCCCACATAATCGTAGGTGTCGTAACTAAGAATATATTAAGAAAAGTTATATGCCTTGGGTCAAACGGGAATACAACGCCCAAAGACAATGTTACGATTAATAAAATTATACTGTAGATAAGTTTGTGAAAAAACAGCACAGCTATTAACTCGATTGCCTGAATAACTTTATTGCCTAATTTCATACCTAGTGGCAAAGAGTTGAATGAATTATTCATCAAGACTATATCAGCAACACGCCTAGTTGCAACCGCGCCAGCATACATTGCTACCCCAAGATCAGATTTTTTAAGTGCCAAGGCATCGTTTACACCATCACCGACCATGCCAGTAAAATTATCTAGGCGCTTAAAGGTCCCGACTAGACGTTCTTTTTGTTCAGGTAAAACCCTAGCAAAAATAGTCGTGTTCATTACTTTTTCATCCCAATCCTCATTGGATATTTCTTGTAATTTTGCACCAGTTAGGACTCGATGATGATTGATAATGCCGGCTTTTTTGGCGATATAACGAACCGTGTCTGGATTATCGCCACTAATAACGCGAATGCTGACATTATTTTTTTGCAAATATTCAACAGTCTTTTTAACACCATCACGTAGCTCATTAGATAGCACTACCAGGCCGACAGCCTTGCCAGAATTATCTGATAGCTTTTTAATCGAAACATCAGTATCCTTAAACATCGCCACCAACATAATTCTCTTGCCTTCGCTAGCCAGTCCGGCAATTCTAATTTTTTGAGTCGAAGAAAGCGGTGCCAACTCGCCAAGAAACTCTGGCGCACCAGCAAAAATAGTATAAATTTGTTTGCCGTATTTTACCTTTATGCCACTCATTTTTCGAGCCGATGAAAACGCCACAACTTGTAATATTTCATAGCTCTTAGGCTTTAATAGACCGTCAACGATAGCGTTACTAGTGCTATTACCGTTGCCAGTCTCTTTGGCTAATATATAAACCAAATCGTTTATCGGAGCATCGTAATCTTCAAATAATTCCACATTTTCAAAAGCTATCTTGTCACTAGTTAAGGTGCCAGTTTTATCAACACATAAAACATCCAGTAGTGCCATAGCTTCAATTGCTGCTAATTTTTGAGGTAAAACTTTAGCCCGCGCTAATTTTATTGACCCATAGGCAAGCAGCAGGGAACTAGCCAATAATAATCCTTCCGGCACAATCGTAACAGCGGCCGAAGTGATTGTTTTGAATATAACAATCATGTTTTGACCATAAAATGAATAAAATATAAAAATAGATAGTGCCAAGCCCAAAGCGCCA
>CAYVRA010000027.1:0-10602 GCA_964452965.1 uncultured Saccharimonas sp. (SeqCode) | reverse complement strand
ATTAAGATTAAGATTAAGATTAAGATTAAGATTAAGATTAAGATTAAGATTAAGAAAAAGAGAAATTTCGCGGCGCTATCTCAAATTCACTACTGGAATTTCCAAAAAAACGAATAGCAATAAATTTAGCACCTACAGAGCCGCCAAAGGACAGCACGCATTATCTATAATCTGCGCAATCGGCCAACTTAACCAGATAGATACATAGATGATGCCATTTTTGCGGACGAGGTAGCTTTAAATGGCGGCCTTAGGCTAATAAAAGTCGCAATAAATATAACGCGAACCGCAAAATAGGCCGGATTTAAACAGATATACTTGCCATCTCTGTAAACGCTAGCCAATCGAGCCTAGTTGATGACATAAAAATATTTAGATTAGAATCACTAAAAGATTTGTTATTACATCTTAAAATAGAAAAAATATTACCATACGATCAAAAAGAGCCTTTAGCCCGGCGGGGCTTTAGCAAAATATCACCGTCCTTGGACGATATAAAAGGCCAGGAGCGGGCAAAGAGGGCTTTAATCATCAGCTATAGTGGCTATCACAATATTTTGCTTTCTGGGGCTCCTGAAGCAGGCAAAACAATTTTAGCAAAAACCCTAACTAGACTGTTGCCAGAATTATCAAAAGAAGAACAAGTTGCGGCAATAAAGATACACAGTTTAGCGAGTAATGTCAGTGGCAAAAACGATGAGCGGCTTACAACATGTAACAGATTATTATTTAATAAAATCAGACATAGAAAGACAAAATAAGTGTTATAAAAGTAGTTCGAAATACAACGCTTAATTAAAGAATATCAACCTAACTGATGATTCAAAAACCTATTAATAAAAGTGGCCGATTGACTAAATTTAAGCGCTAGGGACTATTTTAAAACCATAAAAGTTGCTCAAACTATAGCCGATTTAACCGGTATCGACAAAATTACAGTTGAATACATTAGTAAAGCTCTTCGGTGCAGAAATTAAAACGCTTGAAATACAAGTCCTTATCTGGTAGAATAGCTAGCGAGTAACCGCTCAATCGTCAAGAGATTTATAAAAGGAGATCCAAGATAAGTAATTCAATCAGAATAAACCAAGAGATCAGGGCAAAAGAACTTCGCGTTATTGGGCAAAGCGGAGAGCAGCTAGGGATCATGAGTTTATCCGAGGCATTAAAAATTGCCGAAGAGCAAGGATTAGATCTTATTGAAATATCCCCCAACGCAGTTCCACCTGTCGCAAAAATCGTCAACTGGGGTAAATACCAGTACCAAAAGATGAAAGAGCAACAAAAGAACCGCAGAAATACCAAGACAGTTGAGCTAAAACAGATGCGAATGGGTCTCAAAATTGGAGCAAATGACTTAGACATTAAACTCCGCAAAATTCGCGAATTCCTACAAGATGGCCATAAAGTAAGAATAACTGTTATCTTCCGAGGAAGAGAAATGGCACACCAAGATCTAGGCTATGAGATGATAAATAAAATAGCAGCAAAATTAGAAGAAGAATCAATATTAGAGCAAAGGCCAGTTATGGCTGGACGCAACCTAAGTATAGTTATAAGGAGCAAATAATGCCAAAAATGAAGACCCACAAAGGAACCGCAAAGCGGATCAAACTTACCAGCACCGGTAAATTAACTCGCCAACGCGCTTTCGGCAACCACATGCTACAAAAAAAGAGCAAAAGCCGAAAACGAGCCATCAACACAACAGCTATCGTAACTGGCGGTATGGCAAAAAAAGTAAAAAGAGCATTAGGAATCTAAAGGAGAAAATATGCGAGTAAAACGAGGCGTAGCTGCTACAGCTAAACACAAGAAGATAATTAAACTAGCTAAAGGTATGCAACACTACCGTACTAGCTCTTTTAGAATGGCAAAACAAGCTGTTTTAAAAGCTCTACAATATGCTTATCGTGACCGACGTAATAAAAAGCGCGACCTTAGAGGTTTATGGATTACCAGAATTAACGCAGCTGCACGCGAGCTTGGCACTACTTATGGCAAACTTATATCTGGCCTTAAAAAAGCAAATATACAACTAGATCGCAAAGTGCTTTCAGAGTTAGCGGTTAGCGAACCAAAATCTTTTGCACAAATAGTTGAGAAAACTAAATAATATCCGTCAAAGCCAAATAAAATAACCACTCCATAAGAGTGGTTATTTTATTTGGCAGCCTATCGATAAGCCGGGTTCTGTCTTGGATGATCATCTATCTAGCCTTATAGTCGCCTACAAGATCAAGCGGATATCGATCTGCGGACGAGTAGCCCTTTATGCAAATCTCCTTGCAGCTAACAGGGTTTACCTTCTTGCTATGTCACCATAACACGCTGTGGGCTTTTACCCCACTCGTTTCACCTTTTCCCCTTGATAAATCTTAGGGTAGTTTTGTTTCTGTGGCACTTTCCCTAGGGTCACCCCCGGTTGCCGTTAGCAACTGTTATACTCTGCGCTGTCCGGACTTTCCTCTCCTCGTCATCTTTGCACGCTATTTATATAACGAGAAAAGATGACGAGAAGCGATCATCTAATAAACTGCCTCTGTTATTATATCAAAAAACAACAAAAATGTCCCAAAAACATCTTTTAGCGCAAGATATTCCCTACCGTAAAGGCAAGGTGGGTGCTCGCAAAGCATTTCCACGGAAATGCATCATTAAAGCTCCCTATCTATATGATATTCAGGAAAATCATATACGCCTAGGATAATCCCTGGGACATATCTATTATAACATTCTAAAGGCCAAAAAAATGTCCAAAAATAGTTATAAAAAACATAACAACAGATGATATTAGATCGCTAATAAATGATCCGGAAAATAATATGATTAAAAATATGATTAATATGCCAAATCTTTCGACATAGTCCATACCTCGCCTAAAAAAATCTGGCGCCAAAACATAAAGCACCCTAGAACCATCAAGTGGCGGTATCGGAATCATATTAAATGTAAAAAATCCCAAATTAACAGAAACAGATATAGCAAATATATTAATTAACATATCATAGCCACTGTAATTTTTTAATAACGCCCATAGGCCAAAAGATAGAAATGCGATTATCAGATTAGAGATAGGGCCAGCCAGGGCCACCATGGCCATTCCCCATTCTCCAAAACGAAGATTATTAGGATTAAACGGAACTGGCTTGGCACCTCCAAATATAGGTCCGCCAGATATCGCTAATAATATGGGCATCAATATAGTCAACACCGGGTCTATATGTTTTATAGGGTTGAGCGTCAAGCGACCAAGCATTTTTGCAGTATCATCACCAAGCCAATAGCTAATAAATGCGTGCATAGCCTCGTGTATAGTCATGGAAAATAAAATAACTAATAAAACAATCAATAAATAACTAATTTCAGAACTCATTATTAATCCATTATACCAACTCAATAACTTTACGTATATGAGTATAACTCTTGACTCAAAGGGTAAAAAATACTATACTGATACAGATTGTAAAAAATAAAGGAAGTATATTATGGCAGCACGCTGTGAATTAACAGGCAAAGGTAAACAATTTGGCCACAATGTGAGCTTCTCTTTGCGTAGAACAAAACGAGTCTTTAAGCCAAATCTGCAAAAGAAAACTTTTGCAATTGATGGTCAAAAAATAACCATGACCCTAAGCACTCAAGCCATCCGCACATTGAAGAAAAAAGGCATCCTAGGCTAAATACAAAAATGACCCCATCGGGGTCATTTTTATTAAACAAATACAAAACCTAGCTACGAGTTACTTCAATTATAGATAAGCCGGTCTGAGTTATCGGCAATTGCTTTAGTTTATACTTGGAAACTTTTTCTACTGGAGCACTGACCTCTGACAAGAATAAATCAAGGCCCGATTGAGGAACTTCGTATTTTATTGAACTATCTGCATAATGAACAGGTATTACAATCTTAGGATCAATTAACCTAACTAGACTTGCAGCGCCACTAGCATCAAGCGTGTAGCCATTTCCACCCACAGGAATAATCAAAATATCAATTACACCTAACTTTTCCAACTGTTCATCTGATAATTTCTCGTATATATTACCAATCAGACCAACCCTTAAGTCGCCCGCCTCAATACGATAAATCGTAGATTGCTTACTGTCTTTTTCACTATCTAAATGGCGCTGACATGCGATACCCTTTATATCAAGACCAGCGACACCATATTCGCCAGGACCCTCGATCATTATATTTGCCTCTCGACTATTAACCGAGAACCTTGGCTCAGTGCATAATTCGACCGCGTCCTTGGTCGATACATCTTTCATACCAATAATTGATAATTTTGGATCAACAACAATCTTAGCTTTTTTAGTTGTTATGATGACACAATTAGCACCCTTATATTCAAGTTCGAACATTATATTCCCCTATTCCTTAATTAAAACTTTATCTTTATCTATTATTATCTTATGTTGGCTATTAAGTATTTCGGTAATAAATTTGTCCTTCACACTTAACCTGTAATAAAAATCATCATAAGGTAACACACTATAGTTAACATCACGACCCTCGGTCGATTCAATCTCTTTGACGGCCAGCTTAACTTTTACAGATGATACATCGCCGGCTATCAATATGTCTACTGGCGAATTTGAACCATCGACTAGTATCCCGGCGGTTATTACAAGCCTAGCCCCGTGCAACCCGCCCAATAATGATGAATAATCTTCAGGCTGATCGTTATTTGATGAATTAGTAGTAGGACTTTTTATTTTTGCGTCACTGAATATAGACCTAAATGGAACATAATAGTCATAACGCTGATTAATCTGATAATAGAGCTTATTATTAGAGCTATCACTAATAATAATGCCAACCTCCAACATATTTGCCAGTTCACGACGAACTGAATTTATTTGTTCATCAATCTTACGAGTAATCTCACGAACAAAAAATGACTGACCTGGGTTATTAAGAAACAGGTGAAGCAATTTTACCCTAGTTTTTGATCCAAACAATGCGTCAATCATATATTCAACTCCGTATAACTTTCGTGCTCTAATAATAGCATGCTTAGTTAAGCTTTGCGAGTTGTGAATAGATATATGTCTTTGCTTGTTCAATATTGAACCATTTTATAAAACAATTCCGCCTTAACCATGTCATCTGTCTTTTAGCCAATCTCCAATCAAGCGTGATAGCTTTTGGTTTTATTTCGTCAAAAGCTATTGATCCATCTATATGCAACTTTACTGTTCTATATATATTCGACTTCAAGGCTTCACTTCCCCAGCCATACTTTTTCCCCAAAGATTTAATCTCTTCAACAACTCCATTTTTTAACATTTGTTCAATTCTGGATTCAATTCTGACCATAATATCATCTTTAGATGTTGTTAATCCTACAATTATAGTATTATTGATCGGGTAATCTTTTTTAAAGACCGGGTCATCCTTCTTTTCAATGGAGCGTATAAGATATCTTTTATTCTTATAGTTTTCTGGTAATTGAACGCTATTCTCATAGCAGTAAGACTGTAACTGTTCAATTGTCATTTTTTCTAATGTTGTTCTTTTTTCTACGTCTAACACTTTACCAAATTGATAATCAAAGATTATAGCGTCAACATAAAGCCCTGTACCGCCGACTAAAAAAGGCACATTCCCACGAGATCTAATTTCGACAATTTTATTAATAGCATAGTTTTTAAAATCAAAGGCGGTAAAATAGTCGCCAGGAGATGCCAAATCTAATCCCCAATGAGGCACACCGTCCATTTCAGCTTGAGTAACTTTAGCCGTGCCTATATTCATATCTTTATAAACACTCCTAGAATCAGCACATACAATCTCACCACCAAATTCTTTGGCAAGATCGATAGCCAAAGAAGTCTTACCACTAGCAGTCGGGCCGACTATAACAACTAAAGGTTTATTTTTATTTATCATTTTTAATCTAAGCCGATTTATAAATTCATTAGGTAGCCTGATAGTTTATCTAGACTAACCTTTTCTTCGCCTGACTGAGTCCGAACACTAACTTCACGAGCGTCTTTGTCTTTTTGGCCAACAATCAATTGCACTGGTATTTTCCAACCGGCAGCTTCACGAATCTTTTTACCTAATGACTCGTTGCGATCATCAACTGAGTAGCGAATTTCGTTATATTTAAGGGGTTTAATTAACACAATACCATCAAGAATACTCTGCACTTCTGCTACGTAATCAGAGACTTCATTATTAATCGTTAATACCCTGACCTGCTCGGGAGCCATCCAAAATGGCAACCAACCTGCAAAGTTCTCTATCAATAACACAAGGAAACGTTCGTATGACCCTAAAACCGCCCGGTGAACCATTACCGGACTAACATCTTTGCCGTCGGCGTCAGTATACTTCAATCCAAACCTCTTAGGGGTTGCAAAATCCAACTGGACAGTCGGTATCTGGATCTCTTTACCAATAACATCCTTAAACATGAAGTCTAGTTTTGGACCATATAGCGCCGCTTCACCTTCGCATCGCTTAGCATCAAGACCTAACTCGTCCGATATATCTTTAAGCATTGCCTCGCATATATCCCAATCTTGAAGTTCACCAATATATTTTTCAGGATGATCATAATCACGAACAGATAGAGAAACCCATCCCGTTCCCCATAAGCCCAAGGCTGAATAAAAGTCACGAATAATATTTACCATATTAATAACTTCTTGTTTAACCTGGTCAATAGTACAGAATGTATGTCCATCTTCGACAGTGATAGCATATACTCGATTAAGTCCTCCAATTTCACCTGTTTTTTCGGCACGATATTGCTTATCCGACTCCATATACCTAATTGGTAGATCTTTGTATGACCTAGTCCTAGAATTGAATATCTGAGTGTGATGCGGGCATTGAACTGGCTTTAAGCTTAACTTATGACCTTTCGGTGAAGTTACAGAAAACAACTCCTCGCCAAATTTTGCTGCATGACCAGATATCTCAAACAATTCACGTTTTGTTAATGATGGAGCTTTTACTTTTTGAAAACCATAACCTCGACAAACCTGTTCAATATATTGTTGTAGCTTATCGATAACTATTGTTCCCCTTGGAGTAAACATAGGAAGCCCCGGACCAACAATATCTGAGAAACAAAATAAGTCTAGTTCTTGACCAAGTTTGCGGTGATCGCGTAATTTAGCTTGCTCAATTTGATCAACATACTTGTCTAATTCTGCCTGAGTATCAAAAGCGACACCATAAATACGTTGCATTTGAGGATTTTTTTCATTGCCGCGCCAATAAGCACCAGCTACACGCATGAGTTTAAATACGCCGGCATCCTTGGTATTCTCTAGATGTGGCCCAAGGCAAAGGTCGGTAAAATTACCATTTTTATAAAAAGTTACATTTTCAACCGCTGAGCTACCGTCACTTGCAACACCTAATTCATCAGCATCTATGTCTTTGGCCACAGTAGTTCCGGCCCGCTTTAAATCATTCAGTAATTCTTCTTTGTATGGCTGATTATTATCTTTTGCCCATTTAATAGCATCCTCGATAGTCATAACAACTTTTTCAAAAACATCACCGTATTCGATAATCTGGCGCATTGATTTTTCAATTTTAGAAAAGTCTGCTTCGGATATTTTTAAAGCTCCAAGATCAATATCGTAATAAAAACCGCCCTCAACCGCAGGACCAACACCAAATTTAGCCTCTGGCCAAAGTCTTTGGATTGCCGCAGCCATAATATGGGCCAAACTGTGTCGCATTATGGATAATTTTTCCTGGTCCATAACTTATAACTCCTTCTTTAAAATAATTTTAAATATATAATAATCAGACCTAATTATAACATCATATTCTTGCGCTTACATCTCTATTTTGGTATTCTCTAATAGGTACGGGCTCTTAGCTCATTTGGCTAGAGCGCCACATTGACGTTGTGGAGGTGAAAGGTTCGAATCCTTTAGGGCCCACCAATTAGACCAATAATTCACCGTTTTAAGCGGTGAATTTTTTATACCCACAGTTTTATGGCAGTTTTCCACCTAGGTATTATATAAAACATAAGCTATCTTATATCACAGCAAGCATAACTATTGTTTGTCTGTTCCATTGACATTTATTAATGTTTATGCTAATATCTAAACATGGTACAAAATAATCAAATACAACCAGATAATAAATCAAGATTAGATAAATTAGTCCTAAGTTTTGAATATGATAAAACATTGCAACAGATCAAGCACGATATGAGGATAAGGACACTTGATAAGAAATAGCCTAACAATATAGACAGAATAATACCCCTTTCAATAAGGGGCATTATTTATTTTAAATATTAATCTTATCGGTTAGCTTTAGCGCTAGCAATAGATTTGTGGGTAGCTTTATCCGTAACGTCAAACTTATTTAGATATCGACCAGCAAACAATCTAGCCTGAGCATTTAAGGCTGCAGCCGATCCGTAAACAATAGATGTTATAGGCATAATTGCCCACTGAAGTACCATAAATATGGTTCGCGCCTTCTTGTATCGCTCTGGCCTTGGAGGTAACATCTTCATAGACAAGAATATCGCTACGAATAAGCCGGCAAGCGCTATTTGCTGTAAAACACTAACAGCATCAGGTAATTGGTGTGCCGCTATACTGCGAGCAGCTTCACTATTAATCAATAGCGGCACCCAAGCGCCAACAGCCACAAGTATTGCCGCGCTCGCAAGAGACACATGGCTATCTATTAAGCGAACCAAATGGGCCAAGCCATTAATCAAAGGCACCTTATTGCCCTTATTAAACACCATAGTCGCGACATATGGGACGTCCGAAGCACCGTAAGACCATCTTCGAAGTTGAATAAATTGAGCTTTTAGCGTCTTTGGTAACGTATCAGACAAAACCGCATCTTGATAGATTGGCACGTGTATCGGCAAAACCGAATAATCACCCTTAAAATGAAAATAACTCCGCCAATATTGGTGGCCATCCTCGACTATAGTTCTGGTACTCCAAAAACCCATCTCTTCTAGCGCGTCCATTGGTTGTGAATGTGATGCGAAATTACGCAAAGTATGCGGTCTCATCGAGCTAATTAAATTCCAAAAAGAGTTACCGGTCGCTATAACCCGCATAGGCGCGGGGACGTCCCAAATATTACTTAAGAATAAAGCAATCGGCTGATAAGACAGCTTTTTACGATCCTCGCGAACTATATATTCATAAGTCACATAGTCAAAATATGAATGATATGGTCTATTGTCGCTATCAAGGGTTGTGACAATAACATTTTTTGACTTTATATTTTTTTCTATCAGCCATTTTTGCAAAAAATGACCAGCATAAGTTATATTTCCACCCTTGCCCACTACCTCATTAGGTAGATCTTTTGGATGCTCTACCAGATGAAAGGCAAAAAAGTCATCTTTAAATTCCTGCTTTAGTTTTTGAACAGTATTCTTTATTGCCTCACCGCCTCTTTGCTCATAAGCTATGGTTAAAATAATTTTTTTCTTATCAAAAGAGCTATTTAGAACTGATCGAACTGTAGGCTCCAGAACATCGTATGACTCGTTATATGTGGCTATAATGACTGCATTATATATATCCGACGGATTAGGAAATTTAGAAGTTTGTTTAGATAATACCTCCAAGTTTCGAACATGTTCGTCACAACCAAACTCTTTGAAGTTATCTTCGGATGATGCTAATAACGCTTGTTTGGGGCGTCCTAAGTCAAGTAGTCGATTATGCCAATCAACTTTTTTAGCAGCCTCCATCCAATTTCTGCCCTGTATGGTGCGAAAAGCAATAGCAATAGCCCTCACAAACATAGTGGCTATCACTAAGACTAAATAAATAGAGGCTAGGACTGGGTTCAAGAGCGATAAAACAATAAGCAGTACAAATGCGCCATAACTAATAATTGCGGGTAACATCTCAAAAAAACGATATTTTGGAGTTCTTTTGCCGATCGGTATCTCAAGATCTATCATATACTTGAAATCTATTTTAGCACACTCAAGACATGCTGAAATACTATCCAGCCAATCATAATTACACCGACTCCAGACCAAATAAACATAATCGCGACCGAACGCCCTTTTGCCGCTAATAATTTAACAGATATAATTATGTGAAGTAGCGAGACAATTATCCCAAATATGGCAAAATTCATAAGATATGCCCAATTATCAGTATAGTAATTAGATATCCCAAAGGCAGAATAATGTGAAACTATTTTTATATCACTGGGCATAATAGACATCCCAATATTAATAGCACAAATTATACCTAAAACTAATATAGACACAGACATTATAAGAATGTATCTGTCAGATATCAAATCTTTCAAAAAAGTCTTTATATTTTGTTTCATATTTTCTCTAATTGGAGCCGCTGTCCGGATTTGAACCGGAGACCTACGCTTTACGAAAGCGCCGCTCTACCAGCTGAGCTACAGCGGCACTTTAATATTGCCACAGACCTCATTATAGCATCACTACAGGCTAAAATAAACGGTCCCTATATATTGCGCTATCAGATAAAAACTGATAATATATTACAGTTAACTACAAAATACGGGCTCGTAGTGTAGCGGTTATCACGCCTCCCTGTCACGGAGGAGATCACCAGTTCGAATCTGGCCGGGCCCGCCAA
>CAYVRA010000026.1:0-10731 GCA_964452965.1 uncultured Saccharimonas sp. (SeqCode) | reverse complement strand
TCCCATCGCCTTTTTATGTCCTTATCATCAATGTTAATGCTTGCATTAACAGAGGTGGTAGGGTAGACTTAACTAGTATTTGGTGCTAATCACCAGTAAGAAACGTCAATTTTAAAAATTTTTGCATTCAAGAAACCGTGTCCATTAGTTTGGGCATCGAATTAAGGTTTTAGGCCCACCCGCGATGACTATATGTATCTGCGAAAGCGCTTCAAGCCTTACTTCGGTGCCCATGGCGCTGGGGAAATACCTGTTCTCATTCCGAACACAGAAGTCAAGCTCAGCAGCGGCGATCATACTGCCACAAGTGGGAAAATAGCACGGTGCCGAATTATAAAAAGACCATCCGAATAGGGTGGTCTTTTTCTTTATTTACAGATATAATATTGCTTATGGTAAAGAAAATAAACACCTCAAAAAGCGACCTAAAAATGGCTGATATCTGTGGCTGGTATGGCATGTGCGCTATGATTCTCGCCTATGCTTTGGTCAGTCTGAATATTTTAAAAGCTGACGGATTGGCTTATCAGTTGCTAAATATAACCGGTGGAGCTGGTTTATTGATAGTTGCCGAATCAAAACACGTAATTCAGTCAGTTATTGCTAATTTATTCTGGGTGCTGATAGGTTCAGTGATTTTGTTTCGGATTTTGTTTGACTTTTAGTCTATTTACTAAAGTCGACTTTACTTTATTATCTGTATCTTTTTATATATTCTTGGGTTAGGAACAATTAATAAGGTATAATCCAAGGAGCAATATGAGTTTAGAAATCAATATACACGATGCGCAAATGGCTATTTTGCGAGAATTATTATTCCATCCCAGTGTGGGCTTCACTAAATTGCAAAAATTAACAGATATGAGTAGTGACCATTTTAATTTTCATCTGCAAAAATTAATAGAATTAAAATTAGTCGAAAAGGTGTCGCGTGGTACTTACATCTTAACTCCTCGTGGTAAAGAATATGCTAATAAATTAGACACAGATAGCCATACGGTCGAAAGGCAGCCAAAAACGACAGTGATATTAGTTGCTGAGCGTAAAGTTGGGAAAAAAATAGAATATTTATTCCAAGAGCGCCTAAAGCATCCATATTTTGGTTTTTGGGGACTTATTAGCGGTAAAATACGTTGGGGTGAAACTATAATTCAGACTGCAGATCGAGAATTTATGGAAGAGACTGGCCTAACGGCTGATTTTAAGTTCGCTGGCATATATCATGAGCTTGCTTTTCAAAAAGGCTCCGATGAACAGTTGGAGGATAAGATCTTCTTTGTGATGCACGGCACTAACGTGCAAGGAGATTTAAAAAAAGAGTTTGAGGGAGGTAGAAACAGCTGGATGCTGTTTAAAGATTTTAATACCAAGACCAATAAGTTTAAAAACATGGATATAAAGATAGAATTAGCATCTTCAACAGAAAAATTCATTGAAAAAAGGGTAGAATACGAAAAAGATTTATTCTAGCTCATTTGGGTGATAAAAAACGACCAATCTCGCAGATGTGGTCGTCTTTTTTTTGTAGTCTTGCTTAAATCTAATTTGGATTCAAACAGGTGCTTATTAATATTATAGCACTAGGGCTATAATTGCAACACTATTATTATAATAAAAAAGCGCTTGTGTATATATTGACAAAAAGCATAAGCTATGGTAATATAGCAGCTATACACATATCATGTGTGGGATATAAACGAGGGTTTCTATGCTATTTATAGCGTGGAAATCTTTTTAATTTAGACACCTAAATGGTGGATAAAAAGGAGATTAAGATGGCAGGAACAAAAACTGGCGGCCAAAAGGCTGCTGCTAAAAACTTGGCACGTGATCCTTTCTTTTACGCAAAGATCGGCGCTAAGGGTGGAAAAAATGGCACAACTGGTGGTTTTGCCGCTAACCCAGAGTTAGCTCGAATCGCTGGCGCTAAAGGTGGACGTATTAGTCGCCGTAAAAAAATAGTACAATAATTTAGATTTTTATTTATACGAATCTAAAAAGCAAAAAGCGCACAAGTTATGTGCGCTTTTTTGTTTGGTATCTGCGCAAAGCGCAAGTCTTAGCTTCGTTAACTTGCCAGCTATTATTACAGACCGGGCAATTATAGCCGTTTTTACTGGTTTGCAGGCCTGTTGAGTGGCATTTGGGGCAAGAACTGCGTGCATGTAGCCAGTCGCGGTAACTGTCCATAGTTGATTGAACCAAGTTGTCTGGTAGCTTTAGCCCAAAATCTAACGACATCTCGGCGGTTTTGACCCAGGCTTTTCTTTCGATGGCGATTAATTCTATATCTTGGTCGTATTTTTCATGGCCCAACAAGGCGTGCGATAGCTCGTGTAATAATAAAAATGATAAATCGGGTGATTTTTTATCGTAGTATATTGCGTTATCGGATGAAGACCAAGCAAAATTATCGCCTGGTTTAAATTTAAACTGAGGATATTTACTTTTTAAGTCCAGTAATATTGAGGTTGTCGACGGCATAATAATAACATCCATAAATAACGGCTAGTTCGGGGTGTTTGGCTTGAATAAATTTCGGACACGGAATGTGGTCGGGGAGTTTTTCTTTTAATATATTTTGAAGTTTTTCGCCATATTTTGTGAAATAAGTGCCCATGCTGCCGCCAATGACGATTACATTTGGTTGCAAAATTGGTATGACTGCCAAAAAACCACGGCTAATTCGATCGGCAATCTGGCTCCAGACTCTTTTGTCAATTATGTCGCGGGCATATTTACCATAGGTTTTGTAGATTGCTTGTCCAGAAGCAAATTTTTCCCATTCTTGAACGACGCCGTCATATTCGACTAGGGCGTGGCCAGCCTCACTATTGCGAAGACTTTCATTGATGTGCCCGTCGGTTATGATGCCAGAGCCTATGCCAGTGCTGATCGTGACATAGAGTGATTGGTCTGGAATTTTTTTCATGATTCTAGTTTCGGCTAGGCCGGCGAGGTTGGCGTCATTTTCGATTAAAACTGGCGTATCTTTCCCTAGAACACCACTTAAGGCCTTCTGTATATGAAAATCATGCCATTTTAGATTAGGGCACCAAAGCGCAATGCCATTTTTTATAATACCCGGAGCAGCTACGACAATGGCTTTGACTTTTTTCTTGCCATAATTATCGATAAGTATTGAACGGAGCAAAATAGTATATTCGGTTGGGTCTTTTGGGGTTGGAAATTTGATTTGTTCACCTAAGACGCCGCTTCTGTCAAAGCTGGCAACTAAAGTTTTTGTTCCACCTGTATCGACTACTACTAACATAATTCTAGTTTAGCATAATTTTTTATAGTTGCTTTTATTGTAAAAAAGATGGATAATATATTTATATCCTATAAACAGAGGTAATTTATGAGTCATGTACGACGAACGAATCAGGGTGGTTCGATTGTATCAGTTATAATCGTAGGAGTTTTATTAGTTTTAGGCCTAATCGGAGGCATTTATTTACTTAAACAAAGAGGAGAGCAGGTACGTCTTGATCAGGCTACGGTTGCCGCTGATCAACAAATTATAGCTGAAAATGCTCAAAAAACAGCCGCTACGGTTGCTGTAAGCGATAGTGCTGCTAATACTGCGACAAGATCTGCTACAGCCAGTGCGACAACCGCAAATGTGATAACTAATAACGAAGAAGATTTACCGGTTACGGGACCCGAATCTTTGGTTATCGAATTGATAGGCGTTGGCGTGATAACTGCCTTTATGGTTAGTTATCTGCGCTCGCGACGAACGCTATCTCGTTATCTTTGACTTGTGGCCTTATCTGAGGTACAATAGATGGCAGTCTTGGGGTTTATATTTTAAAATATGCCCCGGAAAAATATTAATTAAGGAAGGAGTCTTAAAAAAGACTTATGGCAAAAGCCACTACTATGGATGAATTGCTCGCTAACGAAAGCGATAGCGTTAAGCAATTAGCACAGGGCGATTCAATCGTCGGAAAAGTTTTATCAATTCGTAAACACGAGGTTTTAGTTGACCTTGGAGCGCAAGGTATCGGCTTAGTTCCTCGTCGCGAAGTTGGTTTTTACAGAAATTTAAGTATCGGCGATGAAGTCTCGGCTAGCGTTGTTGACTCTGAGATGGATAACGGATACTCTTTGTTATCATTACGTAAAGCTGCAAAAGACCGTGGCTGGGATGACGTTGTTGTCCGAATGGAATCGGGCGAAATTCTTGAAGTTACACCTTATGATGCAAACCGCGGTGGCTTATTGGTTGAATATGATGGGGTTCGTGGTTTCTTGCCAGTATCTCAACTTTCAGCTGAACATTATCCACGAGTTGGCAGCAGCGACAAGGATGAAATTTTGCAACGATTAAATACTTTGATCGGCAAAAAATTAACTGTTCGAATTTTAGACTGCGACCGTAAGGCTAATAAATTAATCTTTAGTGAAAAAGAGGCAATCAAAGATGGCCTAAACGCTCGCTTTGAAAAACTTACAGTTGGCGATAAAGTACAAGGTGTCGTAACTGGTGTTGTTGATTTTGGTGTATTCGTAAATGTCGAAGGCATTGAAGGTTTAGTTCACATTAGCGAAATTAGTTGGGAGCGTGTAAACAATCCTAGTGATTACGTAAAGGTCGGCGAAACTATTGATGCAAAGATTATTGCAATCGACAAAGATCGGCTAAGCCTAAGCATTAAACAATTATCAGAAGATCCTTGGATGACTGAAGTTGACCAGTTTAAAGCCGGTGACAAGGTTGAAGGAACTGTAACTCGAATTACACCTTTTGGTGCATTCGTACAAATCAGCCCAGCAGTCGAAGCCTTAGTTCATGTTAGTGAATTAGGTGATGGCGACGAAGCTGATCCCGAAAAAGTCTTTACTTTAAATGAACGTAAAGAATTCGTAGTTTTGGAAGTTGAAAAAGAAAATCGTAAGATTTCTTTAAGCCTTAATAAAACTAAAAAAGCTAAAAAATAATAGCCTTTGAGCGGGCAGAAGGGAGCTTTTAGTATGGCTGATAAAGTTATTGTAATTGCAAATTCAATAACAGTAGGCGAGCTGGCTGAAAAACTCAATCTGCCCGTAACTAAGGTTATTGGTGAGTTGTTCAGGAATGGTATTGTTTCAACGATTAATCAACTAATTGATTTTGAGACAGCAACAATTATCGTCGAAGAACTTGGAATTGAAGATGTAGTTTTAGAGAAAAAAGAGGTCGCTGTTTTAAGTGAGCGAAAAGTTCATCAACTTTCTGACAGGGCAGTTAATCGTCCGCCAATTGTGGCAGTCATGGGTCATGTTGATCACGGTAAGACTAGTTTGCTAGATGCAATTTTAAAGACTAAAGTTGCTGATGGCGAAGCTGGCGGTATCACGCAGTATATAAGTGCTTACCAGACGGTTCGTAATGGCCGATCGATAACATTACTTGATACGCCGGGTCACGAGGCTTTTGCAGCCTTAAGGCAGCACGGAGCAGTTTTGACGGATGTAGTTATAATCGTGGTTGCGGCTGATGATGGTGTAAAGCCTCAGACGATTGAAGCAATTAGATTTGCCAGAATGGCCAATGCCAAAATTGTGGTTGCGATTAATAAAATTGATAAGCCTGCCGCTGATTCGGCTCGTGTTAAGGCGCAACTTGCAACCGAGCATAATCTAAACCCCGAAGAGTGGGGTGGCGATGTTGTGATGGTTGAAGTTAGCGCAAAAACTGGCGAGAACATCGATAAGCTACTTGATATGGTGCTTCTGGTGGCCGACGTCGAGGATTTAAAGGCGGACATTGATGTTCCTGCTCGGGGCTTGGTTATTGAATCACATATGGAAGTTGGTCGCGGGCCAGTTGTTGGATTGTTGGTTGAACATGGTATTTTAAAGCCTGGTCATTTCTTGGTTGCCGGTACGACGTTTGGAAAAGTCCGAACGTTACTTGATTTTGCTGGCAAGACTCTGCGGGAGGCTGGTCCGTCAGCACCCGTAACTGTAACTGGTTTTAAAGAATTACCTCAATTTGGTGATGATTTCTCGATTGTAAAAAACGAAAAAGAAGCTCGTCAGGCGGCCATGGTTTCTAAGATTGAAAGAGAGAAGAATGCGGCTAGTACTAATATAACCGGTGCTGATTTGTTAAAAATGATGAGTCAAGAACATGAATCTCAAAATCTTAATATTATAATAAAAGCCGATGTCCAAGGGTCATTGACGTCTGTGGTTAATAGCTTGAAAATTATTGATACTCAGGGCGAGATTACACTCCGAATTATCGGTAGCGGCGTCGGTAATATATCTGAAAATGATATTCGTATGGCCTCTGGCAACGATACGATTATTTACGGGTTTAATGTCAATATGTCTAGTGCCGTTAAGCAATTAGCATTACGCGACAAGGTTAATGTTAGAATTTTTGATGTTATCTATAAACTTCTTGATGATGCTCGCCAATCAATGGAAGAGCTGCTAGCGCCGGAAGTTGTCGAGACTGAAATCGGAGCCTTGAAAATTAAAGGCGTATTTAGAACTTTGAAAGACGAAATTATTGTTGGCGGCGAAGTTACTAGCGGAAAAGTTACGGCTGGAGTTTTGGCTAGAGCAAAGCGCAAAAAAGAACAATTAGCCGAACTGGAAGTTGTAAGTGTTCAGCGCCAACAGCAAGAAGCTAAAGATGTATTTGAAGGTGAAATGTGTGGTCTAAATCTAAAGACTAATAAAAAGATATTGCTTGAAGAGGGTGATACATTGGAATTATTTACTCGCGAACTTGTTAAGCGAACTATTAAATAATTTTTGACCATAGATTTTTGCTTATAGTGCCAAATTTGTTCGTGGTATAATATAAAGAAGTAATATAATTGGAGGCGATTGGTCGTAATATGTTTCAACTAGATGAAAAATTTTTACAAGACATTGGGCTGAACGAGTTGTCCGAGGATCAAAAGAAGCCATTTTTGCAGCACATTTACGATGAGCTAGAGCTGCGTGTGGGTACGAAATTATCTGATGGAATGAGCGACGATCAACTTCGAGAATTTGAGGCTATTATTGATCATAAAGATGATGTCGTGGTAGCTTGGCTAAATAAATATGTGCCGAATTGTCATAATGAACCCGGTTTTATACAGCTGCAACAAGCTACTGGCATGGACGTAAATGATCCAGCACTGCGTTCAGAATATGCTGCTACGAAATGGTTAGAAATTAATCGTCCAGATTATAAATCTGTCGTAGCGCAGGCATTAGAAGAGTTAAAACAAGAGGTTATTGCTAATCGCAGTTCAATTTTAAGCTAATTTATAACCGTTTATAAAGTCTTTTGCGCTCATTTTTTTGCCACTTGGCGCTATTAATTCGTCAATAACTAAATATTTATTATCAATACATAATATGTCGATTGGTGACTGGTCTTCGTCGCCGACATGAGCTTTGGTAATTATCAAAGTTTTATCTGATATGTTTAATTTTGTCTTTGGAAAATCTAAATGCGCCCGAACTAATCTCTCAGCATTTAAGGATGTGACATTTGCTAAATTGGGAAAAGCATCTTGCTTGGTTAGAATTGAACAATAAACGGTACTGCTATTTTTTTGTTCTACTGGCTTTAGCTCTCCGTTTAATATATCTGGTAAGCTCTCTAGCATTAGTTTAGCACCAAGTTTTGCTAGGGTTTTATATAATTCTGGCTGAGTTTCATCGCCATTTAATTTATACTTTGATTGGCAATATATTGGGCCGGCATCCATCGAGCTGACCAATTTAATAATTGAAACGCCGGTTTCATTGTCGCCATTCGCGATTGCTGATTCTATTGGGGTTGGGCCACGATAAATTGGTAATAGGGATGGGTGAACATTGATTATGCCTGAGCTAAACAGATTAATTATTGAATCTGGTATGATTCGACCATAACTTACTAAGATGCCGACTATATCTTTGCCGATTTTTTTAATATCATTCTCGATATCTGATAACTTTGTTGGCTGTAGGACGACTATGTTGTTTTCAATCGCTATTTTTTTAACACTTGAAATGGTTGTTTTTTGGCCGCGACCACTCTTGCTATCTGGCTTTGTGACGACAGCGCTTATTTTATAGTCAGCTTGGATTAAGGCTTTTAGGGTTTCTGAACTAAATTCATCAGTCCCAAAGAATACTATTTTGTGCGATATTTTTTTCATAATCTAAAGGTTTTAGCTCGCCTTTCTCGTCGAGTTCAAAAAATGCATCTTTTTGATCGCGAATATGATCAATAAAAACAATTCCATTAGTATGATCGACTTCGTGTTGAATTAATCTAGCTAAAAATCCGTCAGCTTTAAATCGAACTTCATTGCCATCGATGTCCATAGCTTGGACGCGTATCTTACTATGTCTAGGCACTAGCCCGTAAACGCCGGGCACACTAAGACAGCCTTCGTAGTCGGTTTCGATTTTGCCTTCAAACTTTATGATTTTAGGGTTAATTAAAGCGGTAAAAGTGCGCATGTCTTTATCTTCAAATTCATCGCGGATAACCGTAACTTTATATGGTTGGTCGATTTGGACTGCGGCTAGAGCGGCACTAAGTTCATGTGGTCGAGAATTTTCCCAGTCAATCGAGACTGAAACCATATCATCAACGAGTTGTTTGATTTCTGGCGTCACAAAACTAACCTTGGTCGATTTCTGCCTTAGTTTAGGGTTTGGTAATGTGATTATGGCTTCTTTTTTCATCTTTTGCTGTTGTTATTATAACAGGGGCAGCTATAACAGGCTAGTTGGATCGAGTTCATATTGCCAGTGGTTTGGCGGCAATAGTTTAATAGTTTCAATTAAATATTCTCTTTTTGGGCTTTTTAGTGTCAATTGCCATCTGTAAGTTCCACGTTGACGTTCGTAGAATGATGGCGTTGGTCCGAGTATTTGTATTGAGGGATTTATTTTATTTTTTAATTCTTTGGCTATTTTTTGGGCATTTTTTATGGCCGAGGTTTCAGTTTTGTAAACGCAAGTTAATTTTAAAAGATGGGTAAATGGCGGAAATAAGTTTTTCTTGCGTTCTTTAATTGTCTGTGTATAAAAAGTTTCATAATCTTGTTTTATACCGTTAATTATACTTGGGTGATTAGTCTGGTATGACTGGACAACTACATTAGTTTCATGCCTATTGCGTCCAACGCGTCCTATTACTTGAGATAGTAATTGAAATACTCGTTCGTTAGAGCTAAAATCTGGCAATGATAATCCTGAATCGGCTTGGATGACACCAACTGTGCGTAGGTTCGGTAAATCTAGACCTTTAGCGACGACTTGTGTGCCAATGGCTATATCAATTTTGCCAAGATATAAATCATCATACCGGCTATTAACAGTTTCACTGTCGCTGTTGTCAGCATCAAACCTGGCAATATTGGCGTTAGGGAATATTTTTTTAAGTTCAGACTCAATTAATTTTGTTCCAATTCCTTTATGAATTATGTCAGCGCCGTGGCATTGCTGACAAGATGTGGGTACACCAGAGTTATAACCGCAGACATGACATAAAAGTTTATGGTTATCGGAATGGAGTGTTAATGGCAAAAAACATTTAGGGCACTCGGCGGTCCAGCCGCAATCTTTGCATAATGTCGTACTTGTGCTGCCGCGGCGATTATGAAAAATTAAGACTTGTTTTTTGATATTTAAAGTTTTGGTAATTTCATTAATTAGTTCTTTAGATAAAAATCTATGACCAGAAAAATTATCACGATTTTTCATATCTATTAACTTGATCGTAGGTAATAGACTATCTTTTTGGGCTGGTTTGGTTAGTTTTAGTATCGGCATTTCGGATTGTTCTGCTAAGTAACGATCGATTATGCTTGGTGTAGCGCTACCAAATATAACTTTTGCCTGGTGAGCGCGGCCAAGTATTGTTGCTACTCTCAGAGCTGAATATTTAGGTGATTGTTCTTGTTTATAGCTTGGTTCGTGGGCTTCATCGATTATTATTGCACCGATATTATCTAGTGGCATAAATAGGGCTGATCGAGGCCCTATGGCTATTATTGGTTGTTTACTATTTAAAGCTTCAAGCCAAACGCTATGCTTGGCTGATTCGCTCATTTTGGAATGTGTCACTAGTAGGTTGTTAAAATGATTTGAGAACTCGGCAATTAATTGTGATGTTAAGGCAATTTCTGGTACGAGGATTATAGCTGATTTTCCATCTGCCAGTGACTTTTTTGCGGTGTTTATGTATATTTCAGTTTTGCCAGATCCAGTAACACCTTGCAAAAGGAAAGTGCCGCTCTTATATTCATCGAGTTTTTTAATTACGGATTCTTGCTCGACATTGAACACAATATTTGTTCGATTTCTTTTGGCTTTATTGGAGGTTTCTTTTTGTGGTCGACGGTTTTTTCTAATGCCGGTAGGTAGTAGTGTTTGTAGTACATTGGCTAGCGGAGTTGAATAATATGCAGACATCCACAGAGCAAGATCGACTAATGATTTTGGTAACGGCGTAACTTCAATTATTTCGGAAATATCTTTTGTTTCATAGGTTGGCTTGTTGGTTTTTTTAATGACAACGCCTACGATTTGTTTTTTCCCAACTTCAACTAGAATAATTTGGCCTATTTTCAGTGGGTTTTTTGAGCAATAAGTAAAAGTATCGCTGCCGGGGCGAATTATCTGTTTTGGTGCCACCTCATAATAGTGCATATCTACCAGTATACTGCTAAAATAAACATATGTATTTTGAAAGTCGCGAAGAGGCTGGCCGGAAAATAGCCGAGTTGGTTA
>CAYVRA010000025.1:0-10762 GCA_964452965.1 uncultured Saccharimonas sp. (SeqCode) | reverse complement strand
ACAGATTGGGATGTCTTTTTTTAGTTGTGCGTCACGGTTCGAGATGTAATTTACGGCTTTATGCTTGACAGGAAACACCTTTTGTAGTAAAAACGATACAAGGGATTTGCCGTTAATAGCGGCAAAAATTTAATTTAAGGAGGCTATCTTATGAGCAAAGATAGTATATCAACATTCCCTGGCACGAGTATTAAAATAACCGAGGTGGCAAAGCACATTGGCATGATCAAGGGCGGACCGTCCTTGACGTGCCTGAAGCGTTATGCCGAAAATGGCGATGTGTGTTACTTCCAAGATCAACAAGGTCAGCAATTGAGGGCAATAATTATTGAGATTGGCGACATAGTTGGCGATATCGCAAATATCTTGGTCGACTTCATAGCCGATTCGGGACAAAAGATTAGGGGCTATATTTATAGATATAACTCTTCACTTTTGTTTAGCTGCGAAAGCACACTAGGATCATATTACTTCCTATAATAGCTATGGTATTTTAGGCAAGTGCGCAAGCTCGCCCCAACCAAAAAGGTTGGGGCTTTTAATTTGTCTTTATTCTATCGCTGAAATAAACGAAACTAAATCAGTTGCTTGCGATATTCTGATTCGCGGCAATAATAACGGATTCATGCCGGGTTCGGCTTTTCCGTATTCGGTTGTCACGGCTATTTTAAAACCAGCTTCTTTTAGCTCTTGAGTTGATTGATCGGTGTAGTCACCAAATGGATAGCAAAATACTTCACCGCCGCTAATTATTTCGCGCGAGGTTTTTAGGTCAACTATGGCTTTGTCTTGCTCGAGGCATCTAAATAGACCGCCTCTGCCACCCTCGCATCCCCCCTCGTGCATGGCGTGTGAGTGTGACATAAATGTTATCAAGTCTTTATTAGTTGTGACATTTTTAGGATCTGTCCATGATGTAATTAAGAATGATGTGGCCGGAACGTTATATTTTGTAAGTATCGGCACTGCTAGATTAAAAAATGTAGAGCTGCCATCGTCGGCAGTTATGATAATACTTTTTTCGGGCAAGCTAATATCTCCGGCAATAAATTGTTCCACTTCATCCCAAGTTGGAAAATAATATTTATTGTCTGCTAAGTATTTTATTTGTTCGTCGAATGTTTTTGCGTCGACCCAGTTACCATCCTCGCCTGTTCCGCCAGCGACTGAATCGTAGAAGAAGTGATACATCAGAATCGGCAATGATTCTGCTTTGGGCAGGCTAGGATCGGTTATTGTTGGATTAACCGATTTGGCTGGTTCTTGTTGTGCCGAGGCTGTTATGGTGGTTTGACTATCGCTAGCAGATTCAGATTTTGCACTAGAGCTAGGGTAAAATGCCTGGCATATATAAAAAGTTGCAGCACTAATAACTATTAAGCTTAAAATAGCTAATGTGATTGTTTTTATTTTATTTTGTCTTTTGTATTTTTGGATTCTTTGCATTTATAACTATTATAGCAAACACTATAATTTAGTTAAGTTTATTAATTTATTCTGATAACTTGTCGATTTCGTCGATTCGGTAAAGGATAATATTGCGAATAAGCGGTGTTGGAATTGTATTTTTAAGCGTAAATTGAATCGTACCTTTTGATAATTGAAAATCTTTTAGTTTGTTTTTAAAAGCTTCAATTGGTTTTGCCGTCGGGAACAAGCTCAAATGATTTTTGTAGACGTAAAAACCAACTAAATATTTACCTTTATATTCAAACGCTGGCATACCGTAACTAATTGTTTCTTTGGCTTCGGGTACCGACGTATTTACCATCTCACGTATTCGTTGCAGCTCTGTCTTTTCAGGCACATTAAGCTTAGAAAAATATTGGTCAATTGGATTTGTTTGATTGGCTGATTGGCTATTCATGACGCAACTTCCCCTTTTAATATTTTCATATAATCATGACCAATAACATATTCTTTATTACCATCAATAATTACGGCCGCGTTATCGGACAGAGCATAAACTATGTTATTTATTTTTTTTGATTCGTTAATAGCCCACTCCTCGGAACGTCTAAAAAAGTATTTACTATGTATGTGCGGTATGATCGAAAAGTTTAATATGTTTAGATATTCTTGCACACTAAGATACTCGGCTTCGATGTCTGTCTCTTCTTGATCCTCTGGGTTTATCTGTATGCCCAAAATCATTGATCCGGCCGAGCTGCCGACATATACTTTTTCTTTCAGTAATTTGGGTAGCAACTTTGAGAAACCAGTTTTATCAAAAACAGTCTTTAGATATTCAGTGTTGCCGCCAACTACAAATATTACGTCAGCCGCATTTATTCTTTCTTCAACTTGAGATATGTTTAGGGCTAATAGATTTACAAATTCAATACTTCCACCAAAATTCTTGCGTATACTATCCATGTCGTCAAGAATCCAGCTATGATCACAGTGTTCGACGGCATAGGCTTCATTAATGATGGCAAAATTTATTTCTTTTGCCGGCTTACCTACAAACTCAATACATTTTTCAACTGCTTCTTTTGATTCAAAACCTGATGACGCTAAAATTAATTTCATATTTGCTCTTTTATCTTATCTACTAGTCCACCTTCATACTTGGTGCGGTAAACTTCCTTATTTTTGAATGTAATTATCTCTTCGCCAGAAAAGTTACTGAAATCTATATCAACCGTGTTGGTATATAACCACTCGCCTTCTGCTAGTTTTTCTGGGCCACGATGCGGTGCATCATCCTTAAAATTTAAGAGTGCCTTCTTTAGAAATCCATATACTTCAGCTAGTGGGGTTGTGTCGATTACGAACCCATAATAAACCATCATCCAGATAGGTTTGTTATTATAACTAATAACTTCTCGCCCGCCGAATGGCTCACCGCCAAAATAATTGTCATGAAATAGCCAGTCTTTCTCTTTGTATATTATCGTGTGTGAGCCATCGGCTTCAGCTACTGGCTTTACTAATGTATTGCCATAACCGTTTCTATTGGCTCGAATTAAAAACTTTTTAATTTCATCATTACTCATGATTAAGATTATACACCATGCTTCCATAACTCGCTGTTATTTTGACCTCTGTTATGTTATGCTTGTTCAGATGATCGCCGATATTATAATTACCGAAAAGAGCTTTGGCCCAAAAGTCTTGATGAGCAAAATCAAGTTTAGTATTGATGATGGCGAAAAAGTCGGTGTTGTTGGCCGTAACGGTGTTGGCAAATCTACTCTTTTTGGGATTTTATCCGGCACTGACAAAGATTTTACAGGTGAAATCATATTCAAGCGTGGTGTTGTCGTTGTTTCGACCGCTCAAGAGCATCATGATATTGGCGATAAGACTGTTTTGCAATATGTTTTGTCCGGCTTGCCAGAATATAGTGAGCTAAGCCATATAATTGAGACTTATCCCGAAACTATGGGCGAAGATATGAAGTTAATTAACGCTTATACCCAAGCCTTAATGCGATTTGATGACAAGGGTTTTTATCAGATTGAAGAAAAAATCGAACGCGAATTAGATAAATTTCAATTACCCGGTATCGCCCATCGTGCCTTTGCTACCCTATCTGGTGGTCAAAAACGCCTAGTAGAAGTTGTCAAAATCATGCATAGCGATGCTGATTTGGCACTTGTGGATGAGCCAACTAACCATATGGATTATATTGCAAAAGATCAATATGTTGATTGGATGAAAGATACCAGTGAGGCTATGTTGGTTATCACTCACGATCGTGATGTATTGAACGAGGTTGACCGAATTATTGAACTAAAAGGTGGCGAATGTGTCAGTTATAAGGGCAATTATGATGCTTATTTAAAGCAAAATGCCGTTAGTACTGGCGCTCAGATGAACGATTTTGAGATGGTTGAAAAGCGTATTAATAATCTTAAAACTAGAGTTATTGATTACCAGCGACTAAAAGAAAAATCGCGCAATCCAGGCACGATTCAAAAATTTAAGCGCTTAGAGGAAAACTCACGCAAGGAATTAGCCGAGCTGCAGGCCAAAGAGAAACCAACTTTTTGGATTGACAAGGATTCGGCTGCTAATCTTAATTATAAAGTCGCGGTTCAGTATGAGAAATTTAAGGCTAAGAATATTCGAATGAACCTTAAGAATGATGAATCTCGCAGTAAGCATGTCTTGATTACTGCTCGTGATTTGTCATTAGGCTACGATAAGCCTTTATTTAATGGTGTAAATATCGATTTACGCGAAGGTGAGGCTTTGGAGCTTCGTGGCCGTAACGGTGCTGGTAAAACTACGCTTATTAAGGCGCTTCTTGGCGATAAAACACCGAAAGTTTTTGACGGCAGCATATCGCTTGATCCGCATGTTCGGATTGGTGTTTATGAACAAGAAGTTAAGTCAACCTATTTTGATTTAACGTTAGAAGACGCGATTGAAAAAATGTACCTAGATCGTAATTTGCCAATATCAACACCTAAAATTCGCAGCCTACTAAGCGATTATCTATTTGAAGAGGGTGATGGCAGGATCCCTGTGTCGGTTTTATCTGGTGGCCAAAAGGCCAGGTTTCAGTTGATTACTATGCTCGCAAATGACCCGCAATTACTAATATTGGACGAGCCAACGAATCACTTGGACTTGCCTAGTATTGAAGAGATTGAGACTGCCCTGTCAAAATACAGCGGTGCCGTGTTATATGTTAGCCATGATGGTTATTTCCGCAAAGCTATGGGCGGTGAAGTGATTATTCTGGGCGAAAATTAAAGATTGAATACTTATGTTTTTAATCTTTATTTAGGTATGTTATTATTAGCATAAGGTTGTTATTTATAAGCTAACGCTTAAGAGGGTGATGTGATGATAAGTATAAAGTCTAAGAGTTATAGGATAGCATTCGGATTGATAGGTTTAGCCGCAGTATTTAGCTTAGGTTTATGGGCTTCAAAGGCGTATGGAGAACAAGGTAGCGGCACCCCCGAAAGTGGGTCAACTTCGTATATTAATTCATTATATACAGCTTTGCAAACAGCTGGTTATGGTAGTGATACAGATAGTCTTAGCTGGGGTACGTACTGGAATCGCATAAAGACTTCAGCTCAATGGACGCCAGTCGGAACGGCAACGGCTGGTGATGTTGCCAGTGGCAAAACTTTTTATAGTGATAGCCGTACTCAACAGACCGGCATTCTGCCTAATTCTGGTAACTGCCCGACTCAAGCATATCATGACAGTTACGGCGGGACAGTAACGCAAATGACCAATTGCACAGATGCAATTACATGGATAACGCCGACTGATAATATCCCCGGTACTGAGAAACAAGACCCTAGATCGGGCCTTATCTGGAGTAGCCCGTTATTTAATAATGCCGGCACGGTTACTTTTAATCCTACGACTAACACCGGATGGAGTTGGGATGCGTCAGGTGCTCCAAATGTGGCTGTTGGTGATAAGACCGCAGTTACTTTATGTTCTGGCATGGGCAATGGTTGGCGATTGCCAACTCAAAAGGAGTTGATGCAAGCTTACATAGATGGATCGAATTTTAATGTGAGCCAACCGAACGGCAGCTTCTGGTCGGCGACAGAGTACAGTGGCTTGAGTGCTTGGTATGTAACTCTTAGTGTTGGCACTACATACAACCATGCTACGACGGTTTCGCACGCAGTGCGATGTGTTAGGTAGCGATGATACGCGTTATTAATTATTTATAAAATTTAGGGA
This sequence comes from uncultured Saccharimonas sp. (SeqCode), assembly GCA_964452965.1. GTDB lineage: Bacteria > Patescibacteriota > Saccharimonadia > Saccharimonadales > Saccharimonadaceae > UBA1547. Next base: position 5,095 of record CAYVRA010000025.1, on the reverse strand, counting down.
AAAGCCATAGGCTGTTCATTGCTTAAAAGCGCGTTTTTTGATTAAATAGACGTGAGCATTATGATGAATAGTTCCAAGTATATAGGGGCATTGGTAGCCGGTAGGTTCAGAATGACTATTAGTAGTGGTTTTTGGCGTTCTCGGCTTTTTTTGCTTAGCCTAATTGCAATAATATCGGTTGCTTTAATATTTGTATTCTTTGTTGGTAAATTATTTGCGACTAGTATTGTGCCAATATCTGAAAATAGCACAGCTTTAGTTCTCAATACTGGGCAGCAAATATTATTTGATTCATCAACACATAACTCTAACGTAACGATTGATTATACTACCAGACAGATGACAGGTTATGGCTGGAGTACTGAAATGGGTTGGATTTATTTTGGTGGTGGCGCCACAAATCCAGACGGCCCAGTGATCGCGGATATGCGCGGGGTTCTTAGCGGCAAGGCAAAAGTGCTAAACACTGGCAATCTGATCGATTTTAATGTCAGTCCGACAGGTAGTAATGTAAAAATAGCCTCTGGTACTGGGGCTTTTAGCGGTTTTGCCTGGAGCCAAGATTTAGGCTGGATAGACTTTAGCGGCGTGTCAGTCCCTGGTTTTTATTTAGATGTTTTATCACCTGATAATCCTAGTACTGTGACAGCAGTCAGCAGCCCTGGCGGAGCAACGCTAACAACTGGCAACTATTATAATTATCCAGCTGTTTCGTTTAGTTGGACTACTCCTACCGATAGCGCCGAAGTGGTTACGCCAACCGGTGTGGCTGGATACTATGTTTACTTTGGTACTGATATAACAGCTAATCCATATACGGCTGGTAATTATCAGACAGGCACTAGTATTACCTCATCAGCTAGCCTTATGGGTAATGGCATGACATATTACCTTCGAATGCAGACTATTGACGTCGCTGGAAATCGCAGCGCTTCGACAACTTTGTTTGATTATAAATATGATATAACCAAACCAGTCAATCCGGCTTATGTAACCGTCTCGCCAGTTGGATGGTCGACTACTAATAGCTTTAGCTTTAGCTGGCCAAGTGGCACTGATCTTGGTACTGGATCGTCCAGTATAGCCGGTTACCAGTACAAACGGGCTGGCGGTGGCGATGATTGGAGCGCAACCATCTCTGGCTTAAGTATTGCTAGTATTACAGCCTACCAAAATGGTCAAAATGACTTCTATGTGCGTAGTGTTGATATAGCAGGTAATATTGCCGACAGTTATACTGGGGTCCATTATTATTACAATGGTTCAGCACCGACAGCACCGGCCGACCTGACGGTTACGCCACCAAATGCTAGCACTAATAGCTTCACGTTTAATTGGGGCGAGCCGACCTCTAATGGTGGCATCGATGGTTATTATTATTCTGTAAATATTAAACCTGACATTAATAATACGGTTTATACAACTGAGCGCACGACTGGTACTATGCCAGCCGCTACACAGCAAGGCTTCAATACTTTTTATGTCGTAGCTATCGATAAATCTGGTCAGATTAATTGGGGTAATTATTCCGAAGTGACTTTTGAATGTACCACCGCAGCACCTGGCATACCAAATAGACTTATAATTTCTGATACGTCAGATAGAAACACGAATGATTGGGCACTGACTGTTAAATGGCAATCTCCGACAACAGGATCTGTTAGTAAATACTTTGTTTACAGGTCTACTGATGGCGTAAACTTTAGTAAAATCGCCTCTGTCAGCTCCGTTGCTTACACTGATACTGGGCTGTCTTCAACCTCAACCTATTCATATAAAATAACTGCTGTCGATAATGCTGGATCCGAATCTGGCTTTTCAACTACGGTAGCTAAAGCTCCTACTGGTAAATTCACTGAACCGCCATTGGTAGTTAGCGGGCCTGATTTTAAGGCCACTGCCACTACTGCGGTTTTTACTTGGTCAACTGATCGTCCGTCTTCGTCTACTGTTGCTTATTCTAAGGATGATTCTTATTCCGAGAGTAGAGGCCAGTTAGATAATGTTACTTCTCATAAGGTCATAGTAACTGGGCTAGAACCAGGCACTAATTATAATTTCAAGATTCAGTCGCTTGATGAAAACCGTGAGTATACTCCAGAGAGTGCCTTTTCTTTGCCTTATAGCCTCAAAACAGATGTTTCTCCTGGCGTAGCTGAGGTTACTATATCTGATATTAACCTCACTTCGGCTATTGTGAGTTGGAAGACTACCACTGTGGCTACATCAACACTTTATTATGGTCCTACCAACACCTATGGTCAGGAATTGTCAGATAACTCGGGTTCAGGAGTTACTACTCACACTGTTAAATTATCGGGTTTGTCTGATTCTAGTACTTATCATTTTAAGATTATCGGCACCGATACGGATGGTAATAGTCTAATCTCCGACGATTATAATTTTAATACTCTTATGATGCCGCGTATCCTTAATGTAAACTTCGAGCAACAACATAATACTGCAACATCAACCCTAAAAGTCTCCTGGGAATCTAATGTTCCGACCACATCAACTGTTTTAAGTTATCAAGGCGACTCTACCACTCCAAGAGAGGTATCAGCATCAGCTCTGACTATTAAGCATTCAATGTTGGTATCTGATTTAACAGATAATACTATATATCGAATGCTGGCTCAGGGTATGGACGCCTATGGCAATATAGCCGTTTCTGATATGAATCGCGTAACAACCGAATTTGATACTCGCCCACCAAGTATATTTAATGTTATTACTGAGTCTGCCACATCGGGTTACGGAGTTGATACTACTGCCCAGATTATTGTTTCATGGGACACTGATGAGCCGGCAACATCCCAGGTCGAGTACTCAGAAGGTATTACTGGCGATAGTTATTCTAATAGCACGGCCAAGGATACCTCGCTTTCGTCTTCTCATGTTGTTATTTTGCGCGATTTAAAGCCATCAAGTTCATACTATTTCCGGGTTGTATCTGCCGATGCTGCCAGTAATGAAAGCAGATCAGAGTCCAAGCCAGCCTTGACAGGATTTGTTCAGTCATCAGTCCTTGATACGGTACTGAAATCACTACAAGGTGCTTTTGGATGGTTGTTCTTATGATAGACAAGGCAATCTTGCCGATAATTGACATTAAGGGCTTAACAAAAAGCTATATGATTGCTGGTGAGGAAACAAAAGCTCTTGTTGATGCTAATCTGGAAATCTTTCCTGGTGAGTTTGTGGTTATATTGGGTCCTTCTGGATGTGGCAAAAGTACCCTACTTAACTCTATATTGGGGCTAGAGGCACCTGATTCGGGTAGTATTATAACTCACGGTCGTGATATTTATAAAATTGATGATGATGAAAAAACATTATTTCGTCAGAAAAACTTCGGTGTTGTATATCAGCAACCAAATTGGATTAAGTCACTTAGTGTACTTGAAAATATAGCCTTTCCATTGGATGCTATAGGCTGCGATCCAAAACATAGCCTAGCCAGGGCAAAACATAGTTTATCAATTTTCTCACTTGAGACTCATGCAAGGCATAAACCTAGCGAGCTTTCGGGCGGCCAGCAAGCTAAAGTGGCTATTTGTCGGGCTTTGATAGCTAGCCCGCCGATTATTATCGCCGACGAACCAACAGGCAACCTTGATACTACGTCTTCAGTAGCCGTAATGAAACAATTTGAGGTGCTTAACCGCAAATATCGTCGCACTATAATTATGGTTACCCACAACCCGGTTTATGTAGAATATGCCAGTAAGGTTGTCAATATGCTGGACGGCAAGATTAGTAACATTGAAATAAAAGATTTGATTTATAATGGCTTTGACAATAAAATCAACAGGACTTCAAGCAGGATTATTATATGAAATATCAATACATTATTAAACTGGCTTTTAGGAACCTATTTTCGCGAAAATTACGTACATTTTTGACTATTTTAGGCGTAGCTATAAGCGTTGGGTTTGTTTGTACATTAATGGCTTTTAGTTATGGTATGCAAAAAGCAGCAACTGATCAGATAGCTAATGGCGATACCTTAAAAAATATAGATGTTTCCAAGGGATCGTCAAAGATTGTTGAGATTGATAATAATACAATTAACGATATAAAAGATTTTTCAGATGTAGACAAGGTCTATCCGCAGGTGGCCCTGGCTGGTGATGCCCAGGTTGGCGATTCTAAATCAAATGGAGTTGTTTACGGCACCAATAATGATCTATTGAATATAATGAAGCCAAAAATAGTCAATGGCCGTATTTATGGTCAATATGATACTGATAAAGTTGTTATGAATGTTGTGTTGGCTAACAAGCTAACTAATAATGACGCTGTTAGTGTATTAAATAAAACTATTGATATAAGGCTTGTTCTTGGCTCTGATATGTTTTCTGACAAGAATACTGACACCCAGATTAAGCCTATTAAGGCCACTGTTGTTGGGATCGTTGATGAAGGCAAGACGGCCTATATGTTTGTGCCGCTCAAAACAATAACCGATTTAGGTATTAATAATTACAGCAGCCTAAAAGTTCAGATGAAAAGCGTCAATGGCGTCGATCAAGTAAAATCCCAGATTGGATTTATGGGGTTCAAGGTTAGCGCTGTTAAAGATACGGTTGATCAGGTTAATCAGTTTTTTCAGGTATTTCAGACTATACTTGTAGTTGTCGGCGCTATATCAATTATTGTGGCGGCATTAGGCATATTTAATACGATGACAATCTCTTTGATAGAGAAAGCCAGGGAGGTCGGATTAATGAAGATTATGGGCGTTAAAAAAGTGTATATTAGACGGATATTTATGACGGAATCGCTAGTTATTGGCCTTTCGGGTGGAACGATAGGTGTTGTTGTGAGTATAATTTTAGGCCAAGTTGTAAATTATGCTATTTATAATATGGCAGCATCTAGCGGTAATGCTACTACAAGTATTATGTATTTCCCAGTTTTAATGGTAGCGCTTGTTTTAGTTGTATCTGTTTTAATTAGCTTGCTTGCTGGACTTTATCCGGCTGTTCGCACAACCAGGATTAGTCCTCTTGATGCATTACGTTATGAATAATAGTTCTTATTTATCACGGTTTAATCTTGTTAAGTGCCAAAAACCGCAAGTATCGCATTT
>CAYVRA010000024.1:0-10789 GCA_964452965.1 uncultured Saccharimonas sp. (SeqCode) | reverse complement strand
GCTGTGATTATGACTGCATTGGAATCTATAACTTTAGTCACCGTAGATGTCGCTCAATATGAAGAGCAAAATGAAAAGACCAAAGAGGGTACTGGAACAGTTGACGGACATAATCTACCGTACATAAACTATGAAAGTGAAAATACGTCCAATAGATATTATATCGACGGAGATAAGATATATGCGCTTGAGATGAAGAAAAACTCCGGTGACGATGTTATTACTTTAATCGTAGAAAATTACCCGTCTGAGGTTCCAGATGAATTCTTTCAAATACCAAGTGAGTACGCGAGTTATCGCACTATAGACAATAGGTAATATTTGTTATAATTATGATTTTTGGGTGGATTAGGCATGTGCATTATAATGTAAGATTGAATGATAATGACAAAAAAATATGATCTTATAGTAATTGGCGGTGGCGCATCAGGGATGATTGCGGCTGGACGTGCCGGTGAGCGCGGACTTCGCGTGCTTTTGCTTGAGAAAAATAAAAAGCTTGGCAATAAGATACTTATAACTGGTAATGGTCGCTGTAATATACTGAACGCTATAGAAGATGAACATATGCTTTTGGATAAATATGGCAGTTCGAGGCAATTTCTGTATTCGCTTTTTGCTCAGTTTGGAGAAAAAGACACATTTAACTTCTTTGATTTACATGGATTGCCCCTCGTAGTCGAGGAATATAATCGAGTATTCCCAAAATCACAAGATGCGCTCGATGTTGTGCGTTTTTTGGCTGATTATATGCATCGGGGCAATGTAGAAGTGCGAACTGGATGTGTCGTTTCAGACGTGCAGATTAAAGATACTAGTATTAAGTCTATTTTGTGCGGAAAAGAAGAATTAATCGCTACGGAATATATCTTTGCCACTGGCGGTGTATCACATCCAGAAACTGGTTCGACAGGCGATGGCTATAAATGGCTAAAACAACTAGGGCACACAGTCATTAGCCCAACTCCGAGTTTAGTGCCCCTTGCAACTAAAGAGCGTTGGGCAAAAGAGTTGTCAGGAGTATCTCTGGAAAATATGAAGATAACCTTTTTTGTTGACGGTGAAAAAGAATTTAAATTGAATGGCAAGTTACTTTTTACTCATTTTGGTATTTCTGGCCCGTTAATTCTTAATAGCGCTTCTAAGGTTTCAAACTTATTACCTACTGGGATAGTTACTGCCGAGATTGATATGTTTCCAAAAACAGATTTTGGAGATTTAGGGCGCCAAATAATTAGTATTTTTGATTTAAATAAAAACAAAACGTTAAAAAATATTGTTAGTGAGCTAGTGCCGACTGGGATGTCTAAGGGTATATTGATATTACTTTCTGGTCATATGGATATTGAGACAAAGGTTCATTCGGTGACAAAAGATAATCGAAAAAAGATAGTTAATCTATTTAAGGCGCTGCCGGTAACGATTACCGGGTTGATGGGTTTGGATCGGGCCATAGTTGCCGACGGCGGCTTGCCGTTAACTGAAATAGATATGAAAACAATGCAATCAAAGAAGGTAAATAATCTTTTTATTACTGGTGACTTGTTGCATATCAATAGGCCATCTGGCGGATTTTCGTTGCAATTATGTTGGTCGACTGGTTACGTTGCTGGATCTAGTGCCGGTAAAAAGATTAATAGTATCTAGTCGTCAAACTGATTTTCGTGAATAAAAGGAAAAGACGAAGCTATTTTATATGTTCATAGTTTTCAGCTGTTTTTTAGTTTTACTGCTAAGTCATTACTACTAGATTGGCGGTTAATAATGTTTATGGTATCATTGAATAATTAAGGGGTTAGGATGGTTGATGATTTAAATAAAGTTTTCGTTGGCGCCGAATCATTGCAAGAGAATAATGCAGCGAACAATAATGTTATCGAGACTACGGCGCCAGTATTAAATTCCTTTATTCCCGATGCGAGTGGTAATATAGCCCAAAACAACATTCCAATAATCAATCCAATTATCATCCAGGGCGCGCCGGAAAAAAACAAATCTTTGTTATTAAAAATATCTCTGGCGGTTTTGCTACTCGTTTTAATCGCACTTGTTTTTATATTAGTAAAAGGCAATAGTAGCGCCACTAAATACGGCTTGGATAGCAATGAGGCGGATAATAGTTCGTCAGAAGTTTCGACGACCATTAAAAAAACTAGTTATGTCACGTCAGTGCAATATGACAAGATCTACGAAGACGTTTCAATAAAAAGTAACAGCGATGTGCTTGGCTTGATCAAAAAAGACTCGATCGGCCAGAAAGAGATATGCGGTAATTCTGATATCACTGCGATAGAATCCCAGATTGAAAGTTATGGCGTAGATGCTGTTAATTTGTGTGAGATGGATATTACTCTAGCAGAAGAGATTGCCCAATCCGTAAAAGATGTTTTTGACAGGTATCCAAATGCAAAAGGTTTTTTTACTAATCTGTCACTGGGTAACATGTCAAGCGATATGTCAAATGCTTATGCTTTTGCTGGACCAAGTGTCTTCGCTATTGATAACCAAAATTCGAGTGTCGGAGAAAAAATTTACATAATAATGAATAGTAAAATATTCTTGAACGTGTCAAAACTCGAAAAGTCTATAAAGGGCGATGTTAGCGCTAAATTTCATCCCGCGAATTTTAAAAGAGCTGACGTGATTGTTCATGAGCTTGGTCATTATTTAACTTTCATGCTTACGATGAGAAAAAACAACGTTTTCGAAACCAAATATTTAACCAGCAACAATCAATCTGCATTCTTTTCTGCTATGCAGAAATGGAATGAAAACGACAAAAATATAGTCGAGAGGGCATATTCTAACTATGTGTCTGGTACTAATCCCAGCATTTCATTTGACGATTTCCGGGCTACTATATCCGGTTACGCGATGGCTAAGGACGATAACGGCGATTATATTTATTCAGAAACCATAGCCGAAGGTTTTACTGACGTGATGATAAATAAAGATGACGCTGTCGCGGCCAGCAAAGAGATAGTCAAAATTCTAGACCAAGATATGAAAGGCTTAAAATAGATATGAAAAAGATGTTATTACCATTGATATCTATTGTAACAGTGAGCGTGTTACTAATTTCGTCTAATTCTTATTCATTAAATATTAATAACGCGGCCTTGAGCGTCAGCGACGAAAGAATTAAAAGTATAGCAAGTGAGTTCGATGGCAAATTCGACATCAAAAAGGACGCTTCTTCTACTAATGACGTGCAATTGAATACCGAGATAACTAATCTGTCGAGAAAATTAACATATTTGTTACTAGGGAGTCCCGACAAGACCAATTCTAATAACGAAGACTTTTCATTAAGAAAAAAAGAACTTATTGACTCGCTTAGATATGCGCCCGAAATACCAAAAGATGCCAGTGGTAATATCGATACGAACTCTAAAGAGGCTATTGACGATTCATTTACTGGACTAAATATTCCGGGGATGTTTAATATTCTTGGAAAAATGAACATCAGCTACCAAGATTACGGCATGACAAAAGTCTACAAGACCGACGACGTTGTGTACTCGTTTAATTATATTAACAACATAAAACAAGATATCCCGAACGAAAAAGAACCAAGAAAAATCGATCGTATTTCTACTAATTTGAAACTGTATTATATTTTTAAGAAGATAAACAATGAATATAAGATATATTATATATCTGGGGAAACTACCGACGATACGTCAAATTTCGTCGACAATTTGGCTGATTCAGAGCTGAGTGCCGACGTTTCGAGTAGCAAATTTATTCCCGAAAACATCAGTTCGTTTGATTATAGTAAGCTCTACGGCCTGGACAGCAGCACGATTAAAAGTGTCTATAACGATAATTCGGATTCAATTGTCAAGGTAACGTTTTCGGATTCGAAAAAATCACCTTCATATGGCGTAGGCTTCTATGTTGGTAACGGTCTTATCGCAACCTCTTGGAGTTTGATTGATGAATCTCTAAAAAAATTCGAATATATGTCAGTATTGGATAAAAACAATGAGTCCCTAGATATTGACGGTATAGTCACAATCAACCCGGATCTCGATATAGCGATTATTAAGTTAAAACAAGAGACGGGCAAGGCGGTCGCATCGGGGGATATGTCTTCGATTAAAAAAAGCGATCCAGTAATATCAATTAGCAGTAAATCTGGATATGGAATGTCCGCCGTTGCTGGAATTGCTGCGACAGTCAACGACGAGACCTTGGAGTCAATTTTGCCGTCGACGGACAATGATCGCGGCAGTCCGATTTTTAACACGAATGGTGAGATGATTGGAATGACTGTCAACAGACCGTTGAATTCAAATTTCTCAACTTCAATAAATGGTAAGTATCTCAAACGATTTATGGACAATATTTCCAAATTCAGTTTCAAGGATATCAACACGCTGACAATTAGCTATTTAAAAAATAAATATTATTTTAATAAAATCAAGAATGAAAGTGTAGTGAATAATCTGACAGATGCCCAGAAGAGTGAATTGGCTAAAATTATTGATTACGAAAATATTATCCCGTTGGATTTAAAATTGGTAAATTATTATGATGGCATTTTCAGCATTAGATACAAAAAAGACCAAAACTCATCCACCAATGTCACTTCGGAGCTATTAATGTCTGCTCATTTCAAATCGAATGGCTACAGCATAGCTCAAAATTCCAATGAAAAGACCACCCTAGCTAGCCAATCGCACCAAGTCACGATACTTGACGAACCGGAATATTTTATAGTGATAATAAATAAGAGGTGATGTTTATGAAATGGATAAAAAAGCTTAAGATGTTGCCACCACGAAAAATTAAAATTATTGTTCTTGTCGGTTTGGTGTTGTCCATAATCACAGTTGGAGTATTCTTGTTAGTACAATCCATGGAAAGAAGTGTGTCAATCGATACTGCCAGTTATGCACTTAAATGTGATAAATCATGGAAGATTGATATCAAGTTAAATGATAATCTCAAATTGACTCATCAAACTGGCGGCGTTATCAATATGAGCATCAAAGATCTTGGTGAATCAGATTTATACAAATCAACAAAAGAACTGTCGGATGAATTATATTTCAGTATTGAAAAGCAAAATCAGGACTATTCAAAAATTTCGTCGAAATCTTCATATATAAGTAGCAATGGAATCGAAACTATAGAGAATATGTACGAATCGTCGAAACAGAACAGCATGATATCAATATTTAAATTCAACGATAAGGTTGTTATATTTGACTACACGGCCGACAAATCATATTTTGATATACTATTAAATAGCGTCGGCCACATTAAAGATTCATTGCTTATGAAAAACAAACCCGTTCAAATTTCGAGCAAATTAGACGAGATAGAAGCGACTGGAATTAAATATGCCGAAGACGGTGTATCTTATGAAGAAACCTTGGATTACGAGATTTATAGCAACAAATATCACGTCAAATACAAAATTCCAAGCCAATTCAAAGTTAGTTCATATGACAGCACCACGGGTTATTATAATTACATAGACGGCTCCAAGAGCATCCGAATAAACACAACAGTAACTTATTCAAGTGCTTATGACTTCATAAAAAATGGCTATATGAACACTGAGATCAATTTGATAAAAAAGACGGCTGATTATAGCGATGTAACGGTCGAGAACGAAGCGATATCAATTGACGATGTATCAGGATATGTTTATAAAATATCATACAAAACAGGGCCGCCATATCAAAAAACCTATCAGAAATTCTATGTAGTATACAGTCTAGATGATAGAAATACTTTCGTTGTCGACATACAATCGTCTGATTTTGAAATAACAAAAAAATTAATAGACGGCATCAAGCTGATCGGCTCCGAGAAATACGGATATAATATCGACAAGTCACTCGTTAATGGAACGTATTCTGGCACAATGATAGCCAAGTCGTCCTTGGCTGACGGATCTTCTGGCTTTAGCGAGTTGAAATACCGCGTACCGTCCAAATATACAGAGCTAGACAAGGGTCAAAATATGTACGACACCAGGTATTTTGGTATGCAGTATGATTTCAAAAGTGACGAATATAAATACAACGTGTTGATGGACTTTGGATTAATGTGTGGACACGTCAGCGCGAGTGAATGCCTTGAAAGATACGTGACGAATTCAAATAGGAAATATTATTTGCTAAATGACATGTCCATGGAGAAAATGAGCGACATTACTATTGATGGTAAAACTTTTGAACACTATTCGTCAAAAAACATATTAAAATCAAGTAACGAATCGACTTTCGACGATTTGATTATATACGAAACTGAGAATAGCGGCTGTTATACTGTACAAATTTATTCCGATAATGCTAATATTAACAAAGATATAATAAGTGACTTCATTCAATTTGAGGTAAGTCAAAAATAGAAAGGCCCACATGGAAGATAATAATAATTTAGATCAGAATCAGTCGAGTCTAACTAATGCAGATAGTCAACCATCGGATCAGGCGTTCCAAAATCAACCCGTTCAGCAGCCAGTTGTCGACCAAGCTGCGACCCAATCAAGCAGCCAGATGCCGCCGAATATCGCGAATGATAGTTCCGCTACACAGCAAAACACTGGCTACCAGCAAGTTTCACAAACCACGAACTCCATGCAGGCGGTTCCGGCAAAGAAAAAAACCTTACTTATCGCTGTCATCGCGGCAGCCGTCTTGGTTGTTGTTGTCACGGGCATTGTGGCAATAACTTTCATTAATTCTAATGCAAACAAGCCATCATCAGTGAACGACAAGCCAGTCGACAATACAGTCTACACGAAAGTAGCGGTAGGTGATGTTACTTATTCAATACCGGATAGTTATCAGTATCAAACGGAGTCAGATATGCTGGTCGTGACTGACGACATCGACACGTGGCAGGGAGCGATAACAACCGGAAAAGCCGTATATACTTCTCTGTCTGAATCGAAATTGAAAACCTTTCTTATCAGTAATGGCATAACTTCTTCCATTCAGACTAACAAAACCACTTATCTCGACAGGGAGTATTATGTAATGGAGTTTGCTGTCAATGGATCTGACACTATTTTCGCAGTAACGAAGGCTGACGGCTCTAATATATTTCAGGTAGAACTTCACACCGAGGACGGCAAAGCCGATCCGACCTTGTTAAACAAGATAACAAAGGTGCTCGACAAGTCTACGATCTCTGTAGTTGCCAGCCAGATGAAAACTGACAGTCTAAATATTATAGATAAAATTAATCTAAATTAAATATTAGCGAATCATCTTAAGTTATTTTATAGACTGAAGAGCTTGATATAATAAAATTCTACATAGACTATAATAGAATGTAAGATGTACTTATTTGACCCTATACAGTTTCCAGAGTTCGGTAAATGTTATTTTGAGGGTGACGGTTTTTCTTATCGATATCAGCTTTCTAAAAAAATGTTTTGGACGAGTATTTATATTCCCTTTGGGCCTAATTGCGAGTCGGAAGATGGACTTGATAACTTTCTGAAACATATAAAATCGCAAATATTTACTAAAGTTAAAATCGATTTACCGGCTGTATACGAAACTAAAAGATCAGCTGAAATTACTGAGAAACTTCGACTTGCTGGCTTTAAAAAATCTGATTATATCCAAGATGACGAGACGTTACTTGTAACAAGTGATGATTTATTAAAAATGCAAGGTTCGGACATGAAGCGGGTTCGCTATGGTTCGAAAAGGTCTAATATTGTGGTGAAAGATAGTATTACAGATAAGGAAATAGGCTCCGTATACAAAGTATATTTACTTGCTATGGAGCGTCTTGGTGTTAAGCCAAAAAACAAAGCTACCTTTGAGAGGTTATCTGAAAATTGCTTGGTTTCTTTGGCATATAGCAAGGATTCTGGTGAGCTTGATGGTTTTTTGTTTGGATATCGAATAGAAACCGATTTGTCTGATATTGTCGATAAATATGGTAATAGTTTGTTATTATTGGTTATGACCGGCTTGACTGATAGTGGTCGTGCAATAAAATTAGGTCATGCGATGCATTATGAATTATTTAAAGATGCCTTTGAAAAGTACGGCGTCGATGTGATTGATTTTCATGGTGCGTCTCGCAAAAAAGGCCGTAGCTATGTTGATTTTAAGACAGTATTTAGTGAAAGATTTATTAGTTTGCCGGGAAGCTTTACTAGAACAAGGATTTTTTGATTGGCCCTAGGAAGGGCCATGACCGCTGTATAGTATATATAATTTTATAAAAGGGAGTTGATATAGTGCCCATAATATTCAAAGAGCTAGATGATAAGGACTATGAAAAATTTGCGTCTGGCCATCCTCAGGCTAATTTTTTGCAATCATCTTATTCTGGTAATCGTCGTCGTATTGATGGCTGGAATATGCATCTTGTAGGTATGGTTGATGATGACAGGATAGTTTCATCGGCACTTCTTTCTTCTAGAAAGACTTTTTTTGGATTTTATGATTTTGAATGTCAACAGGGGCCATTTGTTAACTATGATGACGCCAATTTGACTAGCTTATTTTTGAATAACATATTGTCTTATGTAAAAAACAAAAATGGTCTTGGGATTAAAATCAATCCAAAGCTAGCTATGAATCATCGTGATATGAACGGGTCTATTGTTAACGATGGCTATGACGGACATAAGTACATAGATTTAATTACAAAATCAGGCTTTTTAAATATAGACATTGATAATGATCCAAGATCGCTAAGATGGTACTTCAAAAAAGATATGAGCGGCATCCATAGCGATAAAGACCTTTTTGACAGCGTGAGTATTAAAACTCGTCAGGATATGCAACGATCGGAAAAAATGGGGGTTGAAGTATCGCCCATAGAAATAGAAGATATAGACATATTTATTAAATTGATGGATGAAACTGGCGCTCGTCGTAATTTTGAGGTCAGAAGTAAAAGTTACTATACAAGTTTGTTGGAGTATTTTGGGAAGTCTCGCTCGATGTGTTTAATAGCCAGGCTAAATGTTTCGAAATATATCACATATTTAAATAGCAGAATCGATTTTGAAAATCACGAGATGAATCTAGCTATCGATAAGGTCGATAGTGGTCCTAAGTTAAAATTACAAATAGATGCACATAAAAATCAAATTACTGAATTAAGAGAAAAAATAAAAGAGATGAGTGAAAAGAAATCCGATAAGCCTATAATAATGGCCGGGGCTGTTTTTATTAACTATGGATCTGAATTAGTGTATCTATCAAGCGGCGCATATGTGGAATATGGTAAATTTTGCCCGACATACGCCATACAGCTTTATGCCATGAGGTATGCGATAAAACATAAATTACCGATCTATAATTTTTATGGAACAAAGAGCTCGATTAGCGGTCACCCCGAAATGGATGGCATCTATAATTTTAAAAAGGGATTTAATGGATATCTAGAAGAGCAAATAGGTTATTTTTATAAAAATATCAGACCGGTTGCCAGTTTTGTAGTCGCCGTGCTTAGAAAAGTTAGAAAAATCATAGGTTAGATTTAACTTTAAAATTTAGCCTTTTTGGGTTATTATAGATAAACTTATGCATCATCATTTAACTTTACGCGCAAAAATTATCATCATGATTTCGGTTATGGCCAGTATGTTCCTGGTAGCCCTGGATCAGATGGTTATATCAACATCACTAGGTAAAATTGTCGAAGAGTTTAACGCTTTTTCGTTACTTGGCTGGGTAATTACCGCCTACATGATAACAACCACTATAATGGTTCCGATCGCTGGTAAGCTTTCGGATATGTTTGGTCGTCGAATTATATTATTAATTGGTGTTGGTATATTTACGCTTGGCTCGCTTGCTGGGGGTATGAGTGCTGATATTAACCAGTTGATTGCTTTTAGGGCTTTGCAGGGTATTGGTGGCGGTATTATTACGGCTAACGCCTTTTCGATTATTGGTGACCTGTTTGCGGCCCGTGAGCGTGGTAAATGGCAGGGTATGATTGGTGCTGTTTTTGGGCTGTCGTCACTAGCTGGTCCGCTAATTGGCGGATATTTAACTGAACCTCACAATATTTTAGGATTAATAACTAACTGGCGCTGGACGTTATTGGTAAATGTCCCTATCGGTATTGCTGCGTTTATGATTATTGCAATTTATTGTCCGACTTTAAAACATGATAGAAAGCCAGTTGTAGATTATGCCGGAGCGGCGCTACTAGCAGCTGGGCTGGCATTATTGATTTTGGCAATTGATAATACAGAGACGATTTTAGCTAATGTTATTAGTTATACCGGCATTTCGGTTGGTTGGTTGCAGGCAATTATGTTCGTAATGATAGGTGCAATCTTGGTTATATTTATTGCGGTTGAAAAACGAGCAGTAGAACCGATAATGCCGACTTATTTCTTTAAAAACCGTAACTTTGTTTTGATAATTACGATTGCGACATTGTTTGGTTCGGCATTTTTAGGCTCAATATTATATCTAACACAATTTAACCAGCAGGTATTTGGCGCAACGCCAACTCAATCTGGCCTAATGTTGCTGCCAATGGTTGGCGGCATGACATTAACTAGTGTTGGCGTTGGCCAGCTGATTGCCAAGACTGGTAGATATAAGATATTTATGTTGATCGGCTTTATTGTTTCTACGGTTTCTGTCTTTTTATTAACGACTCTTAGTCCTACTTCGTCTTACGCTTACGAAGCCTTCATAATTGCCTTTATTGGCGTCGGAATGGGTGTTGGTATGCCGGTAATTAGCCTGGCGGTCCAAAATGAATTTGAACAACGAGATTTAGGTGCGGCAACCAGCAATAGCCAATTATTTCGAAGTATCGGCTCGACCGT
>CAYVRA010000023.1:11114-11412 GCA_964452965.1 uncultured Saccharimonas sp. (SeqCode) | reverse complement strand
ATTTTGAAAGGTAATATTTAAGTTCTTCAATACTACCACGAATATCATCAAGTGCCCGATGAGCATCTGGTTTCAAGAACTTTTGGCCAAATTTACCGTCAAAAACCACCTTCCAAGCGCTAACATCCAACATTCGATAATGCAATCTGGCATCAAATTGCGGCCATTTAGTTTTGATAAATTGCCTATCGACATGAATGGAGTTACCTGCAAGTAAAACTGGATTGCCTGATTTGAAATTTTTATCAATAAAATCAAGTAATTCTTTCTCAATTTTTTTAATTGGTTTTCCGATTTT
>CAYVRA010000023.1:0-11104 GCA_964452965.1 uncultured Saccharimonas sp. (SeqCode) | reverse complement strand
CAATTTGATAAAATAAATCTCCTATCTATATGAATCGAATTACCGGCCAGCAAGACTGGCACATTTTTAACAAAATTATCTTCAACAAATTGTAAAATTTCAGCCTCGATCTTTTTTAAAGATTTGCCATCATTATTTTGTGACAGTAATCCATCACGCGACTCTATATTTTTATCCCAAAAGACTGAATTAGCAGCAATCCGTTTTTTTAATAGGCCGTCTTTGTTCTTAATAACTCCCTGGTAAGTAGCAATTTCATTAAAATCCCAATCAGTAATAATAGCAGCAACTTCTAAAATTAAATCATTTTCAAAAGAAAGCCCAGTCATCTCTAGATCCATCCATAAGATTCGTTCCGGCCGAATATTTGCAAGTTTTTTATCCATAAATTATTGTTTTTTATCTAACTTTTCGACTTTTAAAAAACTAACTAATAAATAAACTACAAATGCTATAACGACAAAGTTAAACAAATCATTTAAAAATACTCCGTAGCCCAAAACAATATTAGCGCCATCCGAAGTTTTGCCTATTACGGCCGACAGGCCCTTTAAGCCCCCAGTTGAGCCAAGCATCAGGCCTAGCGGCGGCATAACAACATTATCAACCAGAGATTTTACCATTACGCTTACTGCACCACCTAAGACTAGTCCTACAGCCAAACCGACCACACCTTGGGTGCGAATGAAATTCAAGAAAGCCATAAACTGAGACTCGCCAGCTACTATTATTGATTTTGGATTTATTTTTTTATTCATAAAATTCCTTTTTACATTCTTTCTGGGGTTGGAATTCCCAATATTTTTAAACCATCAGCTAATATCGACGCATAAGCTTCGACTAATTTTATCCTGATTTTCTCACGTTCATCACCTATAATCTGGCTATTTTCATAAAAACGATTAAATACCTGCGCCAGTTCATACAAATATGTGCATAAAATATGTGGCGTTAGATCTTCGGTTGCTGTTTGAATAACATCTTTATATTCGGTTAATTTGAACAGCAAGTTGCGTTCTGGGATTGAATAATCACCCGATTCAAATTCTGATGAATCAATTTCAGATTTTTTAACAACTGATTTAGCCCTAGCTAAAGCATATTGCAAATATGGCCCACTATTGCCATGAATACTTACAGATTCATTAGGGTCAAATGAACTATCGGCGCCAATTTTGAACTTCAAAAATGCATATTTTATTGCTCCTAAAATTGGAGCTTCATCACGATTACCTTGCGCCACCTCGTTAGCATCGGCCACCATATCTAAAACATCAATCGCTCGTAAAAAATTACCTTTTCGACTAGCCATTTTGACGCCACCTATCAATTTCACCATACCGTGTGTTATATGTCTGGTTCGCGATGAAAGTTCGGGCTTAAATTGCTCTATCGCCTTTAAAACGACTTTCATATACTCGATAATGTCATTTCCTGTGATGATTACCGACTGATCAAAATGATAATCTTCCCATTTTTTTATGCTCAGGCCTACATCTTTAGCTTCATAGGTTGGCAAGCCGGATTTATTTACAAACACCCTAGTATGTAATCCATAGGGCTCACCTTCAAAAATTATTGCACCGTCACTATCCTTAAATACGCCAGCCTGTTTTTGCTCTAACACAGTATTTAGACCAATTTGGGCAATATCACTCTCAGGATAATATTTCTCAAATTTAGTGCCAATTTTTGCATAGAACGCGTCAAAATATTCATAACTCCATTTTCGAAACTGCCAATAAATTTTGGCGAACGCTGATTCCCGATCATCGTCTGTATGAATTTGATAAATTCTTTTGTTTAAGTCTGTAATTTCAGTTTTGGCTGATTCGTCGTCTTCATAAGCGCAGGTCCCAGTTACATAACAGCTACCCATAAACTCAACTCTTTCGGACTCATCAATTTCGGCTAATTTGTCTGGATTTTCGCCACCAAATTCGCGTAAAATTGCCCACATAGTCTTGGCAACATGCAATCCAACATCACCGCCAAAATTGACCCGATGGATTTGCCCACCAGCGTTTTCAATTAGATTTGAAATAGCATCACCGATTACACTTGTGTAGAAATGACCGACATGTAGAACTTTAAAAGGATTTGGGTCAGAATACTCAGTCAACACGACTTTATTCTGATAAATGTCCGATTTTCCATATTCGCTAGGTCTATTAATTATATCCCTTAATTCTTGGGTTAAAATAGAATCTTTTAATCGTAAGTTAATAAAACCAGGGCCAGCCACCGAAACCTCTACAAACTCACCTGTATCTTGTAATTTACCAACTAGCTGCTGCGCTATCTCTCGCGGATTTTTACCCAACTGTTTTGATAATTGCATTGCCACATTAGTCGAGAAATCGCCAAACTGAGCGTCAGGACGGCTTAATTGAATATCCTGATTAACATCAAACAATATTTTGATTGATTCTTTTATAATTGAAAAAACTTGTTCCATTACTCTTTAGTATAGCAAGACATGAAATTTAATTACATTTTTAATTTAAGACGCTGTAATGCCAAAATAAATGCCGCCATTCGTAGATCAGTGTTCGATTCTTTGGCTAATGATAATATCTCTCTTGCGCTAGATTCCATGATTGGCCGAAGCTTATCTAGAACCTCTTTCTCTGTCCAATGTTCATTTTTAAGATTCTGGTCCCATTCAAAATACGACACGGTCACACCACCAGAGTTGGCTAATATATCAGGTACTACATTAATGCCTCGTTTAAATAATAAATCATCAGCAGCCGAAGTAATTGGCCCGTTAGCTAATTCTAAAATTACTTTCGATTTTATGTCAGCCGCGTTTTCATTAGTTATTACGTTCTCAAGTGCCGCTGGAATCAATAAATCACAATCGATAGTTAATAGCTGCTCATTGGTGATATCCTGACTACCGTTAAAACCAGTTACGTAGCCAGTTTCTTGCTTGAATTTCAACAAAGCTGGTATATCCAAACCATTCAAATCAAGAATTCCGCCCTTCGAGTCCGATACGGCAATAATCTTATGGCCAGCCTTATGCCAGATTAATGCAGCGTTAGCGCCAGCATTGCCAAATCCCTGGATGGCGACATTACAGCTATCGGCCAAGCCAAGATGACTCTTCAAAGCCTCAAATGCATAAAATCCACCTTGAGCCGTTGCAGTGTCACGCCCTAAAGAGCCGCCTTGACCGACTGGTTTTCCTGTGATGACTGCGCCAGACTTGTCACCTGTAACTTTTTGAAATTCATCAGCCATCCATGCCATTATTTCAGCCGTTGTGTTGACATCTGGAGCCGGTACATCTTTAAGCGGCCCTAAAATATCCGAGAACTTTTGAACCCAACCGCGAGATAACCTCTCTAACTCACCTTTTGACAACTTTTTTGGATCAACCGTAATACCGCCCTTGCCGCCGCCCATAGGAATCCCCACAGCGGCACATTTTAAAGCCATCCAAAATGCCAAGGCCTTAACTTCGTTTATCTCAGTATCTGGGTGATACCTAATACCGCCCTTGTAAGGCCCCAATGCATTATTATATTCAACCCTATAGCCCTCAAATATCTGCAATGAGCCATCATCCATAATAATAGGTATTGAAGCCTTAATGTCACGATCCGGCTGCCTTAGTTTTAATATGAAATCGCTACCGAAATCCTTAATTTTTGAAACTTTATCTAGCTGCGCCATGGCATTATCAAACGGGTTATTCATAATACAACTCCTTTTTTAGTTATTTAATTTTATATAAGCAAGCTTTTATTAAACCAGCGAACAACGGATGTGATCTAGTAGGTCGAGATTGAAACTCTGGATGAGCTTGTGTGGCAATAAAATATTTATTCTTTGGCGCTTCGACAAATTCAACTAATTTTCCATCTGGTGAAGTGCCGCTAATCGACAGCCCGCCTTTAATAATCTGTGGTAAAAACTTCTGATTAACTTCATATCGATGACGATGACGTTCGATTACTTCGGTCAAATGATAAACTTTTGCCGCCAGTGAGCCTTTAACTAATTTTGCCGGATAATCCCCTAACCGCAAAGTTCCGCCAGTTGATTCTTTACCTGCCTGACCATCCATAATATATACGACATCATTTTTAGTATTTGAATTAAATTCGGTGCTATTTGCATCATCTAGACCGGCTTTTCTGGCACTAGCAATAACCGCAACCTGTAGCCCTAGACACAACCCTAAATATGGCTTATCGTGGTCCAGGGCATAGCGCGCCGCAGCGATCTTGCCCTCGATACCGCGAGACCCAAAACCACCAGGCACCAAAATTGCATCAACATTTTTAAAATCTTTTTTATCAGCTGTTTCAGCATTTATCCAAGTTATATCGATACCGACGTTTTCATGCCAAGCTGCCGACTTTAAAGCCTCGATAACGGATATGTATGTATCTTCATTATCAATATATTTCGCGACCATTCCAACTTTAACGACTTTTTTTGATCGACTAGTTTGGTGTTTCACGATTTTATCCCAAACAGACAAATCCGGCTCATTCTGCAGGCCAGTAAAATCAGACAACAACCTATTTAGGCCACTACGTGCAATAATTAACGGCACCCGATAAACCGTATCGGCATTAGGCATCAATAGTACTCCGCATTTGGGCACGCCGCTAAATAAGCTAATCTTATCAACGACCTCTGCCGGCGCCGGTTTGTCGGTTCGTACGATAATAACATCCGGCACAATACCAAAACCACGCAAATCATTTAAGGCATTTTGGGCGGGCTTTGTTTTGAATTCTTTGCTAGTACCTATGAAAGGCACATAAACAACATGCACAAATAAACAGTTAGCTCGACCAACTATTTGCGAAAACAGACGAATTGCTTCGATATAACTAAGACTTTCATAGTCGCCTACCGTGCCACCGATCTCAACAATATGAATAGAGCTATCGCCAGCGGCCTCAATAATAGAGCGCTGAATTGCCTGAGTTAAATGTGGCACCAATTGAACAGTTTTACCGCAGAATTTTCCAGCCCGTTCATCGGCAATTAGCTGCGATATCAACCTACCAGAAAGCGTAGCGTTTTTTTGAGTCAGTTCGATATCTAAAAATCGCTCATAATGACTAAGATCAAGATCAGTCTCGGCACCATCTTTGGTTACGAAACACTCGCCATGTTCTCTGGGATTTAAAAGGCCCGCATCTACATTTAGATACGGGTCACATTTTTGGATTGAAACAGTGGCACCTTTTGCCCTCAAAACGGTACCGATACTGGCCGCAGTTATACCCTTACCTACGCCAGAGAGAACACCTCCAGTTACAAATATATATTTTTGTTTTCCCATGTTTACTTGCACCTCCATGGGGCTATAGTGTAGCACGCGCTCGCCAATAAGCACCATATCTAGCGTGTTTGTTGTTTATTCTACGCTATTTATAATCTTTAATGGTAGTTGTAACAATATCAGCAATACTTTTATCGAACATCGATGGTAATATTTTTTCGGGTGATATATCAGTGGTTGAATCGGCAATCGCCTGCGCAATGGCGCTGAACATTTCAATCTTGAACTGGGGAATATTCGCCTGTAGCATACCTCTGAATGCACCTGGAAATACTAATGAGTTATTTACTTGATTAGGGAAATCGCTGCGACCAGTCGCCACAATAAACGCCCCGGCAGCCTTAGCCTCATCGGGCATTATTTCTGGCGTTGGATTAGATAAGCCAAAAATTATCGGCTTATCGGCCATTGTGCGAACCATATCCTGTGTCAACAATCCAGGTTTTGAAAGTCCAATAAAGATATCGGCGCCCTTAACAGCATCAACTAATGAGCCCTCTGACGAATTAGCCGTACTGGCTTTTAGTAATTCTTGCTTCTCTTTTGTTAAATCAGTTCTATTGCCGTGAATAATCCCCTGACTATCACAATATGTAATGTCTTTTATGCCATAAATCGCCAGCAAGCGCGCCGTAGCTACGCCAGCCGCACCAACACCGCTCATAACAACTTTTACCGTCTCTTTGGTTTTATCCGCTAGTTTTATCGCATTAATAATGCCAGCCAATGCAACCGTTGCGGCGCCCCATTGATCGTCGTGCATAACTGGAATCGATAATTCCTTGCGCAAACGCTCTTCAATTTCAAAACAGCGTGGCGCCGATATATCCTCTAAATTAATACCGCCAAAAACTGGTGCAATTTGTTTGACGGCCTTGATAATTTCCTCGGTATCTTGCGTATCTAGACAAATTGGAAAGGCATCAACGCCGGCAAATTCCTTGAAAATCGCCGCCTTACCTTCCATAACTGGTATTGAAGCTAGAGCACCTAAATTACCAAGGCCTAGAATAGCCGAGCCGTCACTAACAATCGCAATTGTATTGCGCTTTAGTGTATATTCACGAGCCAGCGAAGGATCACGCGCAATTTCACGACAAACTTCGGCTACACCTGGCGTATAAGCCAAAGATAGCGCCTCACGTGTGTCTAATTTTACCTTACTAACCGTCTCAATCTTACCGTGATATTCTTTGTGCAACTCTAGTGATTGTTTGTATACGTCATTTTGCATCTTCATACCCCTTAATTAATTTAAAAATATTATCAAACCAACAACTACGGCCAGCATCACTGCATTCAAGACTGCGCCTGCTGCTATATCGCGGGTTCGCCTGGTTGCTTTATATGTCAAATTTTCACTATCGCGAACTAAATCGCTTAAATCTTCAATACTGCTGTTAAATAATTCTGCTGACCAAACAAGCGCGATCAAGATCAAGATTATAGCCCAACGCTCAACACTTAACCCGCGCGCAAATCCCAAAATCACAACTAAAATAGCCGCCAGACCATGAAGCCTCATATTTCTTTCGCTAAAACCAGCCGCGATTCCACGCCCAGCATGCACAAAACTCATAATAAATTTTTTAATTTGTTTCATTTTGTTGAATCTCCAATAATATCCTTATCTCTTTTATATTATCATCAATAAAATCAATATTTTGAATTCTTTTGGGATTTAAGGGTGACGGATGATAAATTGGCAAAATTGAATATTTTTTATCGAACAAATTGACTTTCTGGACGCGCCCGATATCCAATGACGAGCCAGCTAAAAGATTAAATATAGCCGTCGTTTCCTTGCCGAGTAAAATTATCAGGCTGGGTTTTATATAATTTATTTGTTCGATAAAATGTGGCCAAGTTTTTAGCGCACAGGACTGTAACTTTTTTCTATTGTTGCCTATAAAACATTTTGAGATTTCAGTAAAAGAAATATTTTCTAAATCAAGGCGATCATCTATTTGTTTTAAATTAATTAAGAAGTTTTTGCCAGTCGGCACAACTTTACCTTCAACCGTAAAAAACGCTCGACCAGATTTACGCCAACCTTTATCGGCCGGTGACTCACCAACTACTAATAAATGTTGGCCAACCCCCTCGCCGACCTGTAAATACTTATCAATAGCTAATTTTCGACCATCACAATAATGCTCTTCGGCAATGAACAATTTTGCTTTAGCCACTATTTTTCTACAACCTTAAAATTAGACTCAATAAAAGCCTTGGTCTCGCCATCAAAAGTTGCACTACCTGTGATATTTTTACCATCAAAATAAAGTGGCATCCACTCTCTGTCGGCTGGCCACATTTGATCGAATGGAATGTCAGATTTTACAAACCATTGTGGCTTCATTTCTTCAGTTTCGACTAGTTCACCATCATAATCAGTCACTTCAAAAACGTGCACTTCAACTTCCTTGTCGGTACCCCGAAAAAAGAATTCTAGTACTGCTCGTTTACCAAATTTTCTTGCAATCAAACCAGATTCTTCTTCTAACTCACGTACCATGGCTTGTTCAATTTTCTCGCCGTCTTTAACTTTGCCTCCATAGCCATTCCACCAACCTTCTCCAAAACCGTGTTTTTTCATGGCCAATAATGCCCTGTCGCCATCCTCGATTATAGCCAGCGTACAAATCTGTCGCATTTTTATTTATCCAATTAAAACCCTAAATGCTTCGTAAACCATAATTGCCGGCCAAACCATAGCTTTTAAGAATCCCAAAACACCCATCCAAAAATCTGGTGCCTGGCCTATAAAATAAATAGCCGCCCCAATCATACCCATACAATACAAGCCACCGCCTGCATTGGCGTGCCCATAGCCGCGGCCTTGCTTGTGCATATAACCACAAGCCTTACCGAGCTTTTTTAATTCTTCAAGGTCTTTTTTATCGTTGTCTTTAATTTCACAATCTTTCATAGTTACCTCCAACCTGAATTATATCACTAAGATTAAGCTGTATAATATGGCGGAGAGAACAGGATTCGAACCTGCGATACAGTTTGACCCATATACACGCTTTCCAAGCGGGCGCCTTCAACCACTCGGCCATCTCTCCAGTATTAAAAATTATAACAAATTAAAGCTATTTTAGCTCTTCCTTTAATTTTTCGATTAAAGGCACTGGCGTTGGATTAACATTATTTAAAATCGCTAAATAGATACTAGTAAAGTCAGCTAATATACTGCCCCACAAAAGCTGCGCGATTAATGTGTCCCCTTTTAACTCGATAATATTTGATTTTGGACGCTTGCCACTTAAAAGTTTATCGCTTATCTCAAAACGCTTCAGAATTTGCGGATGTTCAAAATTGCTAATTATATCAAAAATAACAAATGGTTTTTCGATAGGATGGGATGTCCAGCCCATAAACTCATTGTGGTCAAATTCCGGCAACTCGTTCCAAAATGCTACATTTTTGGCATTTTCGTTCCAGCTAATTTTCCATTTATAGGCAACAGGGGCAGTTAATGCGCCGCCATAAAAAACCGCTGTTTTACCGACTGCCAACTTCGCCAACTGCTTCGCATAATTTTCATTAGTAGAAACATCGGGCGCCCATTTCAGACTTTCCTCGTGCAACCACTCACATGTTTCGTAAATCTCGGTCAATTTATGGCTACTGATTATCTTAAAATGAGTTAATAAATCCACTAGCGCCCTAAGGCCGTAAATCACCGCCATCCGTGGCTGCAACTTTATCGGTAATGGTACATGGGCAATATCGTCCTTGATTGCTAGCTCTAATAGCTCACCACCAGAAGCAATTATGCCGATTTGAGCGCCACGATCAATCGCTTGCCTTAAGCAGCTTAGCTCCTCCTCCGTATTACCAGAATAACTACTAATTACTATCAAGCTATGTCTATTAACATAATCAGGTAAATCATAGCCCCTGACTATTTCAATCGGAATCGTTAACTCTGACTTTAACCAAACCTTTACTAAACTAGCCGCCAGCCCAGAACCGCCCATGCCAGCCAAGATAATACTACTTATTTGCCTACCGTCATGCTCGCCACTGCGAATTTGAGGCCTAAAATGAACTTGCTCGTATTGCAAACTGGCAATTGAAAGTGCGCTATTTGGATCACGCTGTCTGATTATTTTGATATTGTCCAACATTTTTTCCCACCCTTGTTGCTATTGAATATAATACTATGATACAGTATTTATAAACAAAGTATAAGCATAATAGGTGGGCAATTATGGATATTCAACCTCAAACAACCAAACCAATCAGTGATGACCAAGAATTAGCAAAAGTTTTAGCCGGAGTAACACAAGCGCCAGCCAATACTTTTGGCGTTGGCGACACAACAGCAGACAAGCCAGCTACGACATCATCCGCAATTCCAAATCTAATCATGACCGATCCTATAGATATAGAGGCTCCTACCGTAGCGCCAGAAAGTTCAGCGTTAAATAATGACCAGCCCGAATATGATGCTATCAACCCAGAAATATCAAACAACGGCGACCTTGAAGAAATTAAAAAACAAGCCTTAATTGAATTACGCCCATTGGTTGATAAATTAAACCTAGAACCAGAAGAAAAATTTGAAATTTATTTGCTACTTTTGCGAAGCACAGATGATAAAACCCTAATTGATCCAGCCCATAAAACAGCCACCGAAATCGCCGATGAATCAAAGCGCGCCCAAGCATTACTAGACATCATCAAAGAGATTGACTACCTATCGACCCCAACAACAGAATCCTGATACATTAAAATTATAAAAAAATTAATAAGCGCCTTCATATGGCGCTTATTGCTATATAATTATATAAATGAACGACCAAATTTTAATGTCCGATACTGTTAATTTTAGCAATTTACAACCAATAAACCCCTATTATCATAAAGAGATAATAAATCTTAAAAAAGCCAAAACCGAACATGATAATATCTGTCAATTATTAGAATCTGCTGGCATAAAAGTTACCAAGGTAGCTTCGCCAGCCAGCTGCCAAGACGGAGTATATACGGCCAATTGGGCGCTAGTTCGCGGCAACACGGCCGTTATGTCAAATTTGCCGAATGCCAGAGAAAATGAAGAGCGATACGCTGAAGAAATTATGGTAAATTTAGGTAAGAAGATTATCCATATTCCAAAAAATCTAAAGTTCAGTGGCCAAGGTGATGCTCTAGCTTGTGGTGATTTATTATTCTGCGGCAGTGGCTATCGTAGCGACGAAGAAGCCCAAAAAATCGCCGCCGATACGCTTGGATATAGTCGAATTCAGCTAAAAACCGTTCCAAAAACTAACGAATCCAACAACCCTATAACTAATACTGCCTCTGGCTGGCCTGATAGCTATTTCTACGACCTTGACCTAGCATTAGCCGTCATTAAACCACCAATCGACAATCAAAAAGGTCTAATTGCCTATTGCCCTAAGGCTTTTACAAATGAAAGTTACGAATTATTAAAAAGATTAGATCTTGTTGATAAAATTGAGGTCTCAATCGAAGAGGCTAAAAAAGGTTTTGCGACAAATCTGGTATCAACTGGCAAGTGTGTAATAATGAGCGACAAAGCCCCAAACTTAGCTGCCGAACTCCGTCGCCGGGGCCTAGAAGTTTTTACACCTGAAATCACAGAACTCGCCAAAGGCGGCGGCTACATTCGTTGTATTACATTAAGTATTTAGACGTGACGACGCAAACGACGCAAAGTTTCAACCGACCAGGTTAATAAATATTTTGATGGACTAATAATTAGATCATGTGCTGGTGTGTATTTGAGGTCCTCGACACCAAAACCGCGCTTAAATA
>CAYVRA010000022.1:0-11562 GCA_964452965.1 uncultured Saccharimonas sp. (SeqCode) | reverse complement strand
CCGAGAAAATTTCGGAAGGTAAAATTTCAGCGCAATGTGCGCTGTAATAATCTGACTTATTAATGTTCCACTTCTCAAATCAAGTATTCAAACCTGAATGATTGATATCCTAATTGTATCATAAATATATCAAGATGTCAATTTTATCTCGTAAATCTGGCTCAGCCAAAAAAAGTCTTTTAAAAAGGTATTGACTAAGGGGCGGTGATAGGGCACAATTGACTTTAAGAAGTAGTGTAGCTGTGGTTACCTGTGTCTTTTTGTATTAGTGGCATATACAGATTGATCACCATAGTTAAGGGAATCTTCGGCGCCAAAGAAACCCCTATAATAAAACTAAATAACTCTCAAGGAGTAGCATCGTCCTATGGCAAAAACCCAGCCTGATAGTGCGAAACGAGTCTTTTTTACTAAAGACGACGTCGCTGTAGCTTTACCAAACTTAATAGCTCATCAAAAGGATAGCTGGCGGGAATTCGTCGAAACTGGCTTGTCTGAAATATTTTCAGAACTAAATCCAATTGATGATTACACCGGTCAAAAGCTGTCACTACGATTCAATAAATATGAATTTCAAGAGCCAAAAAACAGCGAAAAAGACGCCAAAGAAAACAATTTAACATTTGACGCACCTTTGCATGTCAATGTCGAGTTGACTAATAAAGTAACAGGTGAAGTAAAAGAACAGGAGATTTACCTTGGTGATTATCCTTGGATGACCGAACGTGGTACATTTATCGTTAATGGTACCGAGCGTGTTGTTGTCTCTCAATTAACACGAAGTGCTGGTGTTTTCTTTACCACTGATGAAACTCCTGCTCGTAACTTTTATGGTGCAAAATTAATCCCAGGTCGTGGCGTATGGCTAGAGATTGAAACTGCTTCAAATGGTGCTTTGTATGTCAAAATCGACCGTCGTCGTAAAATGCCAATTACGACTCTTTTCCGTGCCCTAGGTTACAGCAAGACTTCTGAAATTAAGAGTTTGTTTGAAGATATTGATACTGGCGAAGTCAAATATATTGATGCAACCCTTGAAAAAGACAATGCTCGTGGTACAAATGAAGCCTTAATTGAAGTTTATCGTCGTATTCGACCAGGTGACTTGGCTACAGTTGATAACGCTCGCACAATGATTGAGCGTATGTTCTTTGATTTCAAGCGATTTGATTATAGCCGCGTTGGTCGTTATAAATTAAACCAACGACTTGGCGTCAACCTGCCTAATACAACCGAAAACCGTGTTTTCCAGTTAAATGACCTAGTTGCTATTGTCCGTGAAATTATTCGTCTAAATAATACTCAAGATAAAGCTGATGATATCGATTCATTAGCTAATCGTCGTGTTAAATTAGTAGGTGAATTGGTTGCCCGACAATTCCGTGTTGGTATGCTGCGTATGCAACGAAACGCTATGGACCGAATGAGCGTCAGTGATATTGAGAATATTACTCCAAGTCAACTAATTAACGCTCGTCCAGTTGTTGCAGCCGTTCGTGAATTCTTTGCTAGCTCTCAACTTTCACAGTTGATGGACGAGACAAACCCACTTTCAGAGCTATCACATAAACGACGCCTAAGCTCAATGGGGCCAGGTGGTCTGTCTCGTGAACGTGCTGGATTTGATGTCCGTGACGCCCACCCAACCCACTACGGCCGTTTGTGTGTCGTTGAGACGCCAGAAGGTGCAAACATCGGCTTGGTGCTTAACTTGGCATCATACGCCCGCGTCAACGAATATGGCTTTATCGAAACGCCTTATCTAAAGGTTGAAGAAGGTAAAGTTACTAAAAAAGTAGTTTATTTAGACGCTGCTCAAGAAATCAATGAAGTTATTGCTGATGCTAGTGTTAAATTAAACGACGATGGTTCGTTTATTGACGAGCGTGTTAGCGCCCGAAACGGTATCTTGCCAGAACAAGTTGATGCCAACGAAGTTACTTATATTGACGCTGCTCACAAACAAATTTTAGGATCTTCAGCCGCTTTAATTCCATTTATCGAGAAAAACCGTGTTGACCGATCACTAACTGGTTCTGCCATGCAAAAACAAGCAGTTCCACTATTAAATCCTTGTTCTCCAATCGTTGGTACTGGCATCGAAGCTGAAATTGCTAAAAATACTAGCCAATTAATCACTGCGCTTGGTGATGGTGAAGTCACCAGAGCTGACGGTGACGAAATTCAAGTTAAATATGCCGACGGTGTTAAATCTTACAAATTAGTTCACTTTAGCAAAAGCAACGATGATCGTTCAATTAACCAAAAAGTTCGCGTAACTCGTGGCCAAATGGTTAAAGCTGGTGATATTTTGATTGAAGGTGCGTCAGTCGCCGATGGCGAGCTGGCCCTTGGTAGTGACTTGTTGGTCGCCTTTATGCCTTGGGGTGGATATAACATGGATGATGCAATCGTATTATCTCGACGCGTTGTTCAAGATGATACATTGACAAGTATTAACATCAAAGATTTCACAATTGAAGTTCGCGAAACTAAACTTGGTGATGAGATTGTAACCCGAGATATTCCAAATGTTAGTGAAGAATCTTTGCGACACCTTGATATTGACGGTATTGTCGAAGTCGGATCCGAAGTTAAATCTGGCGATGTCCTTGTTGGAAAAATTACTCCAAAGGGCGAACAAGAACTTTCAAGCGAAGAGCGATTGCTACGTGCTATCTTTGGCGAAAAAGCTAAAGATGTTCGTGATACATCACTACGTATGAACAACGCTGGTGGCGGTAAAGTTGTTGGCGTAAAGATATTTAGTCGTGAAAACGGTCACGAATTAAAAGCTGGCGTATTAATGCAAGTTCAAATCTTTGTTGCTCAATTCCGCAAAATCAGCGTTGGCGATAAGCTAGCTGGTCGTCACGGTAACAAGGGTGTTGTTGCTCGAATCTTGCCAATCGAGGATATGCCATTTATGGAAGACGGAACACCTGTTGATGTTGTCTTGAACCCACTTGGCGTGCCAAGTCGTATGAATATCGGTCAGTTGTTTGAAACTCACCTTGGCATGGCTGCGCGTGCGCTTGGTTACAAAGTTGCAACGCCTCCATTTAACGGTGTGCCAGATCAGGTTATTAGTGATCAGCTTGAAAAGGCTGGTTATGCTCGTGATGGTAAATTCCAATTGTCTGATGGTCGTGATGGCCATCCGTTCGAAGAACGTACAACTGTTGGCGTAATGCATATGATTAAGTTGCATCACATGGTTAGCGACAAGATTCATGCCAGGTCAACTGGTCCATACACGATGGTCACTCAACAGCCTTTGGGCGGTAAAGCCCAAAACGGTGGTCAGCGCTTCGGAGAAATGGAAGTCTGGGCTCTAGAAGCTTACGGTGCTGCTTCAACCTTGCAAGAAATGCTAACTATTAAATCTGATGATGTTTATGGCCGCGCTAAGGCTTACGAGTCAATCATCAAAGACGAACCAATTGTTGGTCCAAAATTACCAGAGTCATTCAATGTCTTAGTAAAGGAGCTTCAAGGCCTTGGTCTAAAAGTTGACTTGCTAGATGAAGCTGAAGATGCAGTTATTGATGCCGGTCAAGTTACTAGTGGTCGCGCCGAATCGGTTAAGATACTAGATGAACCAACTGAGGTTATAGACGATATGGCAATTGACGAAGCTGACATGGATGGATTTGATATTAAAACAATAGACGACGTAGAGGGGGAGCTGTAATATGCCAAGAATAACTGCAAACACCGGGATCGCTGACTTTAATGCAATCCGCCTTACGGTCGCTAGCCCAGAAGATATTTTAAAGTGGAGTAATGGTGAGATTACTAAACCAGAGACTATTAATTATCGTACTCAAAAACCTGAGCGAGATGGTTTGTTCTGTGAACGAATCTTTGGGCCGGTTAAAGATATAAATCCACATGATAATAAACTAAAAGGTGTTCGTTCACGCGAGGCATCAGTTGATAAAAATGGTGATATTGTTACAAAATCTATCGTTCGACGCGAACGAATGGCTCATATTACCTTGGCTGCGCCAGTTGCGCATACTTGGTTTTTGCGTGGAACACCAAGTGCGACTAGCTTATTGCTTGGTATTACTGTTCGCAACCTTGAAAGAATTGCCTACTTTGCTACTTATGTCATCTTGAAAGTTGACGAGACAAAGCGTGATCAATATCTAGCCGATCTAGAAGCTGAAACTGAAGCTGGCCGAATGGCTATTAAAATTCGCTACGAACGAGATGCTGAAGGCGAAGGTGCTGATGTTAAAGCTTTAGCTACTGCTCAATCAGCTGAAATCGAAGAATTAAATAGTTCATATTTGATTAAAAAGGCTCAACTTGACAGTCTTGTTAAAAATGCAATGATTAGTGAAGTTGATTTCCGTAATTTACCAGAAGAATACGAAGATTTAATCGGAGTAAGCATGGGCGGCACGGCATTAAAAGCTTTGCTCGACGAGATTGATTTGCCAGCTTTAATTGCTAAATTATCCGAAGAAGTTGCTGGTGCTAAAGGCCAACGCGAAAAGAAACTACTAAAGCGCCTAAAGATGCTTGAAGGTATGCAAGCGGCTGGAATTAAACCAAATAGCCTAGCGATAACAGTCCTGCCTGTTATTCCTCCAGATCTACGTCCAATGGTTCAATTAACCGGTGGTCGATTTGCAACAAGCGATCTTAACGATCTTTATCGCCGTGTTATTAATCGCAATAATCGCCTAAAGAAGCTTATATCGTTGAATGCTCCTGAAGTTATTCGCCGCAACGAAATGCGAATGCTACAAGAGGCAGTTGATGCTTTGATTGATAATGGTGCTGCTAAAGGCAACCGTGCAGTTAATGCAACTGGTGGCCGTCGTCGCCTAAAGTCAATTAGCGATATGTTAAAGGGTAAGCAGGGTCGTTTCCGCCAAAACTTACTAGGTAAGCGCGTTGACTACTCTGGACGATCAGTAATCGTCGTTGGTCCAAAGCTAAAAATTAGCGAATGTGGTCTGCCAAAACAGATGGCGCTAGAATTATTCAAGCCATTTATTATTAGCTGGTTGATTCGTAATGAGCACGCCTACAATATTCGTAGTGCAACTCGTTTGATCGAATCTGGCGATACGCTTGTTTGGGATGCACTTGACGCTGTTATTGAAGGCAAATATGTATTGCTAAACCGTGCTCCATCACTACACCGTTTGTCAATTCAAGCTTTCCAGCCAGTATTAGTTGAAGGTAAGGCAATCCAATTACATCCACTTGTAGCTAACGGCTTTAACGCCGACTATGATGGTGACCAGATGGCTGTTCACTTGCCACTTTCAAAAGATGCTCAACGTGAAGCTCGTGAACTGATGAGCGCAACTAATAACTTGCTAAAGCCAGCTGATGGTTCGCCGGTTCTCAGTATCGGACAAGACGTTGTTTTGGGTAATTACTACCTAACATACGTCAAACCAAGTGCTCAAACTAAGTGCTGCAAATCTTATAGTTCGGTCTATGAAGCTGAAATGGCTTATGATAATGGCGTATTGCAATTACAGTCGCCAATTCGAGTCAATTACAAAGGTGAAAATCGAGAAACAACACTTGGTCGCGTCTTCTTTAATGACATCTTGCCTGAAGATTTCCCATACGATAACTCTGTCCAGAACAAAAAGCAACTTAAAAAGGTTCTTGCAAAAATCTTTAATGAATATGGTGCCGAAGCTACTGCCCAAGCTGCCGATAGAATTAAAGGTCTAGCTTTCCGTTTTGCAACAGTTGCGGCTGTATCGACTGGTAAAGATGACTATGTCCAATTTGGTGAAACTAGTGACTTTGTGGCTGGTGGTGATGCAACTACAGCTTTGATATCAGAGCAGTTCAATCAAGGTCTTATCACCGAAGAAGAGCGATACAATCTAACAATTGCCGCTTGGCGTGCTGTCGACAAAAAGATTGCCGATTTCTTGTCAGACAAAATGAAAGACATGGATACCAGTATTTCTGTCATGGTTAACTCTGGCGCTCGTGGTGATATTTCTAACATTAAATGGGCTTCGGCTATGATCGGTATTGTGGTTGACTCAAATAACCGTGAAATTGAGCTAGCTATTCGTTCAAACTACAAGGATGGTCTAAGTTCACTTGAGCAATTCGTTGCTACTCGTGGTGCTCGTAAGGGTCTTATTGACACAGCGCTTAAAACTGCTGATGCCGGCTACCTAACTCGTCGTTTGGTTGACGTTTCGCAAGATGTATTCACAGTTGAAGATGTTGAAGGTGATGATGAAGGCTTTGCAATTTTACGAAGTGAATCTGATATAACTATGATTCCATTCAGTAATCGTCTAGTTGGCCGATTTACTGCCGAGGCGGTATCTGGCTATATCGAAGCCGATCAGATAATTACTCGTGATATTGCCAACGCTATTGAGGCAGATGTTAATATTGAAAGTGTTAAAATACTTTCAGTTCTAACTACTAAGAGTTTGCACGGTATTCCTCGTAAAAGTTACGGTATCGATATGTCAACTGGCCTACTTGTTCATAAAGATCAGCCAGTTGGTGTTATTGCTGCTCAATCAGTTGGTGAGCCTGGTACTCAGTTAACACTTAAAACCTTCCACAAGGGTGGTGAGGCTGGTGGCGACATTACTCAAGGTCTTCCTCGTGTTGAAGAGCTATTTGAAGCTCGATCACCAAAAGGCCAAGCTTATATAACTACTGTTGCTGGTCTAGTTGATGTCTGGGAAGATGGTAAAAAGTATATCATTCAAATTACCCCAGAAGCTGGCCATGTTGAGCGAATCGCCCTAGAAGGTCGAACCGCTGTCGTTAAATCTGGCAGTAATGTCAAAGTTGGTGATGTCCTAGCGACAGGCGAAAGTGAATCAAAGCCTCTAGTTGCTCCATTTGATGGCGCGGTTGAAGTTGTTGATGGTCACTTGGTTATAGCTGCCAATGCCAGCAGCCCAGTCCGCATTGAAGTTCCTGGTAATATCCAATTAGTAGTCAAGGCCGGTGATCAAGTTGAAGCTGGCGACAGGTTAACAATCGGTTCATTAAATCTACACGATTTGATGCGCCTAAAGGGTACCGAAGCTACTCAACGCTACATAATCAATGAAGTCTTGCGTATTTACGCAGCACAAGGTCAAGATGTGGCCGATAAGCACCTTGAGGTTATCGTTCGACAAATGTTCAGCCGTGTCCAAATTGAGGATCCAGGTGATGGCATATTTGTTACTGGCGATGTAGTTTCAAAGGCTTTAGTTGTTGAGGCCAACGCTAAATTAGCCGAAGAAGGTAAGTCACTAGTTGGCTACACTCAATTATTACTAGGTATCACCAAGGTTTCTATTTGGTCAGACAGCTTTTTGTCTGCTGCTTCATTCCAAGATACGACTCGTGTTTTGATTAACGCAGCTATTAGTGGTCGAATTGACCGATTGAATGGCCTAAAAGAAAATGTAATTATTGGCCGCAAGATTCCAGTTGGAACTGGCGCCAAAGATTATGCCAAGGTTGACGATACGAGTGATATCGAACAAGAAATTGCCGAAAACGCTGAACTGGCATTTTAAAACTGTCGGTAAGGGTTCTCTGTATAGTCTTGGCGAAGTAGGTTTGTAATAGACATCTATTTCTATAAAAACCAAATAAAAAAACTCTGGCCTAAAAACCAGAGTTTTTTGATAAAACCCCGTCATTCGACGAGGCAAGGTCAGGTTATTACAATAGTGCACGTTCTAGGTAGATCTTCTTAAACGGGGACAATAAGTCCCCGTTTAATAAAATAGCTTAATAGAAAATCGTAATCGCTGCCATAGTTATAGTGGCAAACCCGTATATTGCTGCCGTTGCGGGCATTACAATCCAAAAAGCTAAACTTTCGGATATTGTCATGCAAAATATCATAGCGATTAATATCAATGCCAGAAAATTAAGCAATATGATCATAATTATGGCGACAGCTAAGGCAACGGGTGTAGCTTGAGCGATTACTAATATAGCACCGATGCCAACTAAAAAAAATATTGCTAACATAGTGCAAGATATAGTAATGGAGAGCTTTGCTATTTTGGAACATCCTTTCATCGACTCATAAATCGACGATCTTGACCTTTCCAGTTGCTTAAACATTTGAATCAGCTCCTATTAAATATTCAGCACTACGTCCAAGACGTGCACTGTAATAATCTGATTTTTAAGGTCCAATAGCTAAATCTAGTTACTTTTCTATTATAGCATAACTATCGGATATAAGCAAATAAAATATGCCACCTAAAAATAAGTTTTTCGATAAATCAAAAACTATTTTTAGGTGGCGATGTAGGGTTTGTGACTTTAGCTAACGAACATAGGGATGCGAGTCAATAAACTTGCTACTTGGCCCTCCAGCTCCTGCCCGACGTTCGCTTGTCGGCTTTTCATTGAGTATTACCCTTGCTCGAGGCTCGGGTATCCGCAATGATTCGACTGGCACCCCATTTTTACATTCTTTGGGTTGAATTGAGATGCGAGGCGTGTCGCCATACATGGACGTAAATATACCAATGACGATTCCTTTTGTGCCAGTAATAGTATCCTTAACCTCGTTACCAAGATTAATTTTGGATCTAATTACTATTGGATCTTTCACGAGGCGTTTAACAAATTTAATTCTCTGTACGTCAAAGCCTTCAGGGTCTACAACTTTACCATCAACCAAGTTCGTTGGCTGAACATAGTAATGGCTACATCCGTGAAGATGGTCTAGCATTCCGATAATTAGACCTTCAAATCCAGTTATGTTGTCTTTGCCGATGCAGCCAATCATGTCAAATAAATCTTCTTTAGATTTTGACACTTAAAATCACTTCCTTTTTAAAAATGTGCATTACTGTCTAATTAAGACCGTAAAGTTATGATATATTATCATAATTGGCATATTTGGTCAAACGGTTTGTAATTTCTGTATTGAAATAAAGCTATGGATTTGCTATAATCACAGATGAGTTTTCCCTTATTGGGTCGATGGATTATTGAATGTGTACAGGTCTAACGATGCTGATAAGATGAAACAGAGAAGGCATGCTGAGCCTAATCTGTAAAAAAACGGGTTTTTCTATGCCCAAAATTAATGATAAATAATCTCTTAAAGGAGTATTAATGCCAACAATTAATCAATTAGTGCGTAAGCCACGCAAGATTGCGATTAAAAAATCGAAATGTCCTGCACTTGGCAAGATTCATAATGCGCTAAAAACTCGTTATTACGAGCAAAATGCACCACTTAAACGCGGTGTTTGTATTCGTGTTACAACAAAAACACCTAAAAAACCTAACTCAGCACTTCGTAAGGTTGCTCGTGTTCGCCTAACTAACCAACAAGAGGTTTGGGCATACATTGGTGGTGAAGGTCACAACCTACAAGAACACGCAGTTGTTTTGGTCCGCGGTGGCCGTGTGCCAGACCTTCCAGGCGTTCGTTATCATATCGTTCGTGGCGCACTTGACCTTCAAGGTGTTGCAAAACGTCAACA
The DNA here is from genome assembly GCA_964452965.1 of uncultured Saccharimonas sp. (SeqCode). GTDB lineage: Bacteria > Patescibacteriota > Saccharimonadia > Saccharimonadales > Saccharimonadaceae > UBA1547. Next base: position 2,086 of record CAYVRA010000022.1, on the reverse strand, counting down.
AGGCCGTTCAAAGTACGGCACCAAGAAAGAGAGTAAATAATGCCTCGTAAAACTACTGCTAGCCTACAAAGAAAAATCAACGCTGATCGTAAATATCAAAGCGTCATGGTTCAGCGTCTTATTAATAAATCAATGATCGACGGCAAAAAGCTATTGGCTGAACGAGCTGTTTACGGCGCGCTTGAAATGGCTGCTAAAAAGCTAAACAGTGAGAATCCACTAGAAGTTTTTGAAAAAGCTTTGAAAAACGTATCTCCATCATTCGAGGTTAAATCTCGTCGTGTTGGTGGTGCTAACTACCAAATCCCATTCCCAATTCAAGGACACCGCCAGCTGCACTTTGCATTTAGTTGGATGGTTAAATGTGCTCGTTTACGTTCTGGTATGTCATATTCTCAACGCCTAGCGATGGAAATTGTTGACGCTTGTAATGAAACTGGTGGCGCCTTCAAAAAGAAGGAAGATACCCACCGAATGGCTGAAGCAAACCGTGCCTTTGCACACTTTGCTCGCGCTTAAGAATGATCTTAAATTAAAACTAATAAATAGGAAAATATTATGGCAGAAAAACATTTTGACCTCGAGAATTTTCGCAATATTGGTATTATTGCCCATATTGACGCCGGTAAAACCACCACAACTGAAGCCATTTTGTATCGAACTGGTCTTTCGCATAAAATTGGTTTAGTCCACGAAGGTGAAACTACAACTGATTGGATGGAGCAAGAGCGTGAACGTGGTATTACTATTACTTCGGCTGCTGTTACTTCGTTTTGGAAGGGTTGTAAGGTTAACATAATCGATACACCAGGCCATATTGACTTTACAGCTGAGGTCGAACGATCTTTGCGCGTCCTAGACGGTGCCGTAACGGTATTTGACGGTAAAATGGGCGTTGAGGCCCAATCTGAAACTGTTTGGCGTCAAGCTAATAAATATAGTGTCCCTCGTATTTGTTTTATTAACAAGATTAACCAGATTGGTGGTGACTTTTACAAATCACTTGAATCCATTCATCGTCGTTTAACAAAAAACGCTTTGCCGGTTCATTTACCAATTGGTTTTGAAAAAGAGATTAACGGTATCGTTGACCTGATCGAGATGAAATCTTACACCTATGCTGATTACACCGACCACGAACTAGTTGTTGGTGAGATTCCAGCTGATATGTTAGAAAAAGCTAAAAATGCTCGTAGTTTATTGGTTGAAGCAGCGGTTGAAGCTGATGACGAGTTATTTGAGCGATTCCTTGAAAAAGGCGAAGAAGCAATTAAAATTCCAGAGCTAAAAGCGGCTTTACGTAAACGAATCCTAGCGGGTGACTTTTATCTAGTTACTGGTGGCGATGGTCGTGGTGTTATTGTTGAAAAAGTTCTTGACCTTGTCGTTGATTATTTACCATCACCACTTGATGCTGGCTCTGTATGGGGTCAAAATCCAAAGACTGGTGATGAAATTGAGCGTAAGCCAGAATCAAAAGAACCTTTGGCTGGTCTTGCTTTCAAAATTGCAACCGACCCATTTGTTGGTCGATTGATTTTCGTCCGTGTCTATAGCGGTAAAATGGAAGCTGGCTCATACGTCCTGAACACTACAACTGGTGAAAAAGAGCGTATCGGTCGAATCGTCCGTATGCACGCTGACAAGCGCGAAGATATCGAATCTATCGAAGCTGGCGACATCGCTGCAGTTGTAGGCCTAAAGGGTACATTTACCGGTCATACTTTATCTGATATTGCCCACCCAATTACGCTTGAATCAATTACTTTCCCAGATCCGCCAGTTTCGATTGCGGTTGAGCCAAAATCTAAAGCCGACCAAGAAAAAATGGGCATTGCCTTGCAGCGTCTAGCCGAGGAAGACCCAACTTTCCGTATTCATACCGATCACGACACAGGCCAGACAATTATGTCCGGAATGGGCGAGTTGCACCTGGATATTCTAATTGATCGTATGAAACGAGAATTTAAGGTTGAAGCTAATATCGGCGAACCTCAGGTTGCATTCCGTGAATCTATCAAAGGTAACTCTGGTGTTCAAGGCAAGCACGCCAAACAATCTGGTGGTCGCGGTCAATATGGTGATG
>CAYVRA010000021.1:0-11812 GCA_964452965.1 uncultured Saccharimonas sp. (SeqCode) | reverse complement strand
TGGAAGATGAGCTGGCAGCAGCTTTTCTTGACGACAACACAGCGGTAGTAGAAGAAACCGTAACTAGCAACGATAACTGGGATGACAGCGAAGAAGAGTTCCCAGGCCAACTAGCAGTCGACGTTTATGAGACCGAGACTAAATTGGTTATCAAAGCCCGCACCGCAGGCGTCAACAAAGAAGAATTAGATGTCAGCATTAGTGACGGCATCCTAACAATCAGCGGTACCTTGAATAGTGGCGACGATGCAGATGCAACTAACTGGCACATCCAGGAATGTTACTGGGGCGAGTTCAGCCGAACTTTAGCGCTACCAGTCAGCGTAAAAGAGGATGAAGTTGAGGCAGTCCTAAAAGACGGCGTATTAACAATCAGCTTTACAAAAGTAAAACAAGAACAAGCCAAGAAGATTCAGATTCAATAAGGATTAGATTTGCTGAAAATAAAATACGGCTTCGATAGTAGCCGTATTTTATTTAAAGTATTTCTGTGATATAAAATATCCGCCCATTATCATCGAGCGGATATTTTAATTAAACTCTATTATAGTATTAGCTAGTCTTAAACGGTGAACGCACTAATTACAAAGTTCACAATTGCATAGGCGAGAACAGCAACAATAATACCAATAATGGAGTAGAGAATAGTATCTTTTGCTGACTTAACGCCCTTTTCATTGCCAGCCGACATCGTGTATCGGATGCCACCTACGATAAGCATTACTACACTTAATGTACCGATTATATAAAGCATCCAATTAATAGTTTGAGTCACTATACTATTCTCGCCGACCAATTTGGTCGCTGCTGAAGTATTTCCAGTGCCAGTGGTTGAGCCTTTAGTTAGGCAATCTTTACCACCGGAGCAGTCAATACCACCAGTACCGGTAGTTGCAGGAGTAGGAACAACAGGATCCTCAGCATAAACCCGACTAGCTAAAGGCGAAAACGCCAAAAGACCCAATGTTAAAGCAGGCATCATCAATACCCCGATCATTGCTTTTTTCATAGATTGTTTCATTTTTTTATTCCTTTCATTTTTATACTTACTTATATTTATACCAGATAAATTGATTATTGTTAATACTATTTAATTGGGTTGTGCTTTCTATCAAGAAAAAATATTTAGCGCGAAGTTAACAATCACCCATGCCAGTGAGGCAACTACCAGCCCAATCACCGAATACATAAGAGTGGTTTTTGCCTTTGTTACGTTATTAGCGTCACCACTAGAGGTAGCGTACATAAAGCCTGAATATATTATCATAACAACAGCGGCTGCGCCCGTTATGTAAAGAAACCAGTTTATAATAGTTTTTATGTAATACTGAACATCTTTTTTTCCGCTTTTATATTCGTCGCATATAGTGCTAGTGCTACCAGCAGGACAATCAATAACCGTAACCGCCACAACAGTTTGGGGTAAAGCAGCAAAACCAAGGCAGCCCAAAAAGCTTAATGTTAAGATTATATTTTTTAGTTTTTTCATTGAAAAACTCCTGTAATAAAATATGTAATAGCAAAGGCCAGTATAACAAAAATTAAGCCAATGACAGAGTAGGTGATGGTATTCTTGGCTTTTTTGACCGCCTCGGCGTCGCCAGCCGAAGTCACCATTGTAAAGCCAGCAATTATAATCATAACTACGGCAATAGACCCAATTGTATAATAGGCGACATTAAGACCATTTTTCACGACATCATTGGCGGTAATCTCAGGTATATTTAGATTACCAGCATCAATTTTTTCGGCAAATAAATTTAAAAATTTCATTGAATTATACCCATTATAAACCTAACAACCGCAACAGATACTATTGCTAATATTAAACCTATTATAGCATTAGTGATCGTAGTTTTTCCTTTTTTGGCACCATCAGCATTCCCGGCGCTAGTTAGATATTGAAATCCGCCATAAATTATGAAACCGACTGAAATATAGCCTATGGCCATTATCAATATGTCGATTACATTCAATACAATGTGCCAGATATAATTACTAAGACCGCCGATTTCTGGCCCATTTAACGTACAAGTTGCTTCATCTTTTATTAAGCCCCTATACCAAGTAGGAAAGCTCAAGAAGCTAGTGTCTTTATCACTACAACTGGCCGCCGCCGACACAGGTTGCTGGTTTATTAAAGGACCAGCAAAAAACATCGCAAAAATCATAATTATAGACACTAGTAGTTTTTTCATTTTTTTAATTAAACACTCCGCCTGGTATTAAATAGTTCAAGACCGAATACATTAAGCCGTAAGCTAACAAGCCAATAACTATATTTTTCATAATATCTTTGGCTTTTTTGATATTATCCTGGCTATCGCCCGAACTAGAATATAAAACTCCAGCATAAACAAACCCGCCAACAGCTGCTATAACAATACCTGCTGTTAATATATTAATAGCCAACAACAATATGCCGTCAATGCCGCTTTGTCCACCCGTGCTACAGGGGATAATAGACGTAGAATATTTGCCACAATCTTCAGCCGACACAGCCGGAGTAACCATGAAGCCACTAATCCCTATTAATAAGGCAACCGCTAATATTATTTCCTTTACTTTCATACCTAAATATAGATTACGACAAATTAAGGCCACTCGCAAGCACCAAGATACTTTTTACATACACGATTCTCGACTATTGTGCTTGTGTTATAATTTTATAAGTAGTACATCCATGAAGATATGAGTTTCATTAGTATAAATTTTAAAAATAACCCCATAGGATTTATCTCAATAAGATATAATAGAGTAATTATATGAAAACATTAATGATAAAGAGAAAAACAAAACTTCTAATAAACGCTACGATATCGTTGATATTTTTATTTACGGCTTTTTTATTAACTAGTTCGGCTAGCGCAGTAGATAATATTCAAATTGCAACTGATGAAAATGGCGCTGCATACACACTAGTTGGGAAATCTGGCGATCCTAACATATCAGATACCGGCAATATGTACGTTTCTAATAATTATCCACAACTAAAAATAAATGGCGGTAATTATAGTGACATCTATAATGGAGGCATAACCCTGAGTGCATATAAGCCGAACGAAGGCCCACACGGAAACAACGGTCTAACATCTTACTCTGGTGCTGTAAAAATTAAAAAACAATCGCTTACTGATGCTGAGAGGGCAATAGCAAATACTCCGTCAAGTGAATGCTACGTACAAATAACCTTACTGATAAACCTGACAAGTTCTAATATAATTTATGATTCGGTCCATTATAATAACGAGCACCCCGAACTAAACGGCAGCCTAGCAAGTGGCGATTATTGCGGAAACAAAAATGACATCAACCATTACAAGGTCCTAGAGCTAGGAAGTGTGGCTATTTCAAACCGCCCATCCGGAACAACATCAACACCACAAAAAAAAGTAATAGTTAGTTATACAATAACATCACAAAGTATACCAATAGGAACAGGTACCGAACAGGATACAATGATACAAAAGATAAAAAGCTATCCCAATGTATATCTCGTACTAAAAGACTCTTCAGGCAATATAATAAAAGAGATAGAAACAAGCAGTAGAAGCGAACCAAAAGAGATCGAGGGCGACACTAGAACCCAAAGAAAATATCAAACAACTTTGCAGGGTATTTTTGATGGAATAGGCCCAGGAACCTATACAGCATGCCTGAAAGACGATAACACCGCTTGCAGCGATAGTAAAACAAAGACCAATGAAAACTTAAACCTAACTATAAAAGGTGACGCTGGTATTACGCTAGATATAACTACTACGGATGCAGCATCAAAGTGCGGCATAGATGGGATCGGCTGGATATTATGCCCCGTATTAACTACTGCAGCCAAGTTAGCAGATGGAGCTTTTAAGTTTATATCTGATAATTTTTTAGAGACAAAATCCAGCATATTCGATAGCGGCGGGGCTACAGAAAAAGCCTGGCAGATGTTTAGAAACATAGCTAACATTGCTTTCGTTATTGTTTTCTTGATTATCATATTCTCACAGATAACTAGTTTTGGCATAACAAACTATGGCATAAAAAAGCTACTTCCTAAATTAATAATATCGGCAATATTAGTCAACCTTTCTTTTTTCATATGTCAAATAGCAGTTGATCTTTCAAACATACTCGGCTTTACTTTGCAAGACTTATTTACCGGCATGATCCAGCCAGGGACTAAAACTTTTGGCGACGGCAGCACTAATGACTGGACTGCTGTTGTAGGCGGCACCATAATGGTAGGAGCAGGATTAACGATAGCTTGGTTATCACTAGCAGCTTTAATACCAGCCCTATTAGCGGCAATCGTCTCTGGAATTATGATATTATTCATATTAATAGGTAGGCAAGCGATAATTATATTACTAGTTATAGTCTCACCTCTGGCATTCGTTGCATTCTTATTACCAAATACCGAAAAACTATTCAAGAAATGGATGGACACATTAAAAGCTATGCTATTACTGTTTCCGATAATTGCGGTTGTTTTTGGTGTATCAAAGTTAGCGTCAAGTATATTACAGGATGTATTCAATAATGCCGAAAGCGCCATAGGTGGAAGCATGGGCAAGATAGCAGCTGGACTTGTATTGGCATTGCCATTATTTGCCGTTCCTGGTTTATTAAAAAGCTCCCTGGATGGAATCGGCAAAATCGGCGGGCAATTAAGTGGCTTGGGTGATAAATGGGGTAAGAGTCTTGGAGCCGCTGGCACAAAACGATTTGATAGATCCGCTATTGCACGTGGCAGAAGAGACCGCGCAGCCACAAAATCTCAACAGCAAAACCTACAATATGCAAACAGAATGAGCGGTATGAATAGTAAAGGAACTAAGCCAGGTGGTGGCTTTACAAGACTAACAGCAAGTGGCCTTGCTCTCACGCAAAATCAAAGAGACAGAAACGCAAGGCTATTTACAAACGCGTCAGCTGTTGTCGCTGGAGAAGAACGAAAGCAGCTAGAGGAATCTTCAACACTACTTGAAAAAGAATTGAGCACAAATAAGGCAACCGATCCAGACTTCAATTCAGACAGCTTCTTAGAATCTCGAGCAAAAGACCAGACAAGATCAATACATGAAAGAAGAGCTGCTCTTCACACACTAGGAAAACTCGGAAGAGATGGAGTACTAAGAAGACTCGGTGATTCTACGATAGACCCTACTACGGGCCAAGCATATAATTACGGAGTATCAGAGAGTGATAGGCAATCCGCTATATCGGCAAATGCAGGAGCATTAGTTTCAAAAGCTCCAGATATGGTCAAGGGCGAAAAGGCAGCATTCGAAAATATGAAGGGTGGAGATTTAGTGAAGTTAAGTTCTGGATCGATAGCAAGTTATATGGATTTCATAAAGAAATCAAACACTGGCGCCTCTACTGCGTATACTGATTATATTAATGCAGCACACGCACCTGCTGGGACATACACAACAGAACAACTTGCCGCTTTGTCCGATAAATCAACCAAAGCAGATACATTAAACAAAAACACCCTGGCTTCATTCAGGACATCTATTGAGGATATCCGTCAGAATAAACAACTACAGTCCGATTTTGGTGGTGATATAGGAAAATTAATAAAAGAGAAGACATCAGACCTAAGTATGAGCTCACTACCGGATATAGCAGCAGCCAGAACAAAAATAGACACCGACGGAAAGATACGATAGACGCAGAATTAATATCTAAATTAATTTGATATACTATAAACACAATGGCGGTATATAAAGTCCCTCAAGATGTCGAAGCTGACGATAAGCTAATCGGTCCGTTTAGTTTTAGACAGTTTATCTACCTGATAATTGTTGCTATGGCTAGCGCTTTAGCTTGGGGATTGGCGCAATTATTTGTGCCACTGGCAATCATTCCAGTTCCTATAATTTTATTCTTTGGAGCAATCGCACTACCTCTTCGCAAAGATCAGCCGATGGAGATATACATGGCGGCAATGTGGTCATTTTTTCTAAAGCCTCACATGCGCAAATGGGACCCAGACGGCCTTGAGTCTTTAATTGAAGTGACAGCACCAAAATCACTAGACATACAATTTACAAAGGATATATCGCAGGACGAGGCCCAACGACGCCTCGGATACCTAGCCGGCATAGTTGACAGCCATGGCTGGGCTATTAGGGGGCCACAGACACAAGTTTCAACATCGAACAGCCCTATGGTAAGCGAAGTTTATCTAGATGCTCAAAAAACCGAGGATATATTAAGCGACAATACTAGTCAAGCGCAATCATTAAACCAAAAACTTAATCAAAGCGACAGTAGTCGCATGGATGAAATTAAAAAAATGATGAGCGATAGAACATCTAATTTGAATTATTTTGGTAATCCACAACAACCATCCAGGGCGCCATTAGAGAACAACAACTCCGCACCCGAACAACCAATAGTCAAACTTCAAGAAATTATCGAACCGAGCGCCAAAACAGAGCCAAACACTAGCAATAAAACCACCTCTGCTGATATAATAAATCTTGCAAACAGCACCGATTTATCAATTGCGACAATCGCCGGTCAAGCTAATCGCATTAGCGAAAAGCAAAGCCAAGAAGTATTTATTTCGCTAAGATAGTTTCGGTTAAAAGAGAGGGAGTGGGGAGCGCAATAATGCCGCCAATTAATCAGCCTATAATCAACCCAGCCGCCCTTAACACAAACGAGGCGCCTATTAACGTTGGTTCAAGTTCAGATAATCAGCAACCAGTCGGTCAAAAAGCTAAAAACCCAGCATCAACCCAAAACAGCCTTTTACTTTCAGAGGTTCGCGATAACATGGTTATTATGTCTGATGGATCTTTTAGAGCGGTCATAGCCTGTAAATCTATTAATTTTGACCTGATGAGTAGCCGCGAGCGTGAAGGTGTCGAATTTAGTTACCAGAATTTTCTTAATTCATTAAATTATCCAATTCAAATCTTGATTCGCTCACAACGCGTTGATATAGGCCCATACCTAGATAAACTTGTAGCTATCAGACGCAGCCAAGATAATATGCTACTTAATGTTTTAATGGATGATTATATAAATTTTATAGATATATTATCTCAAGAAGCAAATATTATGGATAAATCGTTCTTTATCACCGTTCCTTATTTTCCAAATGGCGACATCAGCGGCCTAATATCACAAGGCAAAGGCTTCTTTGATAAATTATTTGCACCTAGTAAAAATGAAGTTACAAAAATTGATGCCGAAACTTACACTAAAGCTCAAACCGAGATTAAAAACCGAGTTGATGGAGTTATTGCCGGACTGTATCAGGTAGGCGTCCAAAGCCTGCAGCTATCGACCAAAGAGCTTGGCGAATTATATTATAATTTTTATAACCCAGATACTGCCGTTCGAGAACCATTGGTTAATTTTGAAAATCTAGCAACAACTTTCGTAAAAAAGGGCGTAGGCGAAACACCGCCCACAGCTAACCTATGGAGTAATATGTAATGTCAAAAAAGAAAACTGATGCTGCCAGTATAGCCGCCGAACAACGAGCTCGCGAACAAGCTGAGGTTGAACAAGCCTTTTTAAAGGGCGTTACAACTTTACGCGACCTAATTGCACCTAGTAGCCTAGAACTACATTCATCTTACTTTAGGCTTGGCACTAAGTATGGCCGAACTATTTATGTTTACGGATACCCTCGTCAAATTTATACCGGCTGGTTAAGTTCGTTAATTAATATTGATGAAGTTTTAGATGTCAGTATGTTCATTTATCCAGTCGATAGCCAGGTAGTATTAAATAATTTGCGCAAAAAAGTTACCCAACTAGAGGCATCAACTTCAATAAATAATGAAAAAGGCCTAACCCGCGACCCAGGTCTACAGGCTGCGATAGGTGATGCCGAAGAATTACGCGATCAATTACAGGTTGGCGCCGAGCGATTCTTCCGCTACGGCCTTTATATTACGCTTTACGCCGATAGTCTTGACGAGCTAGCATTTATTCAACATAAAATCGAAACTTTATTTGGCCAACAGATGGTATTTAGCAAAGTCGCCAGCAGCCAACAAGAACAAGGCTTAAACAGTACAATTCCACAAATGTCAGATCAATTACAAATTCGTCGAAATATGAACACTGGCGCAATCAGTACAAGCTTTCCATTTACCAGCGCGGACCTATCGCAAGAGAGTGGCGTCTTATATGGCATAAATATGCACAATAACGGATTAGTTATCTTTGACAGATTCAGTCTTGAAAATGCCAATATGGTCGTATTTGCGAAATCTGGTGCGGGTAAATCTTTCACCGTAAAACTTGAAGCTTTGCGCAGTATGATGATGGGCAGCGAAGTTTTAATTATAGACCCTGAAAATGAGTATGAAAAGTTAGCCAGTGCAGTTGGCGGTAGCTATATTCGCCTTAGCTTAAACTCTAACACTCGAATAAATCCATTTGACCTACCAAAAGTCATAGATGTCGATGAAGAAGATAACGCCTTGCGCGCTAATTTAATCACACTTCACGGCTTACTAAAACTAATGCTTGGCGGCACCCAAATAACAGCCAACGGTATGCCCATGGCCTCACTAAACCCAGCCGAAGAAGCCGATCTAGACCAGGCCTTAATCGACACATATGCTCGTGCTGGCATCACCAGCGACCCATTAACACATAACTCGTTACCGCCAACAATTAGTGATTTATACGACACCTTACTACATATGGGCGGAACAGGGCCACAACTAGCCCAAAGGCTGCGCAAATACACTACAGGCACCTTTGCGGGCATTTTCAGCCAGCAGTCAAATATTGACATCAACAACACAATGGTTGTTTTTAATACTCGCGATCTTGAAGATGAACTCCGACCGGTCGCCATGTATGTAATTCTCAGCCACATCTGGAATATTGTCCGCACAGTCAAAAAGAAGCGCATGCTGATTATTGACGAGGCCTGGCAGTTAATGAAATATGACGACTCAGCCAGTTTTATGTTCAGCTTGGCAAAACGTGCCCGTAAATATTTTCTGGGGCTAACCACAATAACTCAGGATGTTGAAGATTTTATGAGCAGCAAAATGGGACGAGCAATCGTTGCTAACAGCTCTATGCAGATATTATTAAAACAATCTTCCAGTGCGGTTGATGTTTTGTCAGATGTATTTAAATTAACCGAAGAAGAAAAAAAGCGCCTAGCTAATTTTCCAGTAGGGCAGGGCTTGTTCTTTGCCGGCCAAAGCCATGTTCATATTCAAATTGAAGCTAGCGAAACCGAAAAACAATTAATAACCACTAATCCCGAAGCAAGCACACAAACAACCCAGCTAGTACCAACAGGGAATTAATTTATGGCGTTACGAATATCAGATGAAGATTACGAAAAAGGAGCCCAGCTAGAAGATTCGTACCATAATCCAAACCGATCCCAAGCTGACTATGAAAAAACTTTTAATGGGAAGTTTGACGACCTAAATAAAGCCGAAAAAAGCGGTAACTCCGAAACCGATAAAAGCTTAACCGATGATAACCTAAAAGATGCAGAAGAAAGCGCCAGTGGTGACTGGGCTAATAATGTCTCTGGCAAAAATAGCGACAATCAAGGTAATAATAAAGGTAAAGCTGGTGGAAAATTTAGCTTTTTAAAGAAAAAAGGGCCACTAACGACAATAATATTAACCGTCGTTGGCGGTGGAATAGGAATTGGCGGATTATTATCTCCAGGGTTATTGATAATCAACTTTAAGGAAATAATGGTCAGCAAGTTCAACACTCAACTAACAGCAATGGATATTCGAACGAATAAAATGATATATACAAAAGCCATGGGCGTTGGTATTTGTAGCTCTGTTATAAATATAAGATGCAAATATACAACAATGTCTGACCGACAAATAGCCAATTTTAAAAAAGCTGGCATAGAAGTGGAATATAATCCTAATGAAAGTGGGTTATTTGGAAGAAAGAAACCAAAAGGTTTTATGCTTGAAGGAAGTGGAAGATCTGTTATGGCGCCAGGTCTCCTAGATGAGCTAGCCACCAATGCTAAATTTAGAACAGCTATGAAAAAAGGATACAACCCTTTATTCGCCGGTTTTTCTGATAAATTCTGGAATAAAGCTATTGTAAAATTAAAAATATCAAAAAAAGGCATAACATTTGAAGGCAAAAATGATTCCGAAAAGCTTAAAAATATCCAGGATGAAACTAAAAACCCAGCACCAAATACTGGTGGTATTGATGAGTCTAAAAGGCCACAAGTAGATAAAGATAAACCAGGCGGTGGTAAGTATAGTGCTTTAGACGTAGAAAACTATGATAAAAGTATAGCGAGTGCAAAAGCAATAGCTAGCGAGGCAACAGCGGGCGCAGCAAATGTATCTAAATCTGGCATAAAAGCAATGAGTACGGCCATATCTAATTCAGCAATAGTAACAAATACACTTAAGATTACCGGCCCTATGGATAATGCTTGTTTAGTTTACGGAACAATAAGAGCTGTTGGATTCGCTGCAAAAACAGTCCGAGCGATACAACTAGCAAAATATGCAATGTTATTTCTAAAAATGGCGGATCAAATTAAGGGTGGTGGTAACCCTAACCCTGAAGACGTAGCGTATTTGGGCGGTATATTAACAGCAGACGTAATAAGCACCATAAAAACAAATGGTGGAGTAAAGATGATGGCTAAAAAGTCGGCAACTGATTCATTTGGATATAAGTATGCTGCCTATGGTGAAAAAGGTTTAATGCCAGATACAGCTGCTCAATTTTTAGCTGGCGGCGGCTTAACCGGACAATTAATTAACTTATCGTCAGTAGTTAATAAAATATTAGGAGGAACACCTCAAATCACATGTAAAACCTTAAATAACCCATTCGTACAAGTTGGATCGGGAATAATAGGCATAATTGGGGCAATCGCGTCCGGTGGTATAAGTATAACCTGGGGCGCAGCTATTTCCACTGTTGTAGTAGTGGGAGCAATATTTCTACCAGCACTATTAAAAGATATAATCGCTGGTATACTAGTCGATGAAAATACAGTCGGAGAACTAGCTGGCGATGCTATAACATCAGGCTCTTCTGGAATGATGGGAACAGTTGCGGCTACGGGTGGCAACGCACCATTAACAGTTGCTCAAGCAGTAGCGTACCAAAATTTATCAAGCAATATATTAGCACAATACGCCGAAGAGGATAGATTAGCATATAGCCCGTTCGATATATCAAACAAAAATACCTTTATGGGTAGTATAGTTTCTAATTTAATACCAAACATATCAAAAATATCATCTTTATCTGGCGCGCTAACATCACTAGCCTCTATAGCATCATCTTCACTCTCGCTGGCTTTTCCAACAACAAAAGCAGCTGATAGATCTGATTTTACAATGTGCCAAGATGAAGACTATAAAAATCTCGGCCTAGCATCCGACCCATATTGTAATTTAGTTTATGGAATACCAACCAGCGATTTAAATATAGATCCGCTCACAGTTCTTGATAATATGGCAGGGCAAATAGAAGATGATGGCTCAGCTGTTGCTGGAAGTGATTATGATAATTTTATAAAAGAATGCACAGACCGAACAGAACCAATCGGATATACGGGTAGTGATTTTCAGGGCGATAGCGGATCAAGTTGTTTAATAAATGACTCCAAGCCAAAAAATAAATATTTCTATCTATACCAAATCGATCAACGTGTTGAAAATGGGATGGATGGATCTGATGAAGCCCTAAATGCAGCCCAGGAACATGGCATGAATGCAAATATTAGTTTCTACGACAGCAGCTTAGAAAATTATGCAGTAGGATCTGACCAAATTGATGAAATATATGCCAGCGCATTAACAAGTGATAT
>CAYVRA010000020.1:0-11877 GCA_964452965.1 uncultured Saccharimonas sp. (SeqCode) | reverse complement strand
ATATTGATTTTTCGCGCGGTACTTTCAGGGTTCGCGGGGATATTGTTGATGTCTTCCCAGCTGGTAGTGATAGCGCTTATCGGATTGAATTTTATGGTGATATCGTTGAACGTTTAACTAGGATTGATCCGCTAACGGGTGAAATATTAGCCGAACCTGAACAGATTTCTATTTTTCCAAGCAGCCACTATGTCACGCCAAAAGAAAAATTAGAGCATGCAATCGAAGGCATTAAAAAAGAGTTTGACGAGCGGTTAGGCTACTTTGAAAAAAATGACAAGTTTTTAGAAGCCCAAAGATTATCTCAGCGAACAAAGTTTGATATCGAGATGCTTGAACAAACCGGTTTTGTTAAAGGTATCGAAAATTATAGTAGATACTTAACTAATCGTGAGCCGGGCCAGCAGCCGGCTACTTTGATGGATTATTTTTCGGATGATTTTTTATTGCTGGTTGATGAGTCTCATATGACATTACCGCAAGTCCGCGGTATGTATAACGGCGATCGGGCGCGCAAAGAAGTTTTGGTTGAATATGGCTTTCGTATGCCTAGTGCCCTGGACAATCGTCCGCTGACTTTCGAGGAGTTTAACGGGCATATTAATCAAGCAATTTATGTTTCAGCAACACCAAGCGAATATGAATTATCTCATAGTCCAGCGCCGGCCGAACAGATAATTCGCCCAACCGGGTTAGTCGATCCAGAAGTTGTCATCAAGCCTACTAAAAACCAAATTCAAGACCTTATATCTGAGATTAATATTAGAGTGGCTAAGAAACAGCGCGTATTAGTAACAACTTTGACTAAGCGAATGGCTGAAGATTTGTCGACATACTTGCAAGATATGGGTATTAAAACTGCCTATATTCATAGTGAAGTTGATACTATGGAGCGTGGTGATATTTTAAAAGATTTACGAACTGGTGTTTATGATGTACTGGTTGGTATTAATTTACTTCGTGAAGGTCTGGATTTACCTGAGGTTAGTATGGTGGCGATTATGGATGCCGATAAAGAAGGTTTCTTGCGTAGCGCCGGTGCTTTAATTCAGACTAGCGGTCGTGCGGCGCGCCATATTGATGGCAAAGTTTATATGTATGCTGATAATATGACCGAATCAATGCGCAAAGCGATTAGTGAAATGGACCGCCGTCGTAAAGTTCAAGTTCAATATAATATAGATCATAATATTACACCTGAAAGTATAATAAGGTCAGTTGATGAGGGATTACGAGCGCTGATTCCAAAAAAAGAAAAATCAAACAAGCTTAATCTTAATAAGATTCCAAAGGACGAATATCCGATGTTGATTCGTGAATTAACTGGTCAAATGGAGCTAGCTAGCGCCAACCTAGAATTTGAAAAAGCCGCTGATTTGCGTGACCAGATAAAAGAAATTAAGGATAAGCTTTAGCTAAAATACTTGCATATTTATAAAAACTGTGCTATTATTAGTTTATTGCATTCGATGATGCTAGGGCCTCTTTCAAAGATGAGCGCACCCTTTACTATTAAGGTAATATTTAGGCGCTACCACCGAATTAATCTCTAATTTATCCAAATTGCAAAAATATTACCAATTATTAGAAAGGCTATTAAAAATGGCATATTATCAAAAGGGCGGTTCACGCCCTAACAAAGGCGGACGATCAAATAGTCGTCCAAGCGTAAGTGGCAACGGTCGCCCAGGTTTTAGCCGCGGACGAAGCGGTGGATCGCGCGGTCCAGCTAAAAAATATATTCACCCAAGCAAGTTTATTAACAAGGCGGTCGCCAGAGTTGATGAAGTCCCTTATGTGTCCGAGCATACATTTGCAGACTTTGCTTTTAGTGAACAGCTAAAACAAAATATTATCAAAAAAGGTTATGAAAAAACCACTTCGATTCAAGATCAGGCAATTCAGCCAATTTTAGAAGGTAAGGACGTAATCGGTCTTGCTAATACTGGTACTGGCAAAACGGCAGCTTTCTTGTTGCCTATCATCGAGCATCAACTAGGCGAAAATTATCGTCCAAGTGTTCTGATTATCGCTCCAACTCGTGAGCTGGCTCAACAAATTGACGATGAATTTCGTTCTTTTGCTATGGGGCTGAACCTTTATTCTGCAGTAGTCGTTGGTGGTGTTCCTGCTGATCGACAAATCCGTGATCTTAAGCGACGCCCGCATTTTATTATCGGTACCCCGGGTCGTCTAAAAGATATGATTACTCGTCGTCATATTGATTTACAAAATATTAATACATTAGTTTTGGATGAAGCTGATCGAATGTTAGATATGGGATTTTTGCCAGATATTCGTTCAATTGTTAGCCAAACTCCCGAAAATCGTCAAACATTATTTTTCAGTGCAACTATTACGCCTGAGATTTCAGTTTTGACTAGTACCTTCCTAAAAACTCCTGTGACTATTTCTGTTCGAACCAGCGAAACCGCTGAGCATGTTGAACAGGATGTTATCGAAGCTCGTGATAAAACTCACAAGGTTGAGTTATTGACTGAAATGCTTCGCGGTAAAGGCTATGATAAGGTTTTGGTCTTCGGCGAAACAAAGTTTGGTGTTCAACGATTGTCTGATCACTTAGATAACAGTGGTATTCCATCAATTGCGATTCACGGTAACAAAAACCAGTCTCAACGCGCTCGCGCCTTGAAGCAGTTCAAAGATGGCCGTGTCCGCGTAATGGTCGCAACTGATGTTGCAGCCAGAGGTCTAGACATTCCAAATGTATCGCATGTGATTAATTTCGACACTCCTCAAAATTACGAAGATTATGTACACCGTATTGGCCGAACTGGTCGTGCTGGTGCATCTGGTCATGCGCATACGTTTATCGACGCTAGACGATAATACTAGTAGGCTATAAATTATAATATAATATTTAAAAAATAATTAATAAAAATAACCCACTATTAGTGGGCTATTTTGTTAATATTATTGCTATCACTATCACATATAGTCTATACTTGCCTTGAATTGAAATTAAACAGATAATGGAATAAATACAAAAGGAGTTTTATGTTTAAGTCGCGTACAATTAGTTCTACAAGAATAGCTTGGAGTGAGCAAGATGCTTGAGGCAGATAGCTCTATTGGAGCTGCAAATCGTTTATTAATAGCGGGTATCCGTGACGAAGATTCACTTGGTTGGTCGGCGGCAGAGGCATGGTTGGATGCCGATCCTAAGCATCAAGTTGTAGCTACGGTTAGAAGCAAAAAGGCGGGGGATTTTATTAGAGATAAGATTATTGAAAGTGATAATAGGCTAGATTATATCCCAGTCGAGTGGTCAGATAAGGACGCTTATAATGTACTTGGTGCAGAACTGAAAAATAGATACGGATCAGATAGGCAATTTGCTGGTTTTGTTCATGCTATCGCTGGGGTTGATTCTTTAAATTTTAAAAGACCAGCGCACGAGCTTGACCCAGGTATTTATATCGATGCTTTTACTGTAAGTGCAGTCTCTTTGCTGCAGGGCATAAGAGCTGCTAAAGATTTATTGAAACCTAACGCCGGTATTGTCACATTTGGTTTTGGAAGGTCTGGGACTCACATAGAGGGATATGGTGGTGCAATGTCTGTGGCTAAGCAGGGACTTTCACAACTTGCCATTGAGCTTGCCTTTTCGCTTGGCCGTTCTGATCCTAGCGCACGGACATTGGAAATTGTAACTGGTTATATACCAACTCGGTCTGGTAGAGGGGTGGCTTCGGCACAGAGGTTTCGGCATGAAATGGTGTCCTCTCAATTTACTGAAACTGCACCACTCGTTGGGACTAACTATAATTTACAAAGAATAGCGGCTGGAAAATTAGCAGTGGAATTTATGATTAATCCAATTTTTGAGCAAACAACCGGACAAAAAATAAATGTGGATGGAGGCTGGGACCTAAGAGGGCCAGATCTGTTTACGGCGAATACAAAAAAATAACTTTAGTGTTAAAATGGTTGACTCGCGACTGGTTTGAAAAAAATGATACTTTTCTGGGTTTTCATGGTTCGACATTAGAAATAGAGAATTATAATATTAATTTTAAGTAGCGCATGTGGTCAAAGGTGCTAGTTGATATGCTGACGCCAGCTGCAATTGAGACTCCAGAGCCTGTGTTGGTTAGTGATGCAGCGCTGGCTGAGGTCGCTTATGATAAAACTAAAAAATAAGGGGCTATATTGCCCCTTATTTTGATGTATAATGTTGTTATATGACACAAATAACTCGCGAGGATGTGCTGCATTTGGCACAACTATCTAGTCTGAAATTAGACGAAATTGAAATCGACAACCTGCAAACAGATATCGGTAATATTTTAGGTTATGTCGAAAAATTAAATAATTTAGATACGGAAGGCGTTGATCCTACTTATCAGGTGACTGGTTTGCAAAATGTTTGGCGTGAGGATAAGGTTGTTGATTATGGTATTACTCGTGAGACATTACTAAATTTGGCGCCAGAGTCGCTTGATAACTGTGTTAAAGTTCCAAAGGTTTTATAATTATGACGATTTCAGAGATACGGCAACAGATTAAAGATAGCTCGGCACGGGCTATAATTGAAAATGTATTAAAATTGGCAGATGGAAAAAACGAATATCACGCATTACTAAGTTTGACGGCTGAACGAGCCTTACAAAGGGCTGACGATGTCGACAGTGGCAAAATAACTGGTAAATTAGCTGGAGTGCCTTTTGTGGTTAAGGATAACTTTTTGGCTTTTGGTGCGCCGACTACAGCTGCTAGTAAAATGCTTGAAGACTTTAATGCACCATTGCAGTCTACGGCAGTCGAAAGATTAGAGGCCGAGGGCGCTATTTGTATTGGTAAATCAAATCTGGATGCTTTTGCCCATGGCGGTAGTACTGAGAACTCATATTTTGGACCAACTAAAAATGCAGTTGATATGAATAGGGTTGCTGGTGGTAGTAGCGGTGGATCGGCTGTGATTACAGCCCTTGATGTTGTTCCTTTTGCGCTGGGTAGTGATACTGGCGGGTCAATTCGTCAGCCGGCTAGCTTTAATGGTGTAGTTGGCGTAAAGCCAACCTATGGCACCGTCAGTCGTTATGGTGTCGTGGCGATGGCTAGCAGCACCGATACGATTGGCGTGTTTACGCAAAATATTACTGATGCTGAGGTTGTTATGAATATAATGGCTGGTCGTGATGAACGCGATGCTACAACCTTATCTGACTTTTTTGAAATTCAAAATGAGTTGAAACCAAATCAAAAAATTGGTCTGATTAGCGACTTTATGACTGACGATGTTGATGGCGACGTGCGCGAGCAGATTAATAAATACGCTGATAAATTACGCCAAAATGGACATGTTATTGAAGAGGTAAAATTACCAATGGCCGAATATGCGCTGGCAATGTATTACATTATTGTGCCGGCTGAAATTTGCAGCAACTTGGCTAGGTATGATGGTATTCGTTATGGTTTACGGGCTGAAAATGCCAATAATTTAGCTGAAGTTTATGGCAAGACGCGCGACGATGGTTTTGTGACTGAAAATAAGCGTCGAATTATGATAGGTAGTTTTGTGTTATCGAGTGGTTTCTTTGACGCCTATTACCTAAAAGCCCAAAAAGCTCGCACGTTGTTGATTAATGAATTTAATAAATTATTTGCTAGCTATGATGTTTTAATTGGGCCAGTGGCGCCAACAATTGCTTTTGGTTTGGGTAAAAATACGTCCGATCCGATAAAAATGTATCTTGGCGATATTATGACGGTGCCAACTTCACTGGCTGGGTTACCGGCTATCAGCGTGCCAGCTGGGACGGATAAATCTGGCTTGCCTGTCGGCGTGCAATTAATCGGGCCAATGAAAAGTGACGCAAAGTTACTAGCCTTGGCAAAATCTTTGGAGGTTAAATAAATGGATCAAACAATAATATTCTTTTTAGCAGCAGTTATTTTAGTTGGTGCTTTGGTATTAACTTTAATTTCCTCAAATAAAAAAGGTCGCAAATATCTAAATGTTGAATATTATCGTGCCAAATGTCTAGAGATTGAACATCAATTAAAACGAGATGAATTTTCAAGTTACCATCTGTCAATTCTTAATGCCGATAAATTGCTAGACAAAGCATTAACTGAGAGGGGTTTTGGCGGCAAGACTATGGGTGAACGAATGAAAAATGCGTCAAAAATCTTTTCGGATCAAAATGGCGTATGGAGCGCTCATAAATTACGCAATCAAATCGCCCACGAGTCAGATGTTTATGTGACTTATGACCAGGCTAGGTCGGCGCTCGCAAATTTCAGAAAAGCGTTGAAAGATGTAGGGGCAATCTGATGATCGATGACGAGATTTTAGAAAAATATCAGATGACGGTCGGTATTGAATGTCATGTTCAATTATCGACAATTACAAAATTGTTTAGTGGTGCCGATAACGATGCTCGCGATAAATCACCAAACAGTGTCGTTAGTCCGATTGACTATGCATTACCTGGAATGTTGCCAGTTTTGAATTATAAGGCAGTCGAATTAGCTATTAGGGCTGGTAAGGCATTAAATAGTGAGATTGCTCGTGTTAGTCGATTTGATCGCAAACATTATTTCTATCCGGACTTGCCAAAAGGCTACCAGACGACGCAAATGTATCAGCCGATAATTCTGGCTGGCAAGATAAATATTCCGCTTGAGGATGGCAGCTCGATTGACGTGCGCATTAATCACGCTCATCTTGAAGAAGACGCCGGTAAGTTGACTCATCATGGTGATCATAGTTTGGTGGATTTAAATCGTGCTGGAACGCCATTGATTGAAATTGTGTCCGAACCTGATATCCATTCGGCTGCCGAGGCAAAAGCTTATGCGACTGAATTGTATCGTTTAATGACTTATGCTGGCGTTACTAACGGCGACTTATATCATGGTAATATGCGATTTGACGTCAATGTGTCGGCTGCCTTAATAGGTTCTAGCACTTTAGGCACGCGAACTGAAACCAAAAACTTGAACTCATTTCGCAGTGTCGAACGAGCAGCTGATTTTGAATTTCGTCGCCAGGTTGCATTGCTTGAGGCTGGTGAAACAGTTGTTCAAGAAACGCGTGGCTGGGATGAAACCAGCCAAACGACCGCATCTCAACGCAGCAAAGAGGATGCTCAAGATTATCGTTATATGCCAGATGCGGATATTCCGCCGATTGTATTGTCTGATGACGAAATTGGCAAAATTCAAAATAGTATGCCGGCTTTGCCGCCATTTTATAGGGAACAATGGAAAGATTTTGGCTTGGACTTAACCGTCATTAGTGCATTATTGTTATCACAATCAACGGCGCAATTGTTGCAACGTGTTTATGAGAAATCAGATATTTCTACTGCCCGAAGAGTCGGTTTGTGGTTGTCTATAATTTCAGGCGATCAAGGTGATGTTGATGGTAACCTTGGCGATACTGAAATAAAAGTCACCGATGATCAATTTATTGGTTTATCGAAAATGGTTGAAGGCGGTGAATTGAACTCAACTGCCGCTAAAGAGGTATTGTTGGAAATGTTAACTAGCGACAAGGATCCTCATGTGATTGCCGTAGAAAAAAACCTAATTCAGGTTAGTGACGAATCGGCAATCGCGTTAATTGTTGATGAGGTCGTAAGCGACCAAATTTGTGCTAAAGCTGTTGCTGATTTTAAAGATGGCAACGAAAAAGTTATCGGCTTTTTAGTTGGTCAGGTTATGAAAAAGTCACAAGGTAAGGCTAATCCAGAGCTAGCTCAAAAATTAATAAGAGAAAGGATAAAATAAAAAATGAAACAACCAACTAAGGCGATTATTTGCGCCGCAGGACTAGGAATTAGGATGCTGCCGCAGACCAAGGCTATGCCAAAGGAAATGTTGCCGATTATTGATAAACCATCGATACAATTTATAGTTGAACAAATTGTGGCCGCTGGGGTTAAGGATATAATAATTGTTACCGATAATAATAAAAAAGCCCTTGAGGACCATTTTGATCGTAACGATGATTTAGAAGTAAAATTGCGCTCTAACGGTAAGGTTGAATATGCTGATGAGATTCAAAGGATTTCTGAGCTTGCCAACTTCATTTACATTCGCCAAAAAGGTAGCCCTAAAGGTACGGCTCGTCCAGTATTAAATTCACGACATTTGATTGGAAATGATGAGCCGTTTTTTGTATTTTTTGCTGATGATTTTTTTGCCGCTGATATTCCGTGGCCGGTTCAGCTTAAGGATGCTTATAATAAAACCGGGAAATCTGTTATTTCAATGATAAAAACAGATGATGATGGCACGAAAAAATATGCCATAGCTGATATTGATGACAATAACAATTCTGGTAATGTATTTAAGATTAAGAGCTTAATTGAGAAACCTGGTCCTGAAAAAGTTAAATCGCGCTTTGCATCTGTAGGTGGATTCTTGTTGACGCCAGAGATATTTGATTTACTCGCTCAGGAAAAAGTTGGCGTTGGTGGTGAGATAGTATTGGCAGATAGTATCGCAGAGCTTGTTAAAAAAGATGAAGTTTATGGGTGTTTTATAGAAGGCGATTGGTATGATACTGGCAACCCACTTTCATATGCAAAAACTTTTATAAAGATGGCGATTCAGGATTCTCGATTTGGGCTAGAGATAAAGGAATATATAAAAGATATAATCAAATAGTACAATTAATGTGCTATTATAATATTAATCAACATTAATATCAAGAAGGGGTAGAAATATGAGTTCGGCAGCAGAAGTCTTGGTTGTAATCTTATCAATAGTCTTGTCGGTATTTTTGGTTTTTGCAACAATTTTGGCCGTATACTTAATAAAATTAAGTGCGCAAATTCGTAAAGTCACAAAATCGGCTGAACGAACAGTCGATGATATTGAATCTGCTGTTTCACAGGCAACAAAAGTTATAACACCGATTTTCTTTTCGGAAATGATTAGTCGGTTTATTAATAAGTTTAAAAAATCTAATAAAAAAGGGGAAAAAAATGACAACTAAAAAAAATAACAATAAAGTAGCGGTTGGAATAGGTGTAGCAGCTGGTGTAGTTGCTGGTGTAGTTGCTGGTGTTTTAGCGGCACCAAAAAGCGGCAAAGAAACCCGAGCTGATATTAAAAATAAAGCTGGTGAATTAAAAGTTGAAGCCGAGAAAGATATTAAAATTGTAGAAGAAAAGGCTAGCAAGATTGTTGGCGAGGCTAAAGTTATGGCAAAAGAGGTTATCAATGAGGTTAGCCTTGACGCTAAAGATCTAAAAGAGCGCACTGATTTTGCAATTAAAGGTGCTAAAAAGGGCTTTCTAGATAAAAAATAAGCCAAATGAAGACGATAAAAGCCATAAAGGACGATAATGAGCGATCAGCCAGACATCAATTAATAGAAGAGTTGTTTAATGATTTTTATAGTAGCCGTCGCAGAATATATTGGATGAATTTTATTAGAGGTATATCTTTCGGCTTTGGCTCTGTTATCGGTGGCACAATCGTTGTGGCGGTTATAGTTTGGTTCCTAAGCCAATTTACTAACATATTTCCAGAAACTGGAACTTATGTTAATCAAATTACAAATTCAATTCAGCAAAAATAAACTATAGGTAGTTTCTACTACATGCAAAACTAGTATATATTCGGTATACTAGTTTTATATATGGGGGTTAAATCAAGCACGGCGGTTGACGCGCAAGCTCAGCTAAAACCATCTGATTACGTTCACTTACATAATCACACACACCACAGTCTTTTGGATGGCCTTACAAAAATTCCGGCACTTGTGAGTAAGGTTAAAGATTATGGTATGGAAGCTGTGGCAATAACTGACCACGGGACTATGTCGGGCGCGATTGAATTTTACAAGGCAGCAGTAGAAGCTGAGATAAAACCTATTATTGGTTTAGAAGTCTATGTTGCAGCCAGAGCTAGACATGATCGAGATCCAGCTAAAGACAGGGCGCGTTATCATTTAACCGTGCTGGCTATGAACAACAAGGGCTATCAGAATTTAATGCAGCTTAGTACACTGGCAAACTTGGAGGGTATGTATTATAAGCCTAGAGTTGATCGTGAAATATTAGAGCAATACAATGAAGGTTTAATAATACTTTCTGGCTGTGCCGGCGGGGAAGTTAGTGAGCATATAACTAACGGAAATCCAGAGGAAGCTAAAAAAGTTGCATTATGGTATAAGAATTTATTTGGTGATCGTTATTATCTTGAAATGCAAGATCATGGGCATCCTGATAACCCAAATGCTTGGTCGGTGCAGACTAAAATTAATCAAGAGCTAGCAAAAATGTCAGAAGAGCTAGATATCCCGCTGATTGTTAGCAACGACGGTCACTATTTGTTACATGAAGACCAGGACGCTCATGAAATTCTATTGTGTGTTGGTACGGGCGCATATTTGAGTGATGAAAAGCGAATGAGTTTTAAGGATTTTGACCTGCATGTGACTGACCCTAACGATATTATCAAGCATTGGGGTAAATCACATCCCCAAGCAATCACTAATACAAAAGTTATTGCTGATCGTTGCGACGTTAAACTTGAGCTTGGTGGTATTTTAATTCCTAAATTTCCAACCCCAAACGGTGAAAGTGAAAAAGAATTATTAGACAATTTAGTCTGGCGCGGGTTGGCTTGGCGTTACGGCGGCCTGAAAAAGTCAGATGTATTCGAGATGTCGATTAATGAAGCCAGGAATAATGTACCTGAAAATGTAATAAAAAGAGCTGAATATGAGCTTGGTGTCGTCGAAGGCATGGGCTTTAATGGTTATTTCTTGATTGTTCAGGACTTTATAAATTGGGGTAAAGATCAGGGCATTATATTTGGACCCGGTCGAGGTAGTGCGGCTGGTTCTATTTTAGCTTATGCACTACGCATTACGGAACTTGATCCACTAAAATACGATTTGCTGTTTGAGCGATTTCTTAACCCGGATCGTATTAGTATGCCCGATGTAGATATCGATATTCAAGATACACGTCGTGATGAAGTTATTGCCCATTGTACTGAAAAATACGGCGCCGGACGTGTTGCGAATATTGTTACGTTCGGCAAGATGGCAGCCAGGGCTGCAGTTCGTGATGTAGCTAGGGTTATGCAAGTTCCTTATACTGAGGCTAATAGATTGTCAAAAATGATACCGCCACCAGTTCAGGGTCGACACATTAGCCTTAAGGATAGCGTCCAAAATGATGCTGATCTTAAACATGAATATGAGACTAACCAGACAGCTAAAATGGTTTTTGACTTTGCGATTCAATTAGAGGGCACTATTAGGTCTCATGGCGTTCACGCGGCTGGTGTTGTTATTGCGCCTGATGATATTGTTAAATATGTCCCACTTGAGATGGCTCAAAAAGGCGTAGTGGCGACTCAATATCCTATGGGCCCAGTTGAGGAATTGGGTCTATTGAAGATGGACTTTTTGGGATTATCAAACCTTACGACAATTAACAATGCTCTTCGTATTATTAAAAAGGTTAATGGCATAAAGATAGATTTAGATAGTTTACCACTAGATGATAATGCGGCTTATGAATTATTGCAACGCGGCGATACAACGGGCGTATTTCAGTTAGAGTCGGCTGGTATGAAGCGCTATTTGCGCGAGCTTAAACCGACGGCATTTGATGATATTATTGCCATGGTGGCACTTTATCGACCAGGTCCAATGCAATTTATTGACAGCTTTATTAAGCGAAAACATGGCCAGGAAGCAATAACTTATTTGCATCCTAAATTTGAAGCTGCCTTGAAGCAAACTTATGGTATTTTGGTTTATCAAGAACAATTTATGCAGATATCAAAAGATTTTGCCGGCTTTACTGGTGGTCAGGCTGATACGCTGCGAAAAGCTGTTGGTAAGAAGAAGATTGACTTAATGCGCAAAGTAAAAGA
>CAYVRA010000019.1:0-12078 GCA_964452965.1 uncultured Saccharimonas sp. (SeqCode) | reverse complement strand
TGATATAGGCCCAATAACATTAACCGATACCTTTGCCGTCATATTAATGATTAATAACCAGATAGCCAACGCCGACATTAAAACTATTAAAAAGATAGTCAAAACTTTGCGCCTCTTGATAGTTAAATGATGAGTTTTTTGCCTAGGCGTAGCAACAGATGACAGGGTGACAGAAATAGTCTGATTACGCTTAAAATTATCCGATAAATCAGGCCTTGAATCAGCGTCAGCTTCAAGCCGGCGCCTGAGTATCTTATTGTCTTTTTTTCTTTTAAATAAACTCATAATACTTATGGTTTATTATAATTTAATACTAGAAATAATCATATCAGCAACATCACGTGCAGCATTTGGACGAACAAAACTAGAGAACCTTACAGCCATCTTGCGTGAAGCTTCTGGACTATGCAATACACCCCTTACGACTGAAGCTAATATTTTTGGGTCATTAATCATATCGGCCTCATTAATAATCTTAACTGCATTATCTTCGGCATAGACATTGGCATTTTTTGACTGATGGTTACCAGTTAACTTTTCATTAGGTATTAAAATAGTCGGTTTTACTAAAGATGCTAGCTCAAGTATGGTCGTAGCCCCAGCTCTGGCGATGACCACATCTGCCGCGCCCAACAAGGAAGCAACATCGCTAGCTATAAATGAATGTAGCTGAAATTTTTCGCTATTAGTTGGCAGGATTGATTTTAGCTCATTATATTGCCCCACGCCAGATATCAACACGACTGATCCAAGACGCGTCAAATCATCAAGCGCCACAACCGTTGCGTCATTAATACGCTGCGCGCCAAGGCCGCCACCAGTTATGACTATCAATGGCCTTTGTGAAGCAACTTCCCATTTTAATTTAGCTTCCTGCCTTTCTCGATTAGAGAATTCATGAAAATCATCAGATACAGGAATACCAGTATATATAGTTTTACTAGCTGGATAAGAATAATATTTAAGCGGCGCGCCAGTCGCAATCGCCTTAGCCCACAACCCCAAAACCCTATTAGTTAAACCTGGATGAGCATCAGAATCATGAATAACCATTGGTATCCGTAAAACATGAGCCGCAAAGCCAACCGGCAAGCAAACATAGCCGCCTTTGGCAAAAATAACATCTGGTCGCCAAGCGATTAATTTAATGAAACTTTGCAAAATGCCAAATATTGTCAAAAACACATCTCTTATGTTAAGCAACACAAGATTTTTTAAAAATAGCTGCCTAGTAAAAGACAAATGGCTATATCGACGTAATTTACCTGATACAATTATCGAAACTGGAATATTCTTGTCAAAATGACCCATTATTGATTTTGCCTGCTCGGCAAACTTATAATCACACCAAAACCTAATTTGAACCCTTTTGTGGCTCTTTTTAATTTCGTCTAAAACTGCTACGACTGGCGTTACGTGTCCGCCCGATCCCCCGCCGACTGCCAAGATCTTCATATTTCGCCTCCTTTATATTTGCCGAAAAAGTCGTGTATCTAGAAAGTTGAAAAGCCAATCCTAGTATAGCCGCGATAAACATCATACTAGTTCCGCCAAAGCTGAGTAATGGCAACGTAATCCCCGTCAAAGGCACTAAACCTATCATTGACGCTACATTCAGCATAACATGTGCAGCCACCCAGCCAAAAATTCCGGCCATAGCTAACCTCAATCTAATATCCTCTAGATGGTCCATAGTCTTAAGTAGCCTTGTTAATAAAAATGTAAATAAAGCCAGGATGGTAATAAGCCCTATAAACCCAAAAGTTTCTCCAATAATTGCAAAAACCGAATCGTTTATAGCCTCTGGCAAGTATCCAGTTGCCTGAACGCTATTGCCAATGCCAACACCAAATAATCCGCCGGTTCCAATCGCTAATTTTGCTTGCTCGACATGATAATTATCCTGATTTTTATCAATCGAACTAGACTGGTTATCACCCTGCATAAAAGTCATAATTCGCTCCATGCGGTGTGGCGCCAAAATTATAACCGCCGATAACAAAATTCCAATCGCCGATAAAACAATCAGGCTATTTTTAAGATTAATCTTTCCGACCAGAAGCATAGCGGCAATTATGCTCGTCATTGCTATGCCAGTTCCTAGGTCGTTTTGTATTATCACGACAAAAATTATCGACAAGCCATAAACTAACGCTAGGGGTATTATTGTTTCTTTTAAATCATTCAATTTACCTTGCCTTATTTTATTGCCCAAAAATAAAGATAAAAATACTAAAAGGCTAAATTTTAATGCCTCAGACGGCTGAAAACTGCCAAGTGACCCAAGATTAAACCACCTAGCCGCACCAAGTGTTGCCCTAGCAACTTCAAGATTAGCCAGATTAGCCAAAGCTAATAATAAACAAAGTCCAAACGACGCTATTAGTAAAGGTTTAGCATATTTAGCGACGAACTTAAATGGAAAATTAGCAACAAATATAAATGCGACACTAGCAATTATAAGGCTAGCTAATTGTTTTATAAAAAAATAAGTATCAGAATAATCACTACCATAGGCATTATTTAAAACATTTGCCCTTTGTGGGCCAATTGCATAAACTACAACCA
Organism: uncultured Saccharimonas sp. (SeqCode); assembly: GCA_964452965.1. GTDB lineage: Bacteria > Patescibacteriota > Saccharimonadia > Saccharimonadales > Saccharimonadaceae > UBA1547. The sequence goes on along the minus strand of CAYVRA010000019.1, from coordinate 9,510 downwards.
GCCCCAAAAGCATTAAAATACCCATAAAAACGACTATCTGATAGTCAGGCCTGTGACGACGAGAAAGTAGCAAATCGTCAGACAAAACTCCGTCTGATAAAGATTTTACGAGTTTTTTACTCTCGAATAATCTCACTTAATAAAACCTCCTGAAATTGCCAGTAGAACACCCACAAAGCCAGCTACGCTAGCAATCACCCAAAAACGCATGGTAACTTTAGTTTCTGGCCAGCCCTTAGCCTCCAGATGATGATGAACTGGCGCCGAAATAAAGATTTTACGTTTGAAAACTTTTTTACTGAAAATCTGAATCAAACTTGAACCAGCCTCGGCTACAAAAACTATTCCTATTATCGGTAGCAATAATAACGAATTTGTTAGCATTGCCACTACACCTAGCGATGTGCCTAATGCAAAACTGCCTACATCACCCATAAAGAACCTAGCTGGATAAATGTTAAACCATAAATAACTAAGCAAGGCGCCGACAACCGTAAAACAAAAACCAGCTAAAATTAATTGTGATTGAAATAGAGCAATTATTCCAAAGGCGCTAAAACTCATACCCAATAATCCACCAGCTAGGCCATCTAAACCATCGCTAATATTGACCGCATTACCAGTCGCCACAACCACAAAAGCAAAGATTGGAATTATCAACCAGCCCAAATCCAAGCTGCCCGAGAATGGTATATTAATTGTCGAAAAGCCTAGTTTAGAAAAAAAGAACCAGCCCAAAACTAGGCCGATTGCCGTAATCATCGCAAATTTAATACTTGAACGAAGACCAGCCACACCCTTGCCGTTACCACGAACATTTATAATGTCGTCTAATAATCCGACGATAGCGCCGCCAATTAACGCGGCCAATGGTAGCCAAGTCTGTCCTCTATCCAGATTGAACCCTAGCGTCATAGTCGTGATAGCAACAACAAAAATAGTACCCGCCATTGTAGGAATATTGCGAGTAAATTTGTCGGCATGTAATTTATTAAAAACTGTCAATTTTTCACCAGTAGTAGTGGTTGATCTTTGCTTTTTCCAAAATTTATATTTATAAGCTAAAAATGTATAAATTGGCGTAAGCAACATTGCTAACAAAAACGATCCGACACTTAATAAGAATGTTCCATTTATATCTTTCCCTATTTGAGCTATAGCTTCTATCATACTTTCTATCCTTTCGGTTGTATCTTTAAATAATCTAACATCCAGTTTGAGATATCTGTAAATATTGGTCCAGCCTCCTGTGATCCTCGCATCGCCTGGTCCTCAGAATCAGAGTATATCTTTACCATTATGACATACCTAGATAAATCTTCACTACCGCCAAAGCCAACATAAGATGCGATAGTTTTATTGGTCAAATATGCTCCGTTTTGCGCTACTTCGGCAGTTCCTGTTTTACCGCCTATATAATAGCCCGGCTTGTCAAGAGTTGACGACGCCGATATCCTGACGTTGTGAATCATTTCACGCATTTGATCCGATGTGGATTTTGAAATTGGATTAGAGTCAATCTTATAAGTGCTAGGTAAATAGACATTATCCTTATCAATAATACCACCTATGACCGTAGGCTTGTAATAATTACCACCGTTAACGATCGATGAAAAAGCTGCTGCGACCTGAACCATCGTTAGATCTAAGCCCTGGCCAAATGTCATGTTTGAGTATCTTACGGCGTTGCCTTCAACTTCTTCTGGAGATATGACAGTTCCACTAGCCTCGCCGGCCACTTCAACTCCAGTTCTTTGACCTAACTTAAACTTATTATAAAAGAAATCGTAAATTATATCTCGAGCGCCTTTAGTAATATTCTGCCCATCACCCAATCTTTGCGCAACAGTCACAGAACCGGTATTCAACGACCAATTTAACGCCTGTTGCAAAGTTAATATTCCGGTTCGACCCAAAGTTGCATTAGATATCGTAGCATCATCAACTTGTATGTGATCCGTATTGTTATATGTGTCAGTTGGCCTAATGGCGCCTTTTTCCATGCCAGCCGAAAACGTAAATGTTTTTACGATAGAAGCTGGCTCATAAGGCTTTGAAACAACATTATTGTTAAATAAGGCCGCATCTGAAACCTTATTAAATTCAGCCTGGTTGTATGTTGGCAGATTAGCCATCGCCATGATTCTACCGGTTTGTGGGTCCATAACAATAGCGCTGGCCTCATTAGCGCCCGTACGAGCTAAGGCATCCACCAAAGCCGTTTCAACACGAGATTGAACATTACGATCAATACTTAGGACTATATCTTCACCGTTTATCGCTGGACGATTAATATTATTATTACCAATTGTAAGCGGCACATTACTTACATCAGTAACGGATTGCAATATACCATCAGTTCCAGTTAGTCTATCATTAAGTTTTTCCTCAACTCCATATTGGCCAAGGCCTTCATTATTAACAAAGCCTAAAGTTTGCGATGCTAATTGTCCCTCGGGATAGACCCTTTGGCTATTCTCCTGAAAACCTATACCCTTTAAATTCTCTGCCTTAATTTTATCAGCCTGAATCCTAGTAATTTTAGTAGCCAATATTTGGTAGCGGCTATCTTTTTTATCTAATAAAGCCTGCAAATCCGCCCTGGCATTTCCACCAGCCACCTGCCTAATAACATCTATAATTTTATTACTATCATTGACCATTTGCGGATCAGCAAAGACAGTATAGGCTATTTGATTCATCACCATCGGTACGGGCGTTTCGCCATCTAACGCATAGATAAGCCCTCGCTTAGCGGGAATTTTTAATCTTTTAACCTGCTCTGATTTAGCCACATCAACATAGTAACCATGTTGCAAAACCTGCAAATAAAAAAGCCTGGCGACAAATATAGCCATCATAACCAACATTAGGCCAGCTAGAACTTTTGATCGACTACCCTTTTGCAATTCCAATTTCATAATAATTTTTAGTGAACATAATCTGTCGCGGCTGGTGTCGTCATAGTAGTAGCTATGCTGCTATTTTTAACTGTTTCAAGTGCAGTTAATCTAGCGTTTTCAACCTCTAGGTCACTTTTTTGAATATTCAAATCTGCAATTTGACTGTCAATTTTTTGCGCTGCGTAATCATAGCCAGTTGCGCGAGTCGCCTGTGTTAGGTAAATTAACCCGAGTACTGTTATCATTAATGCGATTAACACGGTATGAGTGACAGGACCAAGTTTAATAGCTGAAGCAAAAGCCACAGTATTTTGATTTCGTGACCAGTTTTGCTGACGGCGACTGACAAAATTTTGAGTACGTTGATAAGACATTTTTATTTTAATTTCTATTTATGTTTATTTAATTTTATGGACCTAGCCCTTTAGCCCCTGTAGAAGCAGGGGCTAAAGTTAAAAGCTATTTACTTGATTCTGACAGCGACAATCTGTGGAGTGTCGGTGCACTGTACTGGGATGTGAATTGGCATGGTGTTTTGCCCTTTCTTTTTTGTTTTGTTTTTATTTTTTCACTGCGACTCGTAATTTTGCACTACGAGATCGCGGGTTGTGAACATCATTTAGGTTGCCCGCAATTGGCTTTTTAGTTATTGGTAGTAATTCTGCCTCTAGCCCGTTATCAAATTGATCTTTAAAATATCTTTTGATAAGTCGGTCCTCTAGACTATGAAAACTAATCACCCCTACTCGCCCATTCTTTTTTAAAAGTTTCGGCAGTAGCGGCAGCATGTCTTCGATTTGTCTTAACTCGTCGTTAACTGCTATGCGGATTGCTTGAAAGGTGCGCGTAGCCGGATGAATTTTCTTCCATTTGCCACGATAATTTTGCTTTATCAGATCGGCTAGTTCGCCTGTTGTGTATAATGGCCGGTTATTTACAATTGCCAAGGCAATTGATTTTGCTAGTCCAATTGGCTCTTCACCATATTGACTAATGATATGCGCTAGTTTATCGGCCGAAGCAGTATTGACCAATTTCTCGGCCGTTAACTCCTGGCTTCTATCCATCCGCATATCTAGCGGACCACTATTTGTAAAGGAAAACCCTCGGTCGCTCTGATCGAGCTGTGGTGATGACACCCCCAAATCAACTAATACAAGATCAAATTTTTGCCCTTCATCTGCCAGTTGCTTTGCAGCAGCGGCAAAATCGTTATGCAATAGCCTAGCGCCCTTGTCTGATAGTGATTTTAAACGCCCTAAAGCGTAATCGTCACGATCAACCAAAACCGATTCAGCGTAATTGCCAGTTATTTCCAAGATTCGACTAGCGTGGCCACCGTAACCAGCAGTTAAGTCAAGATAATTCTCGCCTTTTTGCGGTTGCAGTAATTCAAGTGTTGAATCTAGCAAGACTGGAACATGTAGAATTTGTGGTGGATGTTCTATTATACTCATCGACTCTTATGATAACATAAGGTTCGATTTTCGAGATCACCTAACTGGTAGTAAAGCTGTTTGTTTTCGCATGTGTTTGTTTTTGATAAGTTTCCGAATAATCAGCTTGGTTACTAAAAAAGTAAATCATATTGCTTAAATTATTCGGTTGAGAGACTTATTATGTGAGGTGGAGTTTATTTGGGAGGTGTGTTTTTTAAGTAAAGTACGCGGATTTTTTAATGTGGTTCCGTAGCCCACTGCCTAACTACCAGATAGTTGATCTCGAGAGTTTTTGTCCTTAATTTACATTAATTGTTAAAGAACGATTCGGATTGTTTTACTAAACGTCAGCTTTGGGCGCCAGAATGCGCCAATATGCGCCTGCCCTTACAGCAACCAGTTCGCGATCAATACCAGCGTAATCAAGCAAATGCTGCTCAATTGTAACTCGACCTTGTTTTTGATCAAGTTCCGCCTCGGTCTTGCCCATTCGAAATCTCACATTCAGATCGGCTGTCTTCTCATCGAGAATATTGCCACCCAGTGCTGATTCGACTTCCCTATCCCAAACTTGTTTAGGATAAAGATGCAAATACTGGCCAAAGCCACGAGTTACCACTACTCCGCTAGCAAGTTCGTTTCGAACTTCAGTAGGTATAGTTAAACGACGCTTATCGTCAAGCTTTCGTTCAAAATAATCTACACTTGCCATGGTTAGTTTTTTCTCTTGGCTCCGTTTAGTTTATTTTTTTAATATTAGTGGTGTTTGTTTTTTTGGTGGTGTTACCCACTTTTTTCCACTGAGTTAACTATACTACCCATGTTTACCCACTACAATACCTAATTTATATTTTCCTAACTCATTATACTTATAGTTATACTCAGGTTTGTGGATAACCGTTATTTTTTAAGATTGAAAAATAAAAAAATCACCCAGGTGATGTAGTATTTTTAGCTATGAATATATATAACTACAAAATTTCATTTATTCTAAAAACTTTTTTAATTAATTTAGAGACTAACTCAGATTCATTTGAGCCAAACTTGGCTGAACCCTGAACTAAATAACCCGTAGCATTACTAGGCAGCCCCTCAAAAGCAACCGCCTTATCATCAACTAACACAACATTGCTAGCCACCCTGCCGACACCATCATTAAAACAGCTACCTGGAATATCAAATTTCTCGCTCATCTCATTCAACCAACTAGCTATATGACTACCTTTGCGCTTATTCTTCACAAGAACCACAGGAACATCAAACAAGCCAACAGCCCTAATCTTTAAGCTCTGCCAACACTCATTACCATAACTCATTATGCAGAATTTTTTATTAGACCTAAGATACTCTATAAATTCATCCGCCCCATCTTCTAATAACGTACTACGGATCGGCTTAGCCATTTCCATATATGTATTTTTTATCAAGTCCAAATCTATATTCGGTTTAAGTCTCATTATATAATCTATGGCATCAAACGACATATTTTTTGATTCCGCCTGGACACGAGCTTTTTGCAAGTCCTTGCTTTTAAAAACACGGAGTTTATCAAGAACGGTTTTTAACAATTCAAAACTAGCATCTACATTGCCTACACATCTATCAAAATCAACTACAAAAAAGTCATCAATAATACTACTAGTTTTTTCTTGACTGGTAGCATGGTCATATAAGTCGATCAATGCGCTTGCTACAGATTCAGAATCATGTCGTATAAGTGATCTTGTAACAGGTAATTTATCACACTTTTTTACCTCTGCCATCTGACCTAAGAAATTACCCGATATCGACCTATATGTAGCCTTCTTTAATTTAGCTTTATCAGCTTTCACGATATAAGCACCTTCTTGTGCATACTTGCCAGAGACGACCTTTGTTGGGATTTGCTTATTATAAAGTACGTAGTCCAAAAAAGGAGCACCGACAAAACGCTCAATCTCAGCAGCATGATCACTAACCGTAAATCCAGCCGTTTGGCCTTGCTTAGTCACTAGATTTGAAACATATACACATATAGCATTAGTACTTCTTAATGCCTCAGCTATCCCGTCTATTACCAGCAATGGGCCTAATGACACATACAAGTCACCAGGAGCTACAACTACCATGTCAGCTTGCTTTATGGCTATTAAGGCGGTAGGATTAGCGTTCGCGGCTGGAACCAAAGATAACGTCGCACGACGTGGGTCGTATTTAAAATAATCCGCACTAATCACCCGCTCGCCATTTAATATAGTGCTAACTTCTGGCCATTCCATCTTTAGACGAACATCATCTAGAGTCGCAGGAATAACCATGCCATTTATACGCAATATATCCGAAGCCGTAGTCACCGCTTCATCGAAACTACCGCAGACTTTCTCTAAAGCAGTTAAAAGAATATTACCAAAAGAATGGCCTTCAAACGTACCTTCTTCAAAACGATAATCAAATAAATTTCGTATCTTTGGAGAATCGCTTAATGCAACCAAACATTTTCTTACATCACCCGATGGCAATGTGCCTAATTCATCACGAAGGATGCCAGTGCTGCCGCCGTCATCAACCATATTAACTATTGCGGCTAATTGCTTAGTATGATTCTTTAGAGCTGAAAGCAAAGTAAAACTACCAGTTCCGCCACCTATTACTGCAATTTTTATGTCGTTCTTAGTAAATGGCTCATTCATAAATTAAAAATTGTTATTTATATTGAATATAAAAATAATAAAAGCTATAAATATAAATATTATTAGAACTATTATTGCCGGATTCGGCACTCTAAGCCTACGCCCCGATTCAGCGACTATATTATCAGGTAAACTAGCTGCCATTTCATCCTTATAGCGATCAGTATTATGCACAACTAAAGAACCAACTTTATTAATTATATTAAATAATTGCTGGACCAGCGCAATATTAGAAAAATCAAAATGTTTCGAAGAATAGATAAACAGCTTGTCGTCAACAATCTCGGCATCAAATTCACTAGATTGGTCAACAAACATCGCCATTAAATCTGGCGAGAATACATATAATGCATCCCGCTCGTACTCTTTTGGCGCATAAAGGGTAAAATATTTATTAAAATCACCCTCTAATGATAGAATTTGTTCTCTATCAAAAGATTCTGGCAAATTAGATAAATTAGCGCCAAATAACGATGTGTTATTAGCTTTTGAATCTAGCACTATATGCGGTAATTTCTTACTAAGCTGTATCATTATATATCCATAATAATGATAAGTGGTATGCCTATTTTTACCAGAGCCATGCGTTTCGCTATAGGTATAATTTGCCATCTCAAATATGGGCTTATTTTGACTATTCAAAACAGTGTTAGCCGCTCTATTATCGCCAATATTAAATATCATTCCATTATATCCTGGCCTAGGTAGACTAGGTTTAAATAATAAACCGTTAGCCTTGGCAAATCTATACAGCTTGACATTCTGCACCCAAGTCTTTTTATCAGCCTTAATGGAATATATAATGCCAATGATTATCAATAATATTAATACTATAAAAATTATTGGTATAAAAACAAAATCATCATCAATTAATAAAAAAGGGGCCACCCGATAAAAGAATAAAAATAACATCAATGAACCAACTACGCACGCAACAACTAAGGCAATTATTTTGATCTTTCTCATTAAAGGGCTTGTATTTTTGGGGTTATAGATTTGCTTCAATGCTAAAATATCAGAATTCGTAACGATACTACTTAAAGCTGAAAAATCATACTTCATAAATCTATTGTATCGCATCCTCACCAAAATACTTTTGCAAACGCATCACAATCGAGCCTTCGTGACGGCCAAGCAATTTACTTAATTCTTTTACGGTTGCGCCATTTTGAAATTTTTCTTTTAATAGTGAATCTTGAGCTGATTCCCACGGCTTATAGGCATTAGGATGAGATTCACGCATCTTGGCAATCTTTTCAGTCCAGCCGCTAGCCTTTTTAGATTTTTTAGGAATTTCAGTTTTTCGTTTTTTAATATTTTCTTCTAAATATGAAAACCTTTTTTTATCACGCGCAGCCTTGTCTCTTAACAAAATATCAATCGTTTGAGCATCTTCACTAACTCTTAATGCCATCTGGTTAATGCCAGATAAATATAAGCTATTTAGATTCTTTACTCGGCTAAGCGCAACATAACCCATACCCTCAACAAAAGCTTTACGCAAATCAATTCTAGCCGCGTCTAGCGTCATACCTTGAGATTTATGAACTGTAATAGCCCAAGCCAGGCGCAAAGGAATTTGGGTTATACTGGCTCGCTTTTTTTCTCCATCTCTTAGTTCCCAGGTATCAGGCGACATAATTACTACTTTACCGTTTTTAAATTCAACAATCGGATATTCCGTCCCCGTTTCAAAATCCATCACCTGACCAAGACTGCCATTGACATATTTTTTATCTAAACTATTTTTAACCGCCATCACTAATGCACCTTTTTTTAATCTTAAAGTAGCTGGCGCTAAAACTGATCGTTGTAAATTTTCGATGTAATTCTTACCACCTTTTGTAGACTGTGTATAAAAAACTTCGTCACCTTCTAGCAGCTCTAATTTTGCTTCATTTAAGTGATCGACATCGACATTAACAGTATGAAGCTCAGTTAGAAGTTCATCAGTCTCTGGCTGCACATCGACTCTGGCCAATAAACTCTCGGCATGATTACGTCTTAACTCACCCGCCCTCAAAGCATTCAAGATATCCAATAAGACCTCATCATCTTGTCGATGCTGTTCTTCTAAATAACAAATCGTTGGATCAAGCTCTTGCCAAACCTTGCTATTAACAATAAAGCCGCCAGCACGTGAGTCACCTCTATTAATTGGTGGCAATTGAAAAAAATCACCACTCATAATAACCTGGATACCACCAAATGGCTCATCCTTTTTTCGAACCGCCCGACAAACCTCGTCAACCATATCAAGGCGATAATCGTGCAACATACTAACCTCATCGATAATCAATAATTCCAATGTTAACAATAATTCCCTTCGTTTACCAGCAAACTTAAAGTGTTTTACCAACGAATCCTTCGATTCAAATTTGACACGTTCGCCCACCAAAAGATCCCCTTTAAAATCAGGAATGAACGCAGCAAAAGGAAGTTGGAACATGGAATGAATGGTCACACCACCTGCATTAATTGCGGCAATACCAGTTGGTG
>CAYVRA010000018.1:0-12838 GCA_964452965.1 uncultured Saccharimonas sp. (SeqCode) | reverse complement strand
GATGATAATGAATCGTCGCTAATTATATTAGAATAATTAGACAGATTAAAGCCCTGCGAAGTAGCCTGGGACGAATGCCAATAGGCATAAACATCTGGATCGGCGCCTATATTTAGCTGATAAAGTAAAACATCATAATTTCGAGGCTGTAATATGTTTTGAGAAAAGCCTTGATTTATATCAGTGGGGTCAACTACTTTTGTGTTAATTACTGCCCCTAGCGATCGCCATTGTCCGGCTATTACCTCTAGCGCCCTTTCTAGCTCGTTGTTCTTTATAGTAACGACGGATAATTCCAGTTGAACACCGGCTTTTTCTCGAACGCCCTTATCATTCAAAGCCCAGCCGGCACCATCAAGCATTTTTTTAGCGACTTCGGAATCATATTTTGGAGCCTTCGGTAAGTCACCAAATAATTGACTATTTGTAACAGGTAAATCAAGTTGTGGAGTAGTGATTGGAAGATTAGAACGGATAGCATCCGTGTTAGTGGCTATCTGAAGAGTTTGACGTAAAGCTATATCCTGAAGAATCGAACTTTTAGTATTTAAAATTGCATAAACACCGCTGCTAACCGGATTAGATTCTATATTAAATTTTTTGTCATCAATATCGGCTATATCGGCTGGATACAAATCAGCAGCACCATTAACGTCACCGTTCAAAATTGCCCGACGAATTTCATCAGTCGTATTATATGACTGCAGTTGGAACCTATCGATTTTTGCAATGCCACCATAATAAGATTCGTTTCGAGTCATATAAATATTTTTACGACCAGAGTTTTTATCAACTTCTTGAATAAAGCTAAACTTAAATGGTCCGCTACCTATTGGATTATTGCTAAAATTATTCTCGCGTAAAGCACCTGACGCCACGCTACCCAATATATGTTTTGGTAAAATTGGGAAGCTTAACAAATGTTCAAAAGCAACATATGGCGACGACAAATCAAATTCCAAAGTATAGTCATCAATTAATTTTACATTTACCCCCTCTAGGCCCTCTACATTGGATCTTGTACTGGAATTTTTTATAAGACCCACAGTAAAAGCTACGTCATTAGCCGTTAATTTTTGACCATCGTGCCAGTTGGCGTTGCTACGAATTTTTACAGTATAAACCGTATTTGAATCATTGATTGTAATGCTAGTCGCCAAATCGTAATTGAGATGTCCGGTAATGTCATAATTTACCAATCTAGAAAACATAAGATAATTAGCTGATTGCTCGGCGCTTGTTGTAGAAAACAAAGGGTTAATGGTATCAATTGGACCTTTTACGGCCTCGGCATAAACACCGCTATTAGCACCTGTTTGATCTTGGTACCCCTGCCTAAACCACATTAATTGCAAACCAGTTGCCGCAATTAAAACACCCATTATTACGATCCAAGTTATAATGTCACGTTGAACTTCTAAAACATTATTCCATCGCTTGATAATAAATTTATGCGTATGCTTAAGCGTTACGCCCTGAGCTTGGCGCATCTGTTTAGTTAGTTTTTTCTTATTAAAATTTATTTTAGGCAACCAAGACTTTTTTTCTTTATCATCTTCGGCCATAAACCACCGCCTACTTAAATGAGGGCAGCAACAGCCCTGCTAATATCGATAAAATAAAGATCACCGCTAGGACTATGGTTATTTCAAATAAATTTTTATCAATCCCACGACGAGTCGTATATAGCTCGCCCGAGCTACCAAAACCAGCACCAAGCGACGCTCCTCGTTGCTGCAATAAAATTGCTAAAATCATAAGTACCGCCGAAGCGATTGTGATTATCTGTAAAATACTATCGATGTTCATTTAAATATCCTAAAGTTAAAGTTATTCGTTAATATATCGTTATTCTATTTTAACAAATTAATAACAATCAACAAAGCTTAAACCGCACCAGCATTATATATAGCATTTATTTCGTCAGAGCTAAGAGCTTGATTATAGATTCGCAGATCTTTTAGACTGCCTCCAAATGATTCATTTCCTTGAGAATTTGTAGCCCCAATAACGAAGTTGTTGGAATTAAAAGTGCTTATGGGCATATCAAAACTACAATAAGAAACAGGGCTACCATTATAAATACCGTCAACCCTACCGCCGTCGACATAAGCCGTCGCAGTTTTTGAATCAGAATTTATTACTACCGCAATATAATACCAATCGACATCTTTATATGGCTTTATAGAGAATGTTGTATCCCAATTGCAATTACCACTTCCAGCCCAGCTAGACCCTGTTGGGCCAACAAGAATATTAAAAGTTCCGCCGCTATTAAACCTGTATTTATACTGAAACTCCTTGCCCATAACCGTTTTTACACCAGAAGTTCCACCTGATGGATTTTTTACCCATGACATCATAGTTAGGTTTTTAAAATTAAAGGCTGGAACTTGGCCAAAATTAATATAATTATTTGTGCCGTTAAATTGATATTCTCCGTTTTTAATAGGCGGCGGAAAGCTAGATTCAGTGGGGTTATGATCATTGCCGCTTGAATCATCAAGGCCGTCACTGTTAAGTTTCCACCAACCAGCCAACCCTTTAACTGGTGTGGATAAGTTATTTGTAATAGAGGCATTATTAGATGTATTCGGCATAAAAGCGTATATTGCATAAGTTTTACCGCCATCGTTGCTGCCGCCAGTTATAGTAACCCCATTACTAGATGTAAACACCGACGAAACGTCCTTTGGATAGATACTATTAAAATTGCGATAATTTTCCATAGCAGCCGCTGCAGCTTTTAGGTCATTTTGAATTTGAGTATCCATAACTGATTGACGCCAACCGTTATAGCCCAAGACGCCAATTGTAGCTAGAATCCCGATAACAGCTATAATAGCCGCCAGTTCAGCTATAGTAAAGCCGCGCCGTCTTATTTTTGAATTAAATAAACTCATCTTACAATTATAGCCCTTATGTAAGAACTATAACATAAGCACTATTAATTTATAATTTTATTGCGGCGCAAAACAGTATGATAGCTAATTGCAAACCGATGTGATTCATCGCGGATTCTTTGCAATAATTTTATGACATGAGTTGAATTTGGTAAATTAATTATTTTATAAAAGCCATCATCTTTGATAACTATTTCTTCCTCGCGCTTGGCTAGACCTATAAATGGGATGTTTTTGATTTCATATTTACTAAAAGCCTTTAAGGCCGCATCCAGCTGACCCTTGCCGCCATCAATTAAGACCAAATCCGGTAATCCCCAACTTTTTATGTTTTTGTCACTAAAACGTCTAGTAATTACCTCATTCATATTATAAAAATCATCATTTTTATCAACCCTAATTTTGAATTTACGATACTGCGCCCGGTCACTAGTGCCATTTGTGAATACAACCATGCTGCCGACAACATTCGTACCACTAAGATGCGAGATATCATAACCCTCAATTCGAGTAGGCGCTTCTTTTAGATCAAGTAGGTCGGCCAATTCTTTCAAGGCCAAATCCTTACTAATGTCCAAAAATTCCTTGTCACCAAACATGATCCGACGATTTAATTCGCGAAGGTTATTTAATTTGTTACGTAGTGTCGCTGCTTTTTCAAAATCTTGAGATTTAGCAGCCGAATTCATCTCTTTTTCGATATATTTAATTATCAATTTTTTATCGCCTTTTATATAGCCAATCAATTTTCGCAGATTTGTTTTATATTCTGCGGTAGTCATATCAACTGGCGACAGCCCTAGATGCGAATCCAAATCCGGTTTTAGATTCTGCTGGTTTGGTTTTGTAAAATATGGAAAAATTGGCCGCAAATATCTAAGGGCTTTTTTAACAGCATAGCTATTAAAATATGGACCAAAATACTCCGCCCCATCATCAGCTGGATTACGAGTAAAACTAACATATGGCCAATCACTTTTTATATCAATCCGCACAAAAATTAAAGATTTATCATCACGAAGTAGTATATTGTATTTTGGCTTATAGCGCTTTACCATCTCGGCCTCTAAAAACAAGGCATCAATCTCACTATCGGTTTCAACCCAATCAGTATCATAGATATCAGCTACTAAGGTCCTAGTTTTAATATCCTTGGCATCGATATTTTGAAAATATTGTCTGACACGATTTTTTAAAACTGCCGCCTTGCCAATATAGATAATCTGCCCTGAATTATCTTTATGAAAATAAACACCAGGATTAGTTGGTAAAGTTTTTAGTTTTGCCTGTAATTGATTGTTCATAACAATTATTATACTTTTTATTAACAGATGTGCATATCTTTATGTTAAAATTGAATTTAGCTTATGTCAAAAAAATATTCACCAAAACGAGTTATTCAATACCTCTTCGGACTACGTAAAATTAGTCCTGTTTGGATTTGGACAATGATTTTAACACAAATTATTAGTGTGATTTTATTAAACACAATTGCGCCTTTATATGTTTCTCAATTATTAACACATATCGCCAACGGCAGCGCCACAATTAATAACAGTGTCCCTTTGTTGATTACTTATGCAATAATCATCTTCTTAGGCGAGGTCGTAATATTCCGACTAACTTTGGCTGGCGCATTCCTAGGCGAATCAAAAATGCAGGCATTCTTATCCCAAAAAATCCTAAAGCATTTAACTAATAAAAGTTTAAATTATCACTCTAACAAGATGAGTGGCGGTATCGTATCTGACGCTAACAGACTCTCTGGATCAGTCGAAAGATTTTGGGATCAAATTATATTTAATATCATACCGATAGCAACTACTGTTATATCCGTATGTATAGCACTGAGTTTTGTAATATGGCAATATGCAGTCGCTCTTGGGGTTTTATCAATAATCGTAATCACCTTTATTATAATATCTCAATCAAAAATCGCTCCAATTAGCGAACAAGTAGCTAAAAAAGGCAGTAAAATGACAGCTTTTCTAGCTGATGTAATTAGTAATATATCATCCGTCAAAGCCTTCGCTCAGACTAAATCCGAGCTGGCGCATTACCAACAACTAACCAATAAATGGCGATCAACCATGTTTAAAGAAATGAAAAGCGTTCTAATCGTGTCTGGATCATTTGCGACTATGATGACAATTATGAATATCTGTGCTTTTGCAGCAGCAATATTTGCCACCGAATACCACATTGCCGAGATCGGAACCATTTATCTTGTCATCAGCTATACACTAAATGTCGTATCTCAATTATGGTCAGTTTCTAATGCTACGCGAAATTATTTACGCATCATTGGTGATGCCGGCCCTATGATTGCGACACTTGATGAAGATATAGAGATTAAAGATATAGAACAGCCAGAAAAATGCCATATTAAAGCCGGTAAGATTGAACTAAGTAATGTTACATTTACACACGATGAGAATACCAAGCAGTTGTTTAATGATTTTTCGCTAACCATAAATCCAGGCGAACGAGTCGGATTAATTGGTCGATCAGGATCTGGCAAAACCAGCCTAACTAAATTAATATTGCGATTTAATGATATTGAAAAGGGCATTATTAAAATTGATGGTCAGGATATCACTAAAATAGCCCAAGACGACCTACATAACTCAATTGCCTATGTAGCCCAAGAACCGGCTTTGTTCCATCGCACATTACATGAAAATATAGCTTACAGCAAGCCTGATGCTTCGGAGGCCGAAGTGCACTACGCAGCTGCCCAGGCCAACGCCCTTGATTTTATACAATCGCTGAACAAAGGGTTTAAAACACTCGTTGGTGAACGTGGCGTAAAATTATCAGGCGGTCAACGTCAGCGCGTTGCAATAGCTAGAGCAATCTTAAAAAATGCGCCGATTCTAATATTAGACGAGGCCACATCGGCCTTAGATAGTGAAAGCGAAAAATTAATTCAAGATTCACTGGCAAAACTTATGCGCGGACGAACTAGTATCGTTATTGCCCATCGCCTATCAACTATATCCAAGCTTGACCGAATAATAGTCCTGGATGATGGAAAGATAGTCGAACAAGGTACTCACGAAGAGTTAATCGCAAATAGTAGCATTTACGCTAAATTATGGGCACATCAATCCGGTGGGTTTATAGAATAGAAAAACTCCGCTAATATAGCGGAGTTTTTCTTTGTATTTCTATATTCTTTATTTTTTATTATTAGCATCTGATACTTTTGCAGCATCCACAGGCTCAGAAGTCGCTTCTTCACCCTCAATAGGAACTTGTGACTCTTCAGTTGCATCGCCACCGGTAGCTTCATTAGCCGCCTGCAAAGCGCCTGGTTCGTAAACATTAGCGATTACTAGTTCCATATCTTGGTCTATATCATCAAACTCAACACCAGCTGGCAACTTGATATCGGCAACAGTTAGTTTGTCGTCATCAGTCGCCAAATTAACAATCGACAATTCAATCGATTCTGGCAAATCAGCTGGTTTGGCCTTAATCTCTATATGTTCAAGTGCCTGTAAAATAACCAGACCTGCTCGTTCAGCCACACTTTCGCCTTTACCAACTAAAATAATCGGCACTTCGGTTGTAATAACATCGTTTTGGTTAATTGTGTGAAAAGCCACATGTCGCAACGAATTCCTGATTGGATCGCGATCTATATCTTTGATGATGGCTAATTTTTTATGACCATCAATTAATAGATTTAGTGGCGTATGTTTACCGACATTTCCAACAGCCCTAGCGGTTTCGACTAGTGACGATTGTGTCATTATTGGCTGGTCATTACCCCCATAAACCACGCTAGGAATAATTCCTGCCTGCCTTAATTTTGAGACTTTTTTGCCCTCGGCGGTTCTGGTTTCTAATTTTAATGAAATATTGCTCATCTTCTCCCTATCCTTCTGGTCTATTTAGTAACTGCTGATATTTATTATAACATTTCATCTTAAGATTATGATGAAATAGTTAATAATATAATACCCGGATTTGGTCCTATGTAATTTACCCAAACCGTTGGACCGCTAACAGCCCTCGCCGTTGTCGCAGTTATAATTTTTACCGAAAACGGATTCTTTATTAGCCTCTTTTTACCAAGCGATAATATACTTTTTACTTTAGGTTTTTTGATACAATGGACTAGCACCTTTAATTTAGATAAACATCCGCATTACAACAGCACTTTTATACTATTTAAACTTATCGGCGCTGCGCTTTAGGATGCCGAAATTACATATTTAGAATATCTCCTAGGCTTTTATCTACATAAACTAAGAATAGACATTAATACAGTATTATTGCCTATAATTGTTCTGATACTGCTTGTGTCAATTGCCCAGGCATTGTATCATTTACTTAAGGATAAGTCGCAAAGACAATTTATTTGGAGCGCAACAAAATTGGAATTTCAAAAAATTAATAATCGCAAAAATGGATAAAAATATGAACACAGATATAAACAATGTAGAACTCAAGAATATAAAAACACCCTGGACTAATAAAAAGAAGAAAATCGCCGCAATATCTTCGGCTTTAATTGGCATTTTGATTTTCTCAGCTTCTTATTTTGTGGCCACTAGCACAAACTCAATTAATAAATCCGTTTTAGACTTTATGCTAGATCTACGACAAGAAGATTTGACCAATTACATAAAAATTATAACCGTAATGGGTAGTCTATCGACAGCCGGCATTCTAACAATTGCAATTGCTGCCATTTGGGCTTCATATAAGCGTGAATTTTGGCGACCAGTGTTATTGGTACTATCGATGCTAGCGACTGGAGCCGTAACCGTCTTATTCAAATCTTGGTATATGATTAATCGCCCAGCCGTAAAATTCATGATAAGACCGCTAGAAACAGATTATGCCTTTCCATCTGGACACACAATTGCGGTCTTTGTGTTAGTTTTAGTGATTGGATATTTAATCTGCTCAAGACGATCTAGCCCACTTCGAATATTTAATTGGATAACAACAACTCTAGTCCTTACGGCAATTATGGCATTTATGCGTCTATATCTAGGCTACCACTGGCTAACTGATACGACAGCCTCGGTTGGGCTTGGGCTTATTATTCTTAGCTTTGTTATAATCGTAGATAAAATTATGACTAAAAAGTTCGCCAGGCTACAATAAATTTTTTAGATATTGGCCAGTAAAAGAGTTCTTTTCTTTTGAGACATCTTCTGGCGTACCGCTCGCAACAATATAGCCCCCTGCTGAGCCACCTTCTGGCCCCATATCAAGGACATAATCGGCAGATTTAATAACATCTAAATTATGCTCAATAATAATCATACTATTACCGCCTGATACAAGTTTTTGCAAGATAGCTAATAATTTTTTAACGTCAGCACTATGCAAGCCTGTGGTTGGTTCATCTAAAATATACAAGGTCTTACCAGTCGATCTACGAGATAACTCACTGGCTAATTTTATTCGTTGAGCTTCACCACCACTAAAAGTTGTTGCTGGCTGTCCTAATCTAATATAACCCAGACCAACTTCAACCAAAGTATCTAATTTGCGCGCAATTGTTGGAATATTCTCAAAGAATTTTGCCGCCTGCTCAACTGTCATACCCAGAACATCGCTAATCGTCATACCCTTATATTTGATTTCCAAAGCCTCGCGATTGTATCTTTTACCTTTACAAACATCACAAGTCACATATACATCTGGCAAGAAATGCATTTCAATTTTTATTACGCCATCACCCTGACAATTCTCACAGCGACCGCCTTTAACATTAAAACTAAACCGTCCAGTTTTATAACCACGAATATTAGCTTCGGCCGTTGCGGCAAATAATTCACGAATTGCTGTAAATACACCTGTATATGTCGCCGGGTTAGACCTTGGAGTGCGGCCAATCGCCGATTGATCAATCACAATAACCTTATCTAATAATTTTATACCTTCAATATTTTTATGCGCGCCAGGAACAGAACTTGATCGATGGAGCCTAGCCGATAGTTCTTTGGCTAGAATATCATTAACCAAAGTCGATTTACCGCTGCCGCTAACGCCGCTAACTACCGTCATAACACCTAAAGGAAATTCAACATCGATATTTTTTAAGTTATTTTCACTAGCACCGCGGATAATTAGCTTTCTGTCGCTAATAATTGGCCGGCGCTTCTTTGGTGTGCTAATTTTCTCGAGGCCACTTAAATAACGACCAGTTATACTGTTCTCATTTTTAGCAACTTCGCCTGGAGTTCCAGCCGCAACTACTTCTCCGCCCGCTATGCCAGCTCCTGGACCGATATCTAACAGATAATCAGCATTACGAATAGTATCCTCATCATGCTCGACAACTATTACCGTATTACCCAAATCACGAAGATGTTTTAATGTCCCAATTAACCGGTGATTATCGCGTTGATGTAACCCGATTGATGGCTCATCTAAAACATACAACACACCCTGTAAGCCAGAGCCGATTTGAGTCGCCAACCTAATTCGCTGAGCCTCACCTCCAGACAATGTATTAGCTGCACGACCAAGCTCTAGATAATTTAGACCGACATTGTTCATAAAAAGTAATCTCGATATAATTTCTTTAGTTATCTGTTTGGCAATAAACATTTCTGAATCAGTTAATTTTAAATTATTCTCAAATAAATCTAGCGAGTTCGTAACATCAAGATTACAAATATCCATAATATTTAATCCATGGATTGTAACTGCCAAAACGACAGGCTTTAACCTTGCGCCATGACAAATATGACATTCACGCTGGCGCATAAATCTTTCAATATCTTTGCGCATAAATTCACTATCAGTTTCTTTGTGGCGTCGTTCAAGGTTTGGTATCACACCTTCATAAGTCGAATCATAATCCCGGCCACTACCTAATTGAACTGTATATTTTTGATCGCCCGTACCATATAAAATCTTATCTAAATTTGTTTGCGATAATTCATCAACTGGAACCTTTAAACTGAATCTGTGTGCCTTGGCAACTTCAGCCAATTTTTTCATATACCAAGCATCGCTATTGATACGATTGTAAGGACGAATGGCTCCCTCGGAAATAGTTAAATTAGGATTAAAGACTAAGCTTGGGTCAACCTCAAGTCTATTACCTAGACCCGTACAAATTGGACAGGCGCCTTGCGGTGCGTTAAAACTAAATAATCTAGGCTCAAGCTCTGGTATATCTTCTTCGGGATGATCTAGACAGGCATACTTTTGACTGTATATATTTGTTTTTTCTTCATCACTGTTAAAAATTTCAACTATACCATCAGCCATTTCAAGCGCCTGTTCAACTGACTGGGTAACGCGTCCGACCATATCAGGCGACATAACAATTCTATCAACTACAATTTCAATATCGTGTTTATAATTTTTGTCTAGCTCAGGGAATTCATCCAATACATATATAATGCCGTCAATTCTAGCTCTGGCAAAACCAACTCTTTTGTATTGTTCTGGAATATGAGCAAACTCGCCTTTTTTAGATTTAACGATTGGCGCTAGTATTAATAACTTTGAACCCACTGATAATTTCATTATTTCATCAACAATGCTCTCGGATGTTCGTCGTGTAACCTCTTTGCCACAAGTAGGACAATGTGGTATCCCGATCCTAGCAAATAGCAAACGCAAATAATCATAAATCTCAGTCACGGTTGCAACTGTACTTCGTGGATTACGGCTAGTTGATTTTTGGTCAATACTAATTGCTGGGCTAAGGCCTTCGATATAATCAACATCTGGTTTTTCCATCAATCCTAAGAATTGACGAGCATAGCTAGAAAGACTTTCGACATAACGCCTCTGACCTTCAGCATAGATTGTGTCAAATGCCAGTGAAGATTTACCAGAGCCAGAAAGACCAGTAATCACAACCAATTTATCGCGTGGAATCTCGACGCTAATATTTTTTAGGTTGTGCTCACGAGCACCGACAACTTTAATTACCTCTGACATAACCCGACAATTATACTCTAAAAGATGTAATTTTTCTAGCCTATTCGTAGCGCATAGCGTCAAGTGCGCTAATTTTAGCAGCCCTGCGAGCTGGATATAGACCAGTTAGCAAGCTTATCATCAAAGATATAAATAATATAAACATAACAAGCGCCGCTGGTATATAAAATAATTCGACAGCCTGGTTACCGGATCCACTAGCTAAAGCAAATATACCGTAATTCAATATACCACCAGCGCCCAAGCCTATTACCACGCCGGCAACACTACCAAACAGCCCAATCAGCATAGACTCAAGAGTAAATATCCAATAAATATCGCTACGCATAGTACCAAGAGCCTTCATAAAGCCAACTTCTTTGGTTTTTTCTATCAAGCTAATCGTCAACGTATTAAACATACCAAGACATGCAACTATAATTGCTATGCCACCAAATGAGACCAAAACTACCTGGAAGATAGCAAAGAACTGGTTAATTTGATCAATCGTCTCTTTGATTGAAGTCGTATTAAAGCCCATACTCTCAATTTGCAATTTAGCCTGATTTACATAATCTTTACTATCCATTTTTACCTTAGCATTGGTGTAGTTTACGACGCCATTATCTGTAAAAATATGCAATGGAGCATATATAAATGGAGCACTGGTATCATTTACGACACCTACGATTTTCAAATCTTCCTTGACAGTCTTGGTGCTACTACCTTTTTCTAAAGATTCAGACCTAATAACAACGTCAACACTGATATCTTTACCAATGATATCAACATCCGATACTCCGAGTTGTTTTTGTGCCGCAATATTAATTAAAGCACCCTCTAAAGAATTATCTTCGTACTTTTCACCTAATGAGATTCTAGTATCATCTAATTTCAAATATGAATTATTTTTACCATAAATAACTCCATCAATACTTGAATCGCCAGCCTTTATCCTAGCCGCCGCGCTTACTTGAGGCTGGGCTTCGGAAACATTACCAAGTTTTGTAAATTTATCTATCGTCTCGTCATTTAGCAACAAAATCTTTGACTTACCAATACTAACATCTAAAACTTGTAAAGCATTTATATTAGATATTTGATCAGTCGATATCCTCTGCAAGCCTAATGCAAAAGATATCAAAAATACCACAAAAGCAACAGATATAGCCACGCCACTAGCAGTCAATATGGTACGCATTTTATGCGAAAACAAGTTACGATATGATAGATATAAAAGATACGATGGCCTCATAAAACTTCACCCCGCGCCATAGCCAATAAATCGCTAGGATATTGGTCTTCATCTATTTTTACATCTTTACGGTTGACTATTTTTTCGATAATTCCATCTTTCATATATATAACTTTTGTAGCATATTTTTCATATTCTGGATTATGCGAAACCATCAAAATGGTTCTTCTAGCCTGCTCATTGATAGTTTTAAATATACCCATAACCTCATCAGCCGAAACCGTATCAAGGTTACCGGTCGGCTCGTCTGCGACTATAATCCATGGATTATTTATAATAGCTCGACATATTGAAACTTTTTGTTGCTGACCGCCAGATAACTCGGTTGGCGTATACCTAGAAAATTCAGCTAATTTCAAAAGTTCAAGTGTTCTTTCAGCGCGCTTGATAGCAGCTCTGCGGCTATAACCGGATATCATTAACGGATAAGCTACATTTTCAACTACATTGAGTGATTTAATCCAGTTAGCTTGTTGGTGGACTATACCAAACCTATCCTGACGAACTTTCGCCCTAGCATCCTCACCTAAATCATATAGCTTTCGTCCACGAATAATAATATCACCGGAATTAGGTCTTTCTAAGCCGATAATAGTATTTAAGAGTGTAGATTTTCCACAACCAGATTGTCCAAATAAAATCACAAACTCACCCGGCATAATATTTAAATCAACGCCCTTTAAAACATCAACTTGATTTTTTCCAACCTGAAAAGCTTTATTTATATTTTGTACGCCGATGATAGGTGGCCCACTACTTATACCCATATTAC